>CAMDNF010000020.1:0-34245 GCA_945902735.1 Rhizobium sp. Q54 | reverse complement strand
TTTTGCTCTCATCTTCGTTCCTTCGTCACTGCGATGAGACCAAAACCCTCCTCTAATCAATACCCCAATTCTGTCTCATAGGCGCTGACGGCGTACAATTGGCGTCGGCCACACCGGTCACCAGATTGGTCGCGCCAGGGCCGAGCGTGCCGAGGCAGACCCCGGCTCTGCCGGTGAGTCGGCCATAGGCATCGGCCATGAAGGCGGCCGCCTGCTCGTGACGGCACAGCACGAATTTGATCGAGCTCGCCATCAGCGAGATCATGACATCGGCATTTTCCTCGCCCGGAATACCGAAAATATGGCTGACGCCTTCGGCCTCGAGGCATTTCACGAACAGGTCCGAGGCCTTCATCCCGTGCGCTCCAAAAGGGCCGAAATTCAGCGGCGAATCGCCAATGATAGGCAGTATCCGGCCCGTGATTCCCGGCGTCAACGAGCACCCGCGCGGGGCTGTGGGGCTGGTTGTCCCACATATTTCGTTAATACCCGCGCGGCAGACTCACGCCATTATCATGAACGCTACCTTGAAGATGCCCCCATTGGCTGCTGGCGACAGCGGCGACGCAGCGATCATTGCCCGGATCGCGGCGCTCGGCAGTGCGCTCGAACGCGAGCCCTCGCGCCCCGATCTCGCGGTTGCGTTGGCCGAGGCGTTGCGGGGCCAAGGACGCGTGGCTGAAGCGGCCGAACTTTTGGCCCTTGCGCTCGCACTCAAACCCGATCTCGCGGCCACGCATCTGGCGCTTGGCAATTTGGCGCGCACCAAAGGCGACGCTTTGTCCGCGCTCGACGCCTATGAACGCGCCGCGGCGTTTGCCCCCGATGCGATCGAACCGCTCGGCAATCGCGCGCTCGCGTTGAAAGATTTAGGTCGGCTCGACGAGGCCATCCAAACACTTGAGAGCGCGCTTGCGCGTGCACCAGAGAATGTCGAGCTGATCTATAATCTCGGCAATTGCCGCTATGCGGCGGGCGATCTTGATGGCGCCGCGAGAAATTTCCATGCGGTGTTGGCGCGCGCGCCCGATCATGGCAGAGCGCGGATCAATCTAGGATTGATTCACCGCGATCAGGGGCGCGTCGACGAGGCGGTTGTGTGCTTCGACCGCGTCATCGCACATGAGCCTGGCAATCCGACCGCGCATTGGAATCGCGCGATGGCGCTCTTGCTCGGCGGCGATTTTAAGCGCGGCTGGCCCGAATATGAATGGCGCTGGCGGGCCACCGACATGCGGCCGCGCCAATTCAGCGCGCCACTGTGGGACGGCAAGCCGCTCGAAGGACGCACCATTCTGCTCCATGCCGAGCAAGGCCTCGGCGATAGCATTCAATTCGTGCGGTATGTGCCTATGGTGGTGGCGCAAGGGGGACGCGTCATCCTCGAAGTTCAGCCGCCTTTGATGCGTTTGCTTGGCGCCATGAAGGGCCCCGCGCAGGTGATCAAACAGGGCGACCCCCTGCCGGCGTTCGATTGCCACATTCCGCTGATGAGTCTGCCCGCTCTCTTTGGTGCGACGCTCGAAAATATACTGGCGTCGGTGCCCTATCTCGCGCCGCCGGGCACGGGAAAGAACGCGCTTGCAGCGGTGTTCGCCGGTCGGGCCACGGCCAAGCGCATTGGCGTCGTCTGGGGCGGGAATCCGGGGCATCAGGCCGACGCGACGCGAAGCTGTCGCGCGGGCGATCTAAAGCCGCTCGCGGTGCCCGGCGTGGCTCAGCTCTATAGCCTGCAAAAGGGCAGCCCCTATGCCGAACAGGTGGTCGACCTGCCGGGCGCGATCGATCTTGGCCCGCTTCTCGACGACATGGCCGATACGGCCTATGCCATCAGCCAGCTCGATCTGGTGATCACGATCGATAGCGCGGTCGCGCATTTGGCTGGCGCACTCGGCAAGCCGGTTTGGACCATGATCGCCTTTGTACCCGATTGGCGCCAAATGCTGCACCGCGCCGATAGCCCCTGGTACCCGACCATGAGGCTCTACCGGCAAACGCAACCGGGCGATTGGGTTGGCGTGGTGGCGCGCATTCGGGACGCGATCGCTTCTGGCTTGCTCTGACCGCTGCGTCCGGCCACCCTAGCGCCCAAATCAGGGAGCAAGGGTTATGGCAGAGGGTTATCGTGCGCTTGTCGCCGATCAGGCTGACGGCAAAACCACCACAAATATCAAGACGCTGAGCGACGCCGATTTACCACCCGGCAATGTGACGGTGCTGATCGGCTATTCGAGTCTCAATTACAAGGATGGCCTCGCGCTGACCGGGCGCGCGCCGATCTTGCGCAGCTTCCCGATGGTGCCGGGGATCGATTTCGCCGGCGTGGTGGAAGCCTCGGACGATCCGCGTTTCATCGCGGGCGATCGGGTTGTGCTGACGGGCTGGGGCGTTGGCGAGCGACATTCGGGCGGCTTCGCGCAAAGGACCCGCCTCAAGGCCGAGTGGTTGGTGCATCTGCCGAGGAGCCTGAGCGCGAAACACGCGATGGCGATCGGCACGGCCGGCTTCACCGCGATGCTTTGCGTGCTCGCGCTGGAGCGCGCGGGCGTGCCACCCGGCGCCGGGCCGTTCGTGGTGACTGGTGCTGCCGGCGGCGTTGGCAGCACCGCGGTCGCGCTTCTCGCGAAGCGCGGCTATGAGGTTCATGCGGTCACGGGGCGGCCGGCGCTCGATGGATTCCTGAAGGGCCTGGGTGCCACGCACATCATTCCGCGCGCGGAGATGGGGGCGAAGCCCGATAAACCGATGCTGAAAGAACGTTGGGCCGGTGCGATCGATACGGTAGGCGGCGATATGTTGGCCCATGTCATCGCCGAGACGCGCTATGGCGGCGCGGTCGCGGCCTGCGGGTTGGCCGGTGGCACCGCGCTCAACACCACCGTGTTGCCGTTCATCTTGCGGGGCGCGAGCTTGATCGGCATCGATTCGGTGATGTGCCCGCATGAGCCGCGCGTCAAAGCGTGGGAGCGCCTCGCGCACGAATTGCCGGGCGCGACGCTCGATGGCTTGAGCGAGACCATTCCGCTCGCCGCGCTGCCCGATTATGGCGCGCGCATTTTGAAGGGCGAGGTGAAAGGCCGCGTGGTGGTCGATGTGAATGCGTGAGTACGCCAAGCGTCACTATTCTCTTCTTCGTCATAGCCTGGCTTGACGGGGTTGCTCGGTTTAATTTGCGCGGGCTTAGCATCTACCCAAATCGTCATGCGCGGGCTTGACCCGCGCATCCAGGCTTCCATAGGAAACGGCGGTGTTGTGGCCCTGGATTGCCGGGTCAAGCCCGGCAATGACGAGAAAAATAATGACCGCGTCGGCGCCATCAATTCGGCGTCCTTATGCGCGCCATGTCTTACGCCACCCGACTGCGCGGGCCATGACGAACGGGGAGAGGCGGGGTCGTCGCTAAAGCTTCTCGGTCTTCGCGATCTCGTAACGCGTGATGTCGCGCGAGATGAATTTGAGGGTGGCGAGCGTCGCACGGAAGGTTTTCATGTGCGGCATGTCGAAATGCGCTTTCAGCGCGTCCGCGGTTTCCCAGATTTCGAAAACATGGAAGTGCCCGCGCGTCTCAAGATCCTCATAAAAACGATAGGTCACGCAGCCTTTTTCCTTCCGCGTGGCGCGGCCCATTTCGATGGCGGCCGCGCGCGCGGCCTCGGCGCTTTCGGCCGCGAGAACGATTTCACCGGCAACGACGATCATGTCAGGGTCTCCCGATTGTCAGCGCGCGGGCCTCAAGGATTTCGGCGTGCTGGCGAACCAAACGCCGTTCCTCGCCGGCGCTCAGCCGTAACGGACCTTGGTGATTTCGTAGCTGCGCACGCCGCTGGGCGTGTTGATTTCGACCGATTGGCCGACGGTCTTGCCCAACAAGGCCCGCGCAAGCGGCGCGGTGTACGACAAAAAGCCGCTCTGAATATCGCCTTCATCGGCGCCGACAATCCGATAGGTGGCGGATTTTTCGGTTTCCTCGTCGATCACGGTGACTTCGGCGCCGAACTGAATCCGATCGCTCGACACAAGCTTCGGGTCGATCACTTCGGCGCGGCTGATTTTCGCTTCAAGTTCCTTGATGCGCGCCTCGATCATTCCCTGCTGGTCCTTGGCCGCGTGATATTCCGCGTTCTCCGAAATATCGCCATGCTCGCGCGCGGTCGCGATCGCCACGATGACGCGCGGGCGGTCGTCATGCTTCAGTCGCCTGAGCTCGTCGCGCAGGCGGTCATAGCCCTGCGGTGTCATGGGGTGTTTTTCCATCGCGCGCTTCCTTAGCCAACCAATCCCCGTCGCAATGCGTAACCCAATACCAGCCGACCGCCGAGCTCGCCCGGCGCTTGCGCTTGGCCTATCGGATGGATCGGACGGACCCAGACGGGGTACTGATACTAGGCCGAAGAATAGGATTGTAAGGAGGCAACATCAAGGCTGCCGGCCTTGAGGGCGCGGATGGCCTGGACCATGGCGCGGCTGGCCGAGAGCGTGGTGAAATACGGCACCTTATGTTCAAGCGCGGCGCGGCGAAGGGCGAAGGAATCGGCCGCCGAATGGGCGCCCTCGGTGGTGTTGACCACGAGCTGGATTTCGCCATTCTTGATGGCATCGACAATGTGCGGCCGGCCCTCGCGCACCTTGTTGACGCGCTTGACCTCAAGCCCGGCGGCTTCGATCACCGCCGCCGTGCCGCCGGTCGCGATCACGCCAAAGCCGTGTTCGATCAAAGCGCGCGCGATCGAAACGATCGGGGGCTTGTCGGCATCGCGCACCGAAAGGAAAACCGTGCCGGCAAGCGGCAGGGCATTGCCCGCGCCAAGCTGCGCCTTGGCGAAGGCGCGGCCGAAATCGCGATCGATACCCATGACCTCGCCGGTCGATTTCATCTCGGGCCCGAGGATCAAATCGACGCCGGGGAAGCGCGCGAAGGGGAACACCGCTTCCTTGACCGCGATATGGCCGAGCGGTTTTTCGCTCAGATTGAACACAGCGAGCGGCTCACCCGTCATCAGGCGCGCCCCGATTTTGGCGATCGGCCGGCCGATGCATTTCGCGACGAAGGGGACCGTGCGGCTCGCGCGCGGGTTGACCTCAAGCACGTAGAGATCATCGTCCTTGATCGCGAATTGCACGTTCATCAGGCCCTTGACCTTGAGCGCGCGCGCGAGCGCCGTGGTCTGCTCCTTGATGCGCGCGATCATCGCCGGATCGAGCGAATAGGGTGGCAGCGAGCAAGCCGAATCGCCGGAATGAATGCCGGCCTCCTCGATATGCTCCATCACGCCCGCGATGAAAACGTTCGTGCCATCCGCCAGCGCATCGACATCGACCTCGACGGCATTTTGTAGGAAGCTGTCGATCAAAACCGGGTTATCGCCCGAAACTTTGACCGCCTCGATCATGTAGCGATCGAGCGATTTGGGATCATGGATGATCTCCATGGCGCGCCCGCCCAGCACATAAGAGGGCCGCACCATGACCGGATAGCCGATCTCGCCGGCCAAACGGCGCGCTTCATCGAGCGAGCGGCTGGTCGCGTTCCTCGGTTGTTTGAGACCAAGTTGATTCAACAGTGTGCGGAAGCGGTCGCGGTCCTCCGCGATGTCGATCGCATCGGGCTGTGTGCCGAGAATGGGCACGCCGGCGGCCTCGAGCGCGTTGGCGAGGCGCAAGGGTGTTTGGCCGCCGAATTGGATGTTGAGGCCAACCAGCTCACCCTTACTCTGTTCAACCCGCACGATGTCGAGCACGGTTTCGATTGTGAGCGGTTCGAAATAGAGCCGATCCGACGTGTCGTAATCGGTCGACACCGTTTCGGGGTTGCAATTGATCATGATGGTTTCGAAGCCGGCCTCGCGTAGCGCATAGGAGGCGTGCACGCAGCAATAATCGAACTCGATGCCCTGGCCGATCCGGTTCGGCCCGCCGCCCAAAATAATCACCTTGCGGCGCGCGCTTGGGTCGGCCTCGCATTCGGCCGCGCCATTGGTGTCGGTTTCGTAGCAGGAATACATATAGGGCGTGCGGGATTCGAATTCGGCGGCGCAGGTATCGATGCGCTTGAACACCGGATGGACGTTGAGCGCGGCGCGCTTGGCGGCGATCACGGCGGCGCTTCGCCCGGTCAATTCGGCGAGCCGCGCATCGCCGAAGCCTTGTTGCTTCAGGGCGAGGAGACCCGCGCGCTCGGTTGGCAGACCATTGGCCTTGAGGTGCTGCTCGCTTGCCACCAATTCGGCGATTTGGCGCAGGAACCACGGATCGAAATGGCAAAGACGCGCTATCTCCTCAACACCGAGGCCCGCGCGGAACGCTTCGGCGATCACCAACAGGCGGTCCGGCCTCGGTTGGCCGAGCGCTTCCTTCAGTATTTGGACGTCGCCGCCTTCGGCATAGCCCTTGAGTTGGGGCGCGTTGAGCCCGGTCAGACCGGTCTCCATCGAGCGCAGCGCCTTTTGCAGCGATTCCTTGAAGGTGCGGCCGACCGCCATGGCTTCGCCGACCGATTTCATCGAGGTCGTGAGCAAGGCGTCGGTGCCCGGAAATTTCTCGAAGGTGAAGCGCGGGATTTTGGTGACAACATAATCGATGGTCGGCTCGAACGAGGCGGGTGTGACGCCCGTGATGTCGTTCGCGATTTCATCCAGCGTGTAGCCGATGGCGAGTTTGGCGGCGACCTTGGCGATGGGAAATCCGGTGGCCTTCGAGGCCAAAGCGGATGAGCGCGAGACGCGCGGGTTCATCTCGATGACGACCATGCGCCCGGTCGCGGGGTCGATGGCGAATTGCACGTTCGAGCCGCCGGTCTCGACGCCGACCTTGCGCAGCACCGCGAGCGAGGCGTTGCGCATGATCTGATATTCTTTGTCGGTCAGCGTTAGCGCGGGCGCGACCGTCATCGAATCGCCGGTGTGGATGCCCATCGGATCGATATTCTCGATCGAGCAGATGATGATGGCGTTGTCGGCGCGGTCGCGCACCACCTCCATCTCGAATTCTTTCCAGCCCAGCACCGATTCTTCGATCAGCACCGAATGAACCGGCGAGGCATCGAGCCCGCCGCGTACGATGGCATCGAACTCCTCGCGGTTATAGGCGATGCCCCCGCCCAAGCCGCCGAGCGTGAAGGACGGGCGAATGATCACCGGCAGGCCGACATGGTCGAGCGCCGCGCGCGCTTCGTCCATATTGGTGGCGAGTTTGCTCTTGGGCGATTCGAGGCCAATCTCGGTCATCGCTTCCTTGAACAGCAGGCGGTCTTCGGCGACCACGATGGCATCGCGCGAGGCGCCGATGAGTTTGACGCCGTGGCGCGCGAGCGCGCCCGAATCGGCCAAGGCCATCGCGGTGTTGAGCGCGGTCTGCCCGCCCATGGTGGGCAGCAATGCATCGGGCTTCTCGCGCGCGATGATGCGCTCGACGATCTCAGGGGTGATCGGCTCGACATAGGTCGCGTCGGCGAATTCGGGATCGGTCATGATCGTGGCCGGATTCGAATTGACCAAGATCACGCGATAGCCTTCGGCGCGCAGCGCCTTGCAGGCTTGCGTGCCCGAATAATCGAACTCGCAGGCCTGGCCGATCACGATCGGTCCGGCGCCGATGATCAGGATCGATTTGATGTCGGTGCGCTTAGGCATGCGTCGTCATCAAGGCAACGAAGCGTTGGAACAGATGCTGCGCGTCTTGGGGCCCGGGCGAGGCCTCGGGGTGGTATTGCACCGAGAAGACCGGTTTGCCCTCGACGCTGAGGCCTTCAAGCGAGCCATCGAACAGCGACACATGGGTCGGCGTGACGCCGCTCGGCAGGCTATCGGCGCGTACTTCGAAGCCGTGGTTCTGGCTCGTCACCTCGACGCGGCCGGTGGCGAGTTCCTTCACCGGGTGATTGGCGCCGCGATGGCCGAACAACATTTTGCGCGTGGTGGCGCCAAGCGTGAGCCCGAGCAATTGATGGCCCAAACAAATACCGAAGATCGGCTTGCCGCTCGCGATCAACGCGCGCAACACCGGAATGGCGTATTGGCCGGTCGCCGCCGGATCGGCCGGGCCATTCGAGAGAAAAATTCCGTCTGGTCTATGGCCCAGAATATCCGCCGCGCTCGCGCCGGCCGGCACCACGGTGACTCGGCAGCCGGCGGCGGCGAGCGAGCGTAAGATATTCCGCTTCGCGCCATAATCGACCGCGACGACGTGAAAACGCGGATGATCCTGCACGGCATAGCCTTTGCCCAAGGTCCAGGCCGCCTCGCGCCATTCATAGCTTTGCGTGCAGCTGACCTCCTTGGCGAGGTCCATGCCTTCGAGGCCGGGCCAGGCGCGTGCCTGGGAGAGGAGGGCGGGCGCGTCGAGCCGGCCATCGGGGGCATGACAAAGCGAGACGTTTTGCGCGCCCTTCATGCGCAATAGCCGCGTCAGACGGCGGGTATCGACGCCGGCGATGCCGACCAGCCCCATGCGCGTCAACCAATCATCGAGGTGTCGCGTCGCGCGCCAATTGGACGGCTCAGTGATCGAGGCGCGCAGCACGAGCCCACGCGCTCGCACGGTCATCGCCTCGATGTCTTCCTCATTGGTGCCGACATTGCCGATATGGGGAAAGGTGAAGGTGATGATTTGGCCGGCATAAGACGGGTCGGTCAAAATTTCCTGATAACCGGTGATCGAGGTGTTGAAACAAAGCTCGCCCTCGACGGTGCCGACCCGCCCAATGCCGTGGCCGTACAGCACCGTGCCGTCTGCCAGCGCGAGCGCGGCGGTGGGCGTGCCGGCGGAGGCGAATTCGTCCGAGGCGACTGCCGTCATGAATCGGCCTTAGGGCTAGGGGCCACGCAGCCGAACACGCACCGGCGCGAACGGCGAAGGCGCGCGGAACCTACGCAGATTAGGCAGAGTCGTCAAGCCACAGGGCCGCACGATGAACGTAGTAAAATCAATGACTTATCGGTTCGGCGCCGGGCCAAGGTTGAACCTTCGGCCAATCGGACTATAGTGCGGCGCCGATCCGGCCAGGAGTTTCTCTTTCATGCTGCGCCAAGAACTCAACGAAGCCCTCAAAGGGGCGATGAAGGCGCGTGAAGCCCGCACCATCAGCACTATTCGGCTGATTCTAGCGGCGCTCAAGGACCGCGATATCGCCGTGCGCTCGAGCGGCAATATGGAAGGTTTGAGCGATCCCGATATTCTCGAACTCTTGAAGACCATGATCCGGCAGCGGCGCGAGAGCATTCTGACCTTCGAGGCCGGCGGGCGGGTCGACCTGGCTCAGCAAGAGGCCGAAGAGATCGTCATTATCGAGCGCTTTTTGCCCGAGCAGCTCGGCCAGGCGCAAATGGAAGCGGCGATCAAGGAAGCGGTTGCCGAGCTTGGCGCCAAGACGATCAAGGACATGGGCAAGACCATTCAGGCGCTCAAAGCCAAATATGCCGGCCAGATGGATTTCTCCAAGGCCAGCGCGATTTTAAAACAGCTCCTCACCGGCGCGTGAGAGCGGGGCGGCCTTAGGGCCGTCAATCATTTGCAACGGTCTTGTGTCTCGCCGCCGCCATTCGATTTCGCTAGCATGGCGCACGGCTGTTGTGGCCAAGGCACCCCATGAAATTCACGCCGCGATTTTTGGATGAGATCCGCGCTCGTGCCTCGCTCGAAGGCGTGGTCGGGCGGCGCGTCAAGCTGGTGCGGCGCGGCCGCGAGCTGACCGGGCTTTGCCCGTTCCACCAAGAGAAGACGCCGTCCTTCACGGTGAGCGACCAGAAGGGCTTCTTCCATTGCTTCGGCTGCGGCGCGCATGGCGATGTGATCGGTTTCGTCATGCGCACGGAAGGGTTGAGCTTCCCCGAGGCGGTCGAGCGCTTGGCGAGTGAGGCCGGTCTCGAATTGCCACGCGAAACACCGGCCGAGCGCCAGCGTCATGAAACCGCGGTCACGCTCGGCGGCGTGATGGAAGCGGCGGCGGTATTTTTTGAAACGCAATTGAAGAGCGAACTAGGCCGCGCGGCACGCGATTATTTGCAAGGGCGTGCGCTGACGGCGGAGACCATCGCGCGTTTTCGTTTGGGATTTGCGCCGCCCGCACGTGGCGCGTTGAAGAGTGCGCTCGCCAAACAGGGCATTGGCGAGGCGCTGATGATGGCCGCTGGGCTGATCATCGAGCCCGAGGGCGGGGCTGAACGCTATGACCGGTTTCGCGGCCGGGTGATGTTTCCGATCCGCGATGCGCGTGGCCGTGTCGTCGCCTTCGGCGGGCGTATTCTGGGGCCAGGTGAGCCTAAATATCTCAATTCGCCCGAGACCGAATTATTCCACAAGGGCGCCATGCTCTATGGCCTCGATCTGGCGGCGGCGGCGGCGCGCAAGGTCAATCGCCTGATCGTGGTCGAAGGCTATATGGACGTGATCGCGCTGAGCCAGGCTGGCATCGCGGAAGCGGTCGCGCCGCTCGGCACCGCGCTGACCGAGATGCAATTGGAATTGCTCTGGCGTTATGCCGCGCAGCCAGTGCTCTGCTTCGATGGCGATGCGGCGGGCCAGCGTGCCGCGTCGCGCGCGGTTGAGCGCGCGTTGTCGCGCGTGAAGGCAGGGTTCTCGCTCCGCTTTGCGACGCTGCCGCAAGGCGACGATCCGGATTCGCTGATCGGCAGAGGCTGCCGGGTCGCCATGGAGCAGGTGCTTGATGCGGCCGTGCCGTTTTCAACCGCGCTTTGGAAACTCGCGGCCGGTGGGCTTTCGCTCGAAACGCCTGAGGCGCGCGCGGAAGTTGGGCGTCGGCTTGATTCGTTGGTTGAACAAATTCCCGATCGCGATTTACGCTTCCACTATCAACGTCATTTCCGCCAACAACTAAACGACAGCGCCTTTTCGGCGCGGCGCATCAAGGGGAAGCGCGGTAATTTCAAGCCAGGCCGTTCGGACGACCGCGCGCGCGAACAAAAAGCGCCGCTGCCGAACGCGGTTGATGCGACTCGGCAACGCGAGCGCACGATTTTGCAGACGGTGGTCAATTTCCCCGATCTCCTCAGCGAGTTCGGCGATGAAATCGCGCTCTTGGAGATCAAGACGCTGCGCTATCAATCGCTGCGTGATGTCGTGGTCAGCCTGCCCCATGAGTTCTGCCAGGACCGGGCGGCTCTGATCGCGGCCTTGGGGGTACGCGGGCTCGATGACGTGGCGGAGGATCTGTTCGGTGATGGTGCGCGTTATCTCGATTGGGCGGCGTCGCCTCTGAAGGGCGTCGATGTGGTGGCGGCGCGGGTGCAATTGCGCCAGGCGCTTGACCTCCATCACCGGGCGACCGACCTTGAGCAGGTCCGCGCCGGAGCCGAGCGGGCCCTTCGCGATGACATCTCCGAGGAAAACATGAACCGCCTGGTCGGTGTCCTCCACGCCATCGAAGAAGCCCCTGGCCTGGAAGACGCGGTAATTGGATACCAAATTCCGCCAGGGCGCCGACGGCCCTGAAAAACCAGACCCGAGCCGCCGCTCTTCGACTGTTGCTCTAAGGCAACAATACCCGCCGGAATCGGCCAAAAGCTTGACACGGTTCGGTCATCTCATTAGAAACCGCCGGATTGTCCGATGTGGGAGAAGGCCCTTGATTGGCGAAGGTTTACTAGCCATTTCAAGGATCAGACTCAAGCGGGCGCGCCGTTCGGTGCGTCGGCAGGCGGAACCCTATTTTGCGAGATGACTGTGTCAGATCGGCGGCGGCACGCCAAAAGGCGATTCCGGGGCGCGGTTTTGACTCGGCCGTTTTGATTCGGACGCCGCTGATTTCGGCCGAGGAGCAATAGTTCGATGGCCACCAAACCAGTCAAAGCCGCCGAGACGCCCGCTGCTGGCGAAGAGAGCGCGGATAGTCCGGTTCTCGATTCGCTGACCGCGTCGGTCCGCAAGCTGATCGTGCGCGGCAAAGAGCGCGGCTATGTCACCTATGACGAGTTGAACGCGGCGCTGCCGCCGGAAGAATTCAGCTCCGAGCAAATCGAAGACACGATGACGACGCTCTCCGAGCTCGGCATCAATCTGGTCGAAAACGAAGAGACCGAAGAGACCCCGGCGGTCGACAAGGAAGAATCGGCGGAAACCCCCGTTGCGGTGGTGGCCGAGGCCGATGAGCTGGGCCGGACGGACGATCCGGTGCGCATGTATTTGCGCGAGATGGGCAGCGTCGAGCTGCTCTCGCGCGAAGGCGAAATCGCGATCGCGAAGCGCATCGAGGCCGGCCGCCACGCGATGATTCGTGGCATTTGCGAAAGCCCGCTCACCATGGCGATCGTGGCGAGTTGGAAAGAGCCGATTGAAACGGGGCGGATGTTGCTGCGCGAGATCATCGATCTCGACGCCACCTATGGCGGTGCGCCGAGCGGCCCCGATGGCGTGGCCCCAATGCCACCGCAGCTTGCGATCGTGCCACCGCCGGCGCCCGCGCCGGTCGCCGTCGCGGCGCCACCTCAGCCGGCCGCAATCGGCGGCGAGGAGCGTACCAAAGGTGAAGATCCCGACGATGATTTCGACGAGGGCAATGTTTCGCTCGCGGCGATGGAAGCGGCGGTACGCCCGCGCGTGATTGAGGCGATGGCCAAGATCGCCGCCTTGCAGAAAAAATATCAGCGTTCGCTCGATGGCCGTCTCGAAGCGGTGCTCGGTGGCGAGCCGATCGCACCGCCGCAAGCCAAGCGTCACGACAAAATGAAGATCGAGTTGGTCGATCTTCTGGAGCAGATCAATCTCAATAACGGCAAAATCGAAGCGACCGTCGAAGAGCTCTATGCCTATAGTAAATTGGTGCAGGGGCTCGAGGGCGAGCTGATGCGCACCGCGCTCCATTGCGGCGTCAGCCGCGATCAGTTCCTCAAGGAATATATCGGCCACGAGCTCGACCCAAAATGGTTCGCGCGCATCTCCCACCTCGGCGATAAGGGTTGGAAAAAATTCGCGCAGACCGAAAAGAACCGCATCACCGAGATTCGCCGCTCCCTGGCCGAAGTCGCCAAGAAGACCGGGCTTGAAACCGGTGAATACAAGCGCCTCGTCTCCACCGTGCAAAAGGGCGAGCGCGAAGCGAGCCAGGCCAAGCGCGAGATGGTCGAAGCCAATCTCCGCCTTGTGATTTCGATCGCCAAAAAATACACCAATCGCGGCCTGCAATTTCTCGACCTGATTCAGGAAGGCAATATCGGCCTGATGAAGGCGGTCGATAAATTCGAATATCGCCGCGGCTATAAATTCTCGACCTATGCGACGTGGTGGATCAGGCAGGCGATCACGCGCTCGATCGCCGATCAGGCGCGCACGATCCGTATTCCCGTGCACATGATCGAGACGATCAACAAGCTGGTGCGCACCTCGCGCCAAATGCTGCACGAGATCGGCCGCGAGCCGACGCCCGAAGAGCTCGCCGAGCGGCTCGCCATGCCGCTCGACAAGGTGCGGAAGGTGCTGAAGATCGCCAAGGAGCCGATCAGCCTCGAGACGCCGATCGGCGATGAGGAAGACAGCCATCTGGGTGATTTCATCGAGGACAAGAACGCGGTGCTCCCCGTGGACGCCGCGATCCAATCCAATCTGCGCGAGACCACCACGCGCGTGCTGGCCTCGCTCACGCCACGCGAGGAGCGCGTGCTCCGCATGCGCTTCGGCATCGGCATGAACACCGACCACACGCTCGAAGAAGTGGGTCAGCAATTCTCGGTGACACGCGAGCGTATTCGCCAGATCGAGGCCAAGGCGCTCAGGAAGCTCAAACACCCGAGCCGCTCGCGCAAACTCAGAAGCTTCCTCGACACCTGAGCACATCGCTGCTCACCGCGTTGGCGATGAGCGGCGTCCAACATTTTTGTCGGCGCTAGGGCGCTCGCACTACCCTCATGTTCCGCTTTGGGCTTCCGATGTTCGGCAAAGCGGCGCCGCTCAATAGCGACCGCGCGGCCTTTCGGCTCGGCTTCATCGAAGCCGGTGGCCTGCCCGCGCCGATGCTGATGGTCAGCATGATCGGCTTCGGCTCGCTCTGCCACGAGATCGGCTTTTCATTTTGGAAGGCGATGGCGACGACCGCGACGATTTGGGCGCTGCCGGGTCAGGTCGCCTATGTCGAGATGTTGACCGCGGGCAGTCCGGCCTTCGCAATATTGTTGGCGGTCGCGCTCGCCAATGCGCGCTTTTTGCCCATGACGGCGACCTTCATGCCCTATATCAGGCCGGGCGTGAAAAACCGCTTCGCCGAATTTTGGCTCGCTCATTTCGTCACCGCGAATTCGTGGATCTTCGTGATCCGCCGCTCACCCGATCTCGATCCAACACGCCGCTGGGCCTATTTCATGGGCTTCGCCGGGGCGTGCCTGATCCTCGGTTTCGTCGGCACGGCGCTGGGTTATGTGTTGGCGGGCGTGGTCTCGAAGACGGTCACGCAGGCGCTCGTCTTTCTGAACCCGATTTATTTTCTTTTGCTGTTTCTCGATGTGCCGGGGCGCTCGGCGTTTCTCTCCGTTCTGCTCGGCGCGATCGGCGGGCCGCTTTTGATTCGCCTATCGCCCGATTGGGGCCTGCTTGCCGCCGGGTTGCTCTGCGGCACGATCGGCTTCGCGGTCGATCGCGGCTTGAAGGGCGCGCGCCTTGGCTGAGCTCAACCCCTGGGCCATGATGGCGGGCGCTGCGCTCGTTACCTATCTCATGCGCGCACTCGGCGTGATTGCCTCGGGCCGGCTCAATGTGCACGGGCCCTTGTTCGATTGGATTCGCTGTGTGGCCTATGCGCTGTTGGCGGCGCTGATCTCGCGCATGGTGTTTTTCCCCTCCGGCAATTTGGCCGAAACCCCGCTCTGGGCGCGCCTCGTCGCGGTCGCGGTCACGCTCGTGGTGTTTTATCTGACGCGGCGTAATCTATTCTTCGGCGTGGCGGCGGGCTTCGCGACGATCATCGCGGTGCTTTACGCTATTGGTGGGTGAGCGTTGTTTCAGAGTGGCTTCAGCCTAGCTGTACGCAATCCCCAATGTCGTCATACCCTCGCAAGCGGGTATCCATCGTCACGCGAGTGCGTGCGGTTCTATCATGGATTCCGGCTGGCAAGGCTCGGATCCGAGCGCCGTTGGCGCTCGGCCTCGCCTAAGCCGCCGGAATGACGACCATAGCTGGAATGGCACCACCAACTTTGAAACCACTCTATCCGCCGATCAGCCTGAGCCAACCGTCTTCGCTCAAGACCGTGACGCCGAGTTTTTCGGCCTCTTTGAGCTTCGAGCCGGCCTCAGTGCCGGCGATGACATAATCGGTTTTCTTGGAGACCGAGCTCGCCACTTTGGCGCCGAGCGCCTCGGCGCGCGCCTTGGCTTCGGCGCGGGTCATTTGCACGAGCGTGCCGGTGAAGACGACAATCTTGCCCGAGACCGGCGATGTGGTGGTGACGACATGCACCTCGTCGATCTCAAGCACGTGCGCGAGCGCATCCAAAACCTTGATGTTGTGCGGCTCGTCGAAAAAATCGACCAGCGCGTGCGCCAATACCGGGCCGATGCCGGAGATCGCCTCAAGCTCCTGGAACGCCTCGCTCGTTTGTTCGCGCGCCGCCGTCATGGCGCGGCGCCAGGCGGTGAAGTTTTCATAGCGCCGCGCGATTTGCTTGGCGGTCACCTGGCCGACATGGGGAATGCCCAGCGCATAGATGAAGCGGTCGAGCGGGATTTTCCGTCGTGCACGAATGGCGGCGAATAGATTGGAGACCGAGAGCTCATCCCACCCTTCGCGTTCCGCGAGCGTAGGGAAATCGTGACCATTGCGCGCTTCGAGCGTGAAAATATCCGCCGGGCTCTCAATCAGCCTCTCGTTGAAGAATAGTTCGATCCGCTTTTCGCCAAGGCCCTCGATATCGAAGGCATCGCGCGAGACGAAATGGCGGAGGCGTTCTTTCATCTGTGCCGGACAGACCAGACCGCCGGTGCAGCGCCGGGCCGCTTCGCCTTCTTCCCGCACCGCATGGCTGCCGCATTCCGGGCAGCGTTCGGGAAATTCATAGGGCTTCGCATTTTTCGGCCGCTTGTCCAAATGCACGCTGACGATTTGCGGAATCACGTCGCCCGCCCGCTGCACAATCACCGTGTCGCCAACCCGGATGTCCTTCCGCACGATTTCGTCTTCATTGTGCAAGGTCGCGCGCGAAACGGTGACGCCGCCGACACGGATCGGCTCAAGCTCGGCAACAGGTGTAAGCACGCCGGTGCGCCCGACTTGAATCGTGATCTCTTTGAGCACCGTCGTGGCCTGTTCGGCCGCGAATTTGAAAGCGATCGCCCAACGCGGCGCGCGGCCGATGGCGCCGAGGCGCTCCTGCCAATCGATGCGGTCGACCTTGTAGACCACGCCGTCGATTTCATAGGGAAGCGTGGCGCGCTCCGCCTCGATGCTGCGGTGAAGCGCCAGCGCCTCATCCAGCGTGCCGCATGATTTGGCGAGCGGATTGACATGAAAGCCATAGGCTTCGAGCCGCTTGAGCCATTGGGCGTAGCGGCCGCCTATGGGCTCGCCCGATTCACCCCAGCCATAAGCAAAGAAGCGAAGACGTCGTTTTTCGGTCAGTGCCGGGTCGAGCTGGCGGAGCCCGCCCGAGGCGGTATTGCGCGGATTGACGAAGGGGGCTTCGCCGGCGCGGGCGCGCGCCTCATTGAGCGCGTCGAAATCGGCCCGCGTCATATAGACCTCGCCACGGACCTCAACCAAATCGGGCACGTCGCGGCCCTTGAGCGCGTGCGGCACGTTTTTGACGACCTTAAGGTTGGCGGTGACGTCTTCGCCCACCTCGCCATCACCGCGCGTCGCGCCTTGAACGAGTTGGCCGCGTTCATAGCGCAGCGTCGCGGAGAGGCCGTCGATCTTCGGCTCGCCGATCAGCATGATTGGTTCATCGGCCTCAAGGCCCAAGAACCGCCGCACGCGGGAGAGAAATCCAGCCATATCGGTGTCAGTAAAGGCGTTGTCGAGCGAGAGCATCGGTTTTTGGTGACGCACTTTGGCGAAACCGGCGGCGGCCGGCGCGCCGACGCGATGGCTCGGGCTATCGGCGCGAATCAGCTGGGGAAAGCGCGCCTCGATCGCCTGGTTGCGCAAACGGAGCGCGTCATAGGCGGGGTCCGTGATCTCGGGCGCCGAGCGTTGATAATAAAGCCGGTCGTGCTTGGCGATTTCCTTGGCAAGGCGGGCGAGTTCGCGCTTGGCCTCGGCCTCGGAGAGCGCATCAACGGAGGCCGGCGCGGCTGTTTTCGCGCTCATGCGCGGTTGTTTTGCGCTCATGCGCGGCTGTTTCGCGCTCATGCGCGGTGGCCGACGATCAGGCTCTCGGCGGCGGCGCGCGCTTCGTCCGTGATGCGGGCGCCCGAGAGCATACGCGCGATCTCTTCGCGCCGTTTGGCGGGTTCGAGCAATTCGACGCTGGTCGAGGCGCGGCCTTTGGTTTCACGGCGTCTGACGCAAAGATGAAGATCGCCACGCGCCGCGACTTGCGGCGAATGGGTGACGGCGAGCACCTGAAGATTGCGGGCGAGGCGCGCCAGCCTCTCGCCCACCGCGTCGGCCACCGCGCCGCCGACGCCCGCGTCGATTTCATCGAAGATGACGCAACCGACACCGCTTGCGCGGGCGAGGGCGAGCTTGAGCGCCAGCGTAAAGCGCGAGCGCTCACCGCCCGAGGCGATGCGCTGCAAGGGGCCGGGCGCCGTGCCGGCGACGGTCTGCACGGTGAAGCGCACCCGATCGAGGCCATGAGACGCTGCTTCGGTTTCGCTCTGCGTTTCGACGGCGGTCTCGAAGCGGGCTGTGCCGAGCTTCAATGGTTTGATCTCGGCCGCGACCGCCGCGTCGAGCGCCCGTGCGGCGTTATGCCGCGCGGCGCTCAAGGCGTGCGCCGCCGCGAGATAGGCTTGCCAAGCCGCGTCGCGCTCCTTGCGCAGGGTCAATAGACGCGATTCATCGCCATCGAGCGTGGCCAAAGTATCGTCGAGTCGGGTGCGAATGTCGGCCAAGGCATCGGGATCGACCTGGTGCTTGCGGGCGGCCGCGCGCAGCGCGAACAAGCGTTCCTCGGTCGTATCAAGCCGGTGCGGATCGAGATCGAGCGTGCGGATCGCGGTCAAAATCGCTCCGGCTGCTTCATCGGCCTCGAGCGCGGCGCGATCGAGCGCGGCGAGGGCGGGATCGAGATGGCCGCCCGCTTGCGCCGCGACGCGCTCCAAGAGCCGTTGCGCGGCGCGCAGCTTGAGCGCGACGCCACCACCCGCGGCAAGCTCGGCCTCGGCCGCCTGCATCGCCTCGGCGATGCGCTGGCCATGTTGAAGGCGTGTGCGCGTTTCAGCCAGTGCCGCCGCTTCGCCCGGCTTCGGATCAAGCGCCGCCAGTTCCTCGAGCGCATGACGCAAATAGGCTTCATCGCGGCGCGCGATCTCGAGCGCGGCTTCTGCTTCGGTCGCCTTGGCGGTCGTTAGGCGCACGAGGTCAAAAGCTTGAGCGACGTTGTTCAGAGATTCGATGTGGCCGCCAAAGGCGTCGAGCATGGCGCGATGGGTGGCGGGGTCGAGCAATCGATCGGAATCATCTTGGCCGACGATTTCGACGAGCGCGCCGCCAATGCTCTTGAGCGTTGCGACATTGACCGGCGCGTCATTGATGAAGGCGCGTGAGCGGCCATCGGCGGCAATCACTCGGCGGAGCAGGAGTTCCTCGCCGATTTCGATGCCGAGGTCGACGAGCAGGCTCTGCACGCCAGCGGTGGCTTCGGGTGAAAAGGCGGCAACGACGCTCGCCTGGCTTTCACCAGGGCGGATCAATTTGGCGTCCGCACGACCGCCAAGCACGAGGCTGAGCGAATCGAGCAGGATGGATTTGCCGGCGCCGGTCTCGCCGGTCAGTACGCACAAACCAGGTGAGAAGCTAAGCTCAAGCCGCTCTATCAGCAGTAAATTTTGAATCGATAGGCAGCGCAGCATGCGCGGCCGGTCAGAACACGGAGTCGAAAGCGCGCGAGATCCACGACCCCTCGTCGTCCTGGGGCGCGAGGTCGACACCTTCGAGAAGCGCGTAGCTATCGCGATACCACGTGCTACGCGGGAAGTTGTGGCCCAGCACCGCAGCGGCGGTTTGGGCCTCCTGGCGCAGACCGAGCGATAAATAGGCCTCGGTCAGGCGATGCAGGGCTTCGGGCGCGTGGCTGGTAGTTTGATATTGCTCGATCACGGTACGGAAGCGACCGACGGCGGCGATGTACTGACCGCGTTTCAAATAATAGCGGCCGACCTCCATATCCTTGCCGGCCAAATGGTCGCGCGCGAGATCGAGCTTGAGCTTGGCGTCTTTGGCATAGGGCGTGGCGGGGTAGCGACGCGTTACTTCTTCAAGCGAATCAAAGGCTAGGAGCGTGGCGTTCTGATCGCGCCCGACGTCGGAAATCTGCTCGTAATAGGAAATCGCGCTGAGATAATAGGCATAGGCAGTGTCTTCATGGCCGGGGTGCAACTCGATAAAGCGCTGCGCGGCGATGATCGCCTGGTCGTAGTCATTGTCCTGGTAATAGCAAAAGGCCGCCATGATTTGCGCGCGGGTGGCCCAGGTGGAGTAGGGGTGCTGCCGCTCGACCTCATCAAAGCCTTTGGCGGCAACCGAATAATCTCCGGCAAGCATGGCGTTGTGTGCGGTCGAATAAAGCTCCTCGACCGGGCGTTCGATATAGACGTCTTTGTCGGTCGATTCGCAGGCCCCGACCGTCAAGGCAAGCGCCAACGCTGCAAACGCGGTACGCCAGACACTGCGCCGGAAGCGCGCCTCCAGCGATTTCAAACGATGATGCAAAAACTTGCGCACTGATTCGCCCTGCCTGAGAGGGCCGACTATAGCATGGCTGGGCAGCGAATGAAGTGACGCCGATGCTTCAGGCGATGATGAGGCCTCAGGCGATGGCGGCGCGCGAAGGGCTCATTTCGAGATCGGCGGCCTCGGCGGTCTCGCGATCGAGGGTGACTTCACGCCAAGCCGAGCGGTCGTTGAGGAGGGTGGTCAACAAGCGATGATTGAGCGCGTGGCCCGCCCGCACGCTCTCGACCGCGCCCAAGAGGGGGGCGCCGGCGAGGTAGAGGTCGCCCAGGCAATCGAGCGCCTTATGACGCACGCACTCATTGTCATAGCGCAGGCCGCCTTCATTGATGACGCGGTCTTTGCCAATCACCACCGCGTTGTCGAGGCTGCCGCCTTTAGCCAGACCCGCGGCGCGCATCTGCATGACGTCTTCTTCGAGGCAGAAGGTGCGGGCCCGCGCCAAATCGGCCTTGAAGGTGCCCGCATTGGGGCGCAAGAACACGCGCTGCTCACCCAGCATCGGGTGGTCATAGGCAATACGGCAATCGAGCGAGAGTTCGGCGGCCGGTCTGATCGCGACGCGACGTTCGCCATCGGCGACCGCGACAGGTTTGAGAACCTGAATCGCGCGCCGCGGTGTGGCTTGGGTGATCAGGCCCGCGCACTCGATCAAGAAGACGAACGGTGCCGCGCTGCCATCCATGACGGGGACTTCGTCGGCATCGATTTCAACGATCGCATTGTCCACACCGAGGCCGGAAAACGCCGCCATCAGATGTTCAATCGTGCCAACGCGGGCGCGAGGACCGGCGCCGATTACCGTGCACAGCCGCGAATCGATCACATTGGCATGGACCGCTTTGACGTCGCGGCCTTTGCCGACGAGATCCACCCGGCGAAACAGAATCCCGGTGTTGGGACCCGCCGGCAATAGCGTCATCGCGACGCGCTGATTGGTGTGTACGCCGACCCCAGTGCAGTGGATCGAAGACTTCAAGGTGCGCTGCGAGACCATGTCGTTCGACTTGTCCTCTAGCGCAGGCTCGGCCAAATGGGGGCGGGCATTTTGCAAGGCTGCGCTGTTAAGTGCCTGATCCGAGCGCAGAAATAACGAATCGATTGACCAAAGACCTATGCGCTCCAGGGGCTTGTAGCAAGAGCCCCTGGAACACACAAATCACAGTTTGTTACGAAATGTAACGTTCGGCCCTCAAATCGAGACGGGCCGCTAACTAATTGGCCTGACGGCGTAAAAATGCCGGAATCTCAAGCGGATCTTCGGACGCCTGGGTCGGTTTGGCTGGCTCGACCGACGCGCGGGCGGCGGGTGGCCGTGGCGCGCTGATTTGCGGCTCGGCGGCGGCACGGGCGGTCGTCGCTGGGCTGGTTGCTTGTGCCGGCGCATCCTCAACGTCTTCCCGGCGGTCGCGCGAAGCCCCGGTAATACGCTGAAACAGGCCGACACTCCGTTTGGCTGGCTGGCGATTGGCGGTGTTCGCAGCCCCGGCGGCATCCGGCCGATCGAGCAGTGCTTCGCGCGCGGCCCGGCTTGCCGGTTCGATCGCAGGCGGTGGTGCGAAGCTGGATGGCCGCGCGGCGGGAACGGGTGGGATGGCGTCGATGATCCGACGCGGCAGGATCGGACTTGAAGGGGTGGCGTGGGTCGCGACCTGGGGGGCCGCCGGCTCAGACGCGGATTTGGGCTCCTCAAGCGGAAGCCGCGACTCGACCATCGGGCGGGCGGCAGTTGGTGCCGTCGACGTCATGGGCTCCGGTGCCGGCGCGCTCGCCGCCATTGCTCTTGCCGTCGACACGGGCGCCTCGGCTGCCGGGGCGCTCATCGGTTCGCGTTGCGCAACCACGGGGGACAAGGAACCCGAAGACGTGGTTTGCCGCCGCGGCGCATTGCCGAGCACATAAATCTTCTCGGTCGGGACCGGCTCGCGCTCTTTGAGCGCGTCGATACCGGTCGCGATGACTGAGACGCGGATGCAGCCTTCGAGCGAGGGGTCGAGCCGGGCGCCGAAGATCACATTGGCGTTGTCGTCCACTTCCTTGCAAATGCGGCTGGCGGCCAGATCGACCTCATGGAGCGTCATATCGGAGGCGCCGGTGATGTTGATCAGCACGCCGCGCGCGCCTTCGATCGAGGCGTTATCGAGGAGCGGATTGTTGATCGCGGCTTCGGCCGCTTCGATCGCGCGATTTTCGCCGGTGGCTTCGCCCGTGCCCATCATGGCTTTGCCCATTTCTTCCATGACGGTGCGAACGTCGGCGAAGTCGAGGTTGATCAGGCCGGGGTTGACCATGAGATCGGTCACGCCCCTCACGCCGGCATGCAATACATCGTCGGCCAATTTGAAGGCGTCGGCGAAGGTGGTGCGTTCATTCGCGATACGGAACAGATTCTGGTTCGGGATCACAATCAAGGTGTCGACGTATTTCTGAAGCTCAAGAATGCCTTGCTCGGCAAGCTTCATGCGATGGATGCCTTCGAATTGAAACGGCTTGGTGACCACGCCGACGGTCAGGATGCCTTGTTCCTGCGCGGTGCGTGCGATCACCGGCGCGGCACCCGTACCGGTACCACCGCCCATGCCCGCGGCGATGAACACCATGTTGTTGCCGTCGAGATAGCGCTGGATCTCATTGACCGCCTCTTCGGCGGAAACCTTGCCGATATCAGGCCGTGCGCCGGCGCCGAGGCCGTGGGTGATGCTTGCCCCCAACTGAATGCGATGCTCGGCGAGCGATTGCTCAAGCGCTTGGGCGTCGGTGTTCGCAACCACGAACTCAACGCCCTCTAGCTTTCCCGCGATCATGTTGCTGACAGCGTTTCCGCCGGCGCCGCCGACGCCAATCACCGTGATGCGCGGTTTCCCCTCGCGGGGCTCTGGCCTGAAATCAATGGGCATAGGGACCTCCAGTCGTGATCCAGTTCTATAGTGCTCTCGTCTCCCAAGAGCAATGTGTTGGTTTTTTCGTGGCCTCGGTCTTTGATCTTTTTTTATGTGGGAACGTCTTGTGCATCAAAAATTCTCTTTCAGCCAGTGGCTGATGCGCCCGAGCCGGCCATCCGGGCGACGTTTCAACGTACGACGCACGCGGCGCGGCTGAAGCGACGCCTGATTGCGGCCAGCGTAGAGCAAGAGACCGGCTACCGTGGCGTATTCTGGCCCCGTCGTCGAGTGCGCGAGGCCCGGGATCGGCAACGGCCGCGCGAGTCGGATTTGTTTCTCGAGCACTTGACTGGCGAGCTCACGAATTCCTTCAATTTGACTCGCGCCGCCCGTGATGACGACACGACGCCCGGCGACATCGGCAAAGCCCGACGAATCGAGACGGTCGCGCACCAGCTCGAAAATCTCCTCGAGGCGCGGCCGGACGATGCCGACCAACAACGCGCGCGGCACCTGCATGCCGGTCGCGGGCATATCTTCGCCGAGCTGCGGCACTTCAATCAACTCGCGCGAATCGCGCGGGCCACTGGTTGCGCTTGCGAACAAGCGCTTGACCTGCTCGGCGCTCGCGATCGGGGTGGAAAGGCCGCGTGCGATGTCATTGGTCACGTGCCAGCCGCCAATGGGGAAGGATTCGGCATGAACCAAGGCACCGCCGGAGAAGATGGCGAGGCTTGTGGTGCCGCCGCCCATATCAATCACGGTGACGCCGAGGTCGAGTTCATCTTCGACCAGGCAGGCAAGGCCCGAGGCATAGCCCGCAACGACAGGCCCCGCGACTTCGATTTCAAGGCGGCGCAGGCAGGTGATCAAATTACGCAAGGCGCCATGCGAGACCGATACCAAATGCAACTTCATGCCAAGACGTCGACCAATCATGCCGCGCGGATTTCGGATGCCGCGCGTACCGTCGATCTCGTACTGCATGGGAATGGCGTGAATCACGTCTCGGTCACCAGTTCGAATCTCTGGGGCAATTCCATCGAACGCTCGTTGAATGACAGAATCGTCGATCTCTTGTCCACCAAGAGAGATGGCGATTTCCGTATAACGCGATTCGGGCGCGCCGCCAGAAATACTGACATAAACTTCTTGTGCGCGTGTCTCGGCCATGCGTTCGGCCCGCTCGACCGCGCGTCTGATCGCCTGTTCGGCGGCGTTCATGTCGGTCACGATGCCGGCCTTCAGGCCGCGCGACACTTCGTGCCCGATTCCAATGATACGCAGATCACTGTTGGCCTCGCGGCGTGCGATGAAGCAGGTCACCTTGGTCGTTCCGACGTCGATCGCGGTAATCACCATGGCTGTCTAGTCTCCGCCTGACGGGTCACGTTTTGTTTTGTTCGTTGCTATCGATGGGGCTGAGCGCATCGCCCCTTAGGCGAATCAAGGTGCGATCGCCCATCCGTAGATCGACCGCGGCGACTGGGCGTTCCAACAGGCCGCGCGACGAGACCAATTGATCGAGCCGGGTCCAGGCAGCTTCCACGTCGCCTTCGGGCATTCGGGCCTCGAGCCCGCTGTCGAAGCGAATGTTCCAGCGGCGGCCGCCAACCCAAATCGCGGCGACGACACGCTTAAAGAGTTCGGGTTCCGCCGCCATGGCATCGAACAGACGCGGGGCTTCGGCCGGCGCACCCTCGCCAACGATCAGAGGCAGATTGGCGTAGCGCGTCACGTCGCGCGCACCGAACACGGTGCCATCGCGATCGATCAACGCGAGCTTGCCCTCGTTCTGCCACAGCGCGAGCGGTTGGCGTTCAACCACGCGAATTACGAGCGTATCAGGAAGTCGCCGCTCAACCGATGCGGACTTAATCCAATCAATCGCTTCAAGACGTTCACGCGTTTCATTGAGATCGATTGAGAGAATCGGCTCGCCTCGTTTCACTTCGATCGCGTCGAGCAGACGCTCGCTTGGCACGGCTCGACGACCCTGGGCGTAAACATTCTGCACTGTGTAACCAGCATCGGCCGCAAAGCCGGCGATCTTTGTGCCGAGCGCATCGCCAAGCGTGGTCATGCCACCCGTCGATAGGTAAATCGCGAAGGCGCCAGTACTTGCGATCGCGGCGGCACCGATGACCGTCCGTCGGCTCTGATTACGCAAGAAAATTACGCCAGGCGCCATCAAAGCGAGGAATTGACCCCATCGGCTCGCTTTGGGCTTGGCGCGGCCTCTCGTCGTGCCGCGCGTCTTGGGGGCGCGCCGCTTGGCACGCTTGGGCCGCGGCTCGTCGTCTTCGTCGGGCAGCAATCGATCGTCGAAACTCAACTGTCGCATTGGGCGTTCTCTACTAGCCAGCGCACGAGCGCACCGAAACCAACGCCGACATCGGCGGCGATTTCGGGCACGAGGGAGAGCGGCGTCATGCCGGGCTGGGTGTTGATCTCCAGGAGGTAAAAGTCGCCGGGTTCACCGGCGGTGTCGTCATAACGCAAATCGGCCCGGCTCACGCCGCGGCAACCGAGCACCTGGTGGGCCATCAGGCCGATATCGAGCGCGCGCTGATAGGCATCCGGGTCAATCGGCGCCGGCATCAAATGAACCGCGCGCCCGGCGGTATATTTCGCCTCATAGTCGTAGAACCGACCTTGGGGACGAATTTCGATCGCACCGAGCGCCCGATCACCCATCACGGCGACTTGAATTTCGCGCCCGGGGATATAGCGCTCGACCAGCACTTCATCGCCGAATGGCCAATTATCGCCCTCGAGCGGCGCTAAACTATCGCCCTCGAAGACGATCTTCACCCCGACGCTCGAGCCTTCATTGAGCGGCTTGATGACAAAGGGCGCCTTGAGGCCGCCTTTGAGCACCTGCTGGCGGTTAAGCACCTCGCCCTCGGGGCAAATCAGGCCGGCGGTGGCGAACACGCGCTTGGCCGTTGGCTTGTGCATGGCGACCGCCGAGGCCAGCACGCCCGAATGGGTGTAGGGGATCTGGAGAAATTCGAGGATGCCCTGAACGCAGCCATCCTCGCCGAAGCGGCCGTGCAGCGCGTTGAACGCGACGTCGGGTCTAAGCTTGTTCAAGACATCCGCGATATCGCGTCCGGCATCGATCGGCGTGACGCGATAGCCGTCCTCGCGGAGGGCCTTGGTGACGGCCTGCCCGCTGACGAGCGAGACTTCGCGTTCGGTGGAGAAGCCGCCCATCAGGACAGCGACGTGCTTGGTCATGATGCGGCCTCCTCGGGCGCTGGTCTGACACCAGGTGCGAGCGGCACGCCGATGCGGCGAATTTCCCATTCGAGCAAAACGCCCGATGTCTCGAAGACACGCCGGCGGACTTCCTCGCCAAGGCCTTCGATATCGGCCGCCGTGGCGAAGCCGGTGTTGATCAGGAAGTTGCAGTGCTTTTCCGAGACCATGGCGCCGCCGCGGACAAGGCCACGACAGCCGGCGGCGTCGATCAATTCCCAGGCGCGCTTGCCGCCGGCCTTGGGATCGCTCGGATTGGTGAAGGTGCTGCCACCGGTGCGGGCGCGGATGGGCTGGCTCGAGGCGCGCTCCTTGGCGATTTCGGCCATGCGCGCTTCAATGGCGCTGGTATCGCCCGCTTGACCCTCGAGCGTCGCGGTGAGGAAAATATAATCGTCAGGCACCGCCGCGTGGCGGTAGGTGAAGCCAAGGTCGGCCGGTGTGAGGCGATGACGCACGCCCTTGCGATCGAGCGCGAGGGCCGAGCGCGTGATCGCCGCCATCTCGGAGCCGAAGGCGCCGCCGTTCATGCGCAGTGCGCCGCCGATCGTGCCCGGTATGCCGCTCAGGAATTCGAGCCCGGCAATGCCGGCGTGCCGCGCGACAAGTGCCACATTCAGGTCGAGCGCGCCGGCACCGGCCTCGACCAGTTTTCGGCCGCCGGCATCCTTGACCTCGATGGTCGCGAACGGGCCGCCGAGCCTGATCACGACACCCGGCACGCCGCCATCGCGCACCAAGAGATTCGAGCCGACGCCGATCACGGTGATCGGCACGTCATCAGGCGTGGCGGCAAGGAAATCGGCGAGGTCTTCGGCGTCGACCGGGCGGAACAAAATCTCGGCCGGCCCGCCGACGCGGAACCAGGTGACGCGATCGAGCGCGGCATCCGCGCTCAAGCGACCGCGCACGGCGGGCAGACGCTTGATCAGGGACGGGGTGTTGTGCCGTGCCGCCATCATGTCGATCGCCGTGCCGATGAGCCGCCATGACGGAGCGCGGCGAGTTCGTCGGGCAATGCGTTGGCCCATTGCGTGATATTGCCGGCGCCGAGGCACACGATGAGATCGCCCGGCGCGACCAGCGGCGCAACCAGACCGGCGAGGCCGGCTGGCACGCTCAGAGGCACGACATGGCGATGACCGCGGCCGCGAATGCCATTGATCAGCGCATCGCGATCAACACCGGGGATCGGTTCTTCCCCGGCCGGGTAGACATCGGCCACGATCACCGTATCGGCGTCATTCATGCATTGGCAGAATTCCTCGAACAAATCCTTGAGGCGGCTGAAGCGGTGCGGTTGCACGACCGCGATGATGCGGCCCTGATAGGCCGCGCGCGCCGAGCGCAACACGGCGGAGATCTCGACCGGGTGATGGCCGTAATCGTCGATCACCGTGATGCCGTCGACCACGCCGGTTTTGGTGAAGCGCCGCTTGACGCCCTTGAACGCGTTGAGCCCGCTGCGAATGGTCGCTTCGTCGATGCTCATTTCGCGCGCGATCGTGATCGCCGCCAATGAGTTCTGCACATTGTGTTCGCCCAACATAGGCAGGCGGATATCGCTCAGCGTTTCGGTCGTGCCGCTCGGGCGGTCGAAAATCGTCACGTCATAGACGCTGCCGAACGCGTCCTGGCGAATATTGAGGGCGCGAACCTCGGCCTGCGGGCTCAGGCCATAGGTGATGATGCGGCGATCAGTGATCCGCCCGATCAGCGCCTGCACCTCGGGATGATCGATGCAGAGGGCGGCCATGCCGTAGAACGGGATGTTCTCGACGAAGGTCTGATAGGCGCGGCGCACCACGTCGAACGAGCCATAATATTCCATGTGCTCGGGGTCGATATTGGTGACCACGGCAACGGTCGCCGGCAGCTTCATGAAACTGCCATCCGATTCATCGGACTCGACGACCATCCAATCGCCCGCGCCAAGCCGCGCATTAGTGCCATAGGCATTGATGATGCCGCCATTGATCACGGTGGGATCGAGTTTGGCGGCATCGAGCATCGCCGCGACCAAGGACGTTGTGGTGGTCTTGCCATGGGTGCCGGCGATCGCGATCGACCATTTGAGCCGCATTAACTCGGCCAGCATTTCGGCGCGGCGCACGACGGGGATGAGGCGCGCGCGCGCCGCTTGGACCTCGACATTATCGGGCTTGACCGCGGAGGAAATCACGATCACCTGCGCCTCGGCGATATTCTCCGCGCGATGGCCGACCTCGACGCGGATGCCAAGGCCGCGCAGGCGCTTGACGTTGGCGTTCTCGCCGATGTCGCTGCCTTGAACGGCGTAGCCGAGATTGTGCATGACTTCGGCGATGCCGCTCATGCCGATGCCACCAATGCCGATGAAATGGATCATGCCGATTGAGAGCGGCAGCGCTTTCATGACGTCTTCTCCCGGGTCGGCGACGCGATCAGGCCCTCGACCAGATCGGCCAAAGCGTGTGCGGCGTTGCGCGCGCCAAAGCCGAGCGCCGCGACGGCGGCTCGGTCGAGCTTTTCCGGCGTGTCGAACAGCGCTTCGATCAAAGCGAGCAAGCGATCGACGTTGAGGTCCGCCTGACGCATCTGCCAAGCCGCGCCGGCGGCGACCAAGGCCTCGGCATTGGCGGTTTGATGGTCGTCGAGCGCGTGCATATAAGGGATGAGGATGGCCGGCCGGCCGGCGGCGGCAAGCTCGGCGACCGTCGAGGCGCCTGAGCGTGCGATCACGAGGTGAGCGGCTTCGAGCCGTGCGGCCATGTCGTCAAAGAAGCGGGCGCATTCGGCCCTGATGCCAGCATCGCGATAATTGACCGTGACCGCGTCGAGATCTTCGGGTCGGCATTGTTGGACGATGACGAGGCGCGCTTTCAAGTGGTTCGGCAGCTTGGCGAGGGCCGCGGGCACCACGCGTGAGAGCGCTTCCGCCCCTTGGCTGCCGCCGAAAATCAGGAGCTTGATCGGTTCATTGGCACGCGGGGCCCGATAGGGGCTGCGGCCAAGCGCGGCGATTGCCGGGCGCACGGGATTGCCGGTGCAGATGATGTGGCGTTCGGCCTCGGCCGGCACGCGCCGTGTTGTGGGGAATGAGGTAGCGATACGATCGACCCGGCGCGCGAGCAACCGATTGGCGCGCCCGAGCACGGCGTTTTGCTCATGCAGCACGGTCGGGATGCCGAGCCGGTGCGCCGCGAACATCGGCGGGACCGACGCATAGCCGCCAAAGCCCACGACTGCGCTCGGTTTCAAGCGGCGCAGCAGGCGGCGGGCCTCGTTGGTGCCGAGCACGAGGCGCGCCACGGCACTCAGTTTGGCAACAAGGCCGGGCGCGGAGGGCGAGGCCGAGCGGATCGCATGGGTCTCGATGCGTTCGAGCACGCCGCCATAACGATGGCCGCGCGTATCAGTCAGGAGGGCCAGGCGATGGCCGCGTGCCTCAAGCGTCGCGGCTAATGCTTGGGCCGGAAACACGTGGCCGCCCGTACCGCCCGCGGCAAGCGCGATCAAGGTCGGCGCGCCCGTGCCTGTCATGGCGTTGGCCTCCACTCATGCGTGCGGGCGCGGGTCAGCGCCAGCACCATGCCGAGCCCGAGGGCGGTGGCGATCATCGAAGACCCGCCATAGGAGATGAAAGGCAGCGTCATTCCCTTGGCGGGCAGGAGTTGGAGTGTCACGCCGATATTGACCAGGGCTTGAAGTCCGAATTGCGTCAGGAGGCCAGCGACCGCGAGGACCACGAACAGGCTGCTATCCTTGAGCGCGCGCGAAAAACCGCGCAGCACGATGAAGCCGAACAGCGCCACGATGCCCATGCAGGCGAGCAGGCCGAATTCCTCCCCAGCGACCGCGAAGACGAAATCGGTATGGGAATCGGGGAGCAGCGATTTGACCGAGCCTTCGCCCGGACCCCGGCCAAGGAGCCCACCATTTTGCAGCGCGCGGAGCGAGACGTCGACTTGGTACGTATCGCCGGTGCTCGGGTCGAGATAGCGGTCGATGCGGGCGGCGACGTGCGGCAGCAGGGTGTAGGCGCCAAACGCCACGCCGAGCACCAGCGCAATGGTCAGCAGCACCCAAATCAGCGGCAGCCCAGCCAGGAAGAACTGCACAAAGCCGATCACCGCGACCACCATGGTCATGCCGAAATCGGGCTGCAGCACCAGAAGACCGCAGACACCTATATATAAGAGTGCCGCGATCAGCCGGCCGGGCACCTCGGGCTTCTCGCGCGCCAGGGCCAGGAGCCAGGCGGCGATGATCGCAAGGCACGGTTTGACGAACTCGGAGGGCTGGATGGTGAGGCCACCCAGGGTGATCCAACGGCTCGCGCCTTTGACATCATTGCCGAAGAACAAGGTGCTGATGAGCAGGATGAAGCCGAGCCCGAAACCAAGCACGCCCAGCCGCCGCACGTTCTTAGGGCTCAGGGTTGAGACCGCGAACATCACGATCAGGGCCGGGGCGAGGAAGAGGAATTGATGCTGCACAAAGTGCATCGGCGATAGGCCGATGCGCTGGGCGGCGCTCGGCCCCGCCGCCATGGTCAAAATCATACCGACCGCGGCCAACATGATCATGGCGATCAGGGTCCAGCGATCGACGCTCCACCACCAGCGTCCCAATAGGCTGCGGTCGCCGCCGCGCGTGGCTACCAACATCATGGCACGGTCCTCCGCAGCGGCTCGCGCATTGTGTCCGCGCCCCTGAGCTGCATCGCTTGAACCAGCGTACGGAAGGTTTCGCCGCGCCCTTCGAAATTGGCGAATTGGTCATAGGAGGCACAGGCGGGGGAGAGCAAGACGACCGGGTTGGGGCGCCCTTCGCGCTCGGCATCGTCGCGCGCGGCGTTGAGTGCGGCCCCCAAATTGCCGGCGCGGCGGTAGCGCACGCGGCCTTCGAGCGTTGCGGCGAATTCGCTCTCCGCCTCACCGATCAAATAGGCGCAAGCGATGCGGTCGAACCACGGTTCGAGCGAGGCGATGCCGCCGGCCTTGGCGCGGCCGCCGGCGATCCAATAGATGGTTTCGAAACAGGCGAGCGCGCGCGCGGCCGCGTCGGCGTTGGTCGCCTTCGAATCATTGATATAGCGAACACCCTTGAGCGTCGCGACGGTCTCGATGCGATGAGCGAGGCCGGGGAAACTCAGCATCGCCGATTTGATCGTGTCGGTCTCAATGCCGAGCGCGCGCGTTGCCGCATAGGCCGCGCCGGCGTTCTGCCAATTGTGCGCGCCGGGGAGGGCCTCAGCGGGTCGCAGATCGAAAATCGCGCGGCCGGCCTCGTGCATCACGCCATCAATGACCGCGATGCCCGTGTCATTTGCGCGGCCGACGCTGATGGTTTTCACCGCGATACCATCCTTGGCGAGGGCGGTGGCGATGGCGCGGCTCGGTTCGTCATCGATGCCGATGATCGCGTGCTTCAACCGGCCGGCCCGGAAAATTTTGCGCTTGGCGGCGATATAATTATCCATGCTGCCATGGCGGTCGAGATGGTCGGGCGTGATGTTGAGCAGCACCGCGACATCGACCGACAAGGCGTTGGTCAGATCAAGCTGGAAGGAGGACAGCTCGATCACATAAACGCCGTCAGCCCCGAGCGATTTGAGCGCAAGCGCCGGCGTGCCGAGATTGCCGCCAACTTCGACCGGCAAATTGGCTTGTCGCACGATGTGAGCAATCAAGGCGGTCGTGGTCGATTTGCCATTAGTGCCGGTGATACCGACATAGCGCGCGGCGGGGCGGGCACGTTGCAAGAGTTCAATCTCGCCGATGATTTCGGCGCCGGCCGAGCGCGCTTGGGCGAATAGTTTGTGGCTAGTCGGAATACCGGGGCTTGGCACGAGCGCGCTGAGTTGGGCCCAGGGCCAGTGATCCGGCGCGACCACGTCAAAGCCTTCCGCGGCGCAGGCCGCGCGTGTCTTCTCGCCATCGTCCCACCCGAACGAATGCGCGCCGCCGGCCTTGAGCGCGGCGAGCGTGGCAAGGCCTGAGCGGGCGAGGCCGAGCACCGCGACCGATTTACCGCGGAATATGTCGAGTGCGATCGTCATCTCAATTTCAACGAGGCAAGGCCCGCCAAGCCAAGGATCACCGCGATGATCCAGAAGCGGATCACGATGGTGGGTTCGGCCAAGCCTTTCTTTTCAAAGTGGTGATGCAAGGGCGCCATGCGGAAGACCCGGCGCCCGGTTAGCTTGAACGAGGCGACTTGCACGATCACCGATACGGTTTCGAGCACGAACAGGCCGCCAATAAGGACCAGAATCAGTTCGTGCTTGGTGGCGACCGCGATGGTGCCGAGCGCGCCGCCAGCAGCGAGCGAGCCGGTATCGCCCATGAAAACCATGGCGGGTGGCGCGTTGAACCAGAGAAAGCCCAGACAAGCGCCAACCATCGCGCCGCAGAACACCGTGAGTTCGCCCGTGCCCGGTACGTGGTGGATCTGCAAATAATTGGCGAAAATCGAATTGCCGGCGAGATAGGCGATGATCGCGAAACAGGCGGACGCCACCATGATCGGAAAGATCGCGAGACCGTCCAGGCCATCGGTCAAATTGACCGCGTTCGAAGAGCCGACCATGACGAAGGCCGCAAAGGGTATGAAGAACCAGCCAAGATCGACCATCACGGATTTGACGAAGGGCAGGGCCAGGCTCATGTCCATCGGCGCGTCCGCGATCGAAACGAGCCAGAACGCGGCGCCGACGCCGATCGCAATTTCGAGCACCAGTTTGAGTTTGCCGGAAAGGCCGCCCGAGTGGCGGCGCATCACTTTCAAGAGATCGTCGACAAAGCCGACCAGGCCGAAGCCGATCGTGACCAACAGGACGACCCAGACATATTGGTTGGTCAGGTCCGCCCAGAGCAGCGTGCCGATCACGATTCCAAGCAGGATCAAGAACCCGCCCATGGTCGGCGTGCCTTGCTTGGTCAGGAGATGACGTTCCGGGCCATCGGCGCGGATCGGTTGACCCTTGCCCTGGCGGCGCCGTAGCAGGCGAATAAGACCGGGACCGAACACAAAGCTCACGATCAACGCGGTGATGGTGGCGGCGCCGGTGCGAAAGGTCAGATATTGGAAGATATTGAGGTAGCCGATCTCATCGGCGAGCGGATAGAGAAAATTATAGAGCACGGCTCGCCTCCGTCTTCATGCCTGCGACATCGGCGAGCAGGCCCGCCACGATCAAATCCGTGCGGCTGCCATGCGAGCCCTTGACCAACACCACATCGCCCGGACGCAACGCGCTGCGCACGAGCGGCAGCAACGCCGATGAATTCGGCGTGTGCGCGCCTCGCCGGCTCGCGGGCAAGGCGCTAAACAAATTCGTCATCAGCGGCCCGGCCGCAAAAACCAGATCAATGCCGGCGCGCTCGATCGCGTCGGCGAGCTCGGCATGGAAGCGCGCGGCATCGGGCCCAAGCTCAAGCATGTCGCCAAGCACGGCGATGCGACGGCCTTCGGGGCCAATTTGGCGGGAGCCAAGCGTCATGATGGCGGCCGCGATCGAAACTGGGCTCGCGTTATAGCTCTCGTCGATCAAGTCGGCGGTGCCGCCTGCCACTGTGATCTCATGACGGGCGCCGCGGCCCTTGAGCGGTGTCAAGGCGACGAGGGCGCGGGCGCCCCGCGCGAGATCGGCGCCGACGGCATGCGCGGCGGCCAGGGCGGCGACGCTGTTGAGCGCCCAATGCCGGCCCGCCAAACTCACGCGATAGCACAGTGCCTGGCCGGCAATCTCGGCTTCGACCGTGCCGCCATCATCATCGGGGTACCATTGGGTCAGCCGCGCGTCGGCATCGCGATGCGCACCAAAACTGATGACGCGCGCCGCACCGGCGCGCTTGGCTGCCGCGAGGAGGCGATCGAACAGCGCGGTATCGTCGCGATTGATCAGGGCCGTGCCATCGCTGGTCAAACCCTCGAAGATTTCGGCCTTGGCGTCGGCAATGCCTTCGATGCTGCCGAAATTCTCAAGGTGCACCCGTTGGACCGTGGTGATCAGGGCGACGTGCGGTTTGACGAGCTTGGTCAGTGGGCGAATTTCGTCCGCGTGGTTCATGCCGAGTTCGAACACGCCATAGCGGGAGCTCGGCGCGAAGCGCGCGAGCGAGAGGGGCGCGCCGATATGATTGTTGAAATTGCCGGCCGTCGCGGCGGTCGGCCCATGCGCCTCGAAGATGAGGGCGAGCATTTCCTTGGTCCCGGTCTTACCGACGCTGCCGGTGACCGCAACCAGGCGTGCGCTGGTGCGTGCTCGAGCGGCACGCG
>CAMDNF010000019.1:0-34875 GCA_945902735.1 Rhizobium sp. Q54 | reverse complement strand
GCGCCGGCCAATTTGCCATCGAGGTCGTAGACCCACGCATGGTAGGGACATTTGAAGGCCTTGGTATTGCCTTGGCCGCTCGCCACTTCGACGCCGCGGTGGCGGCAAACATTCCGGAAGGCGCCAAGCTTGCCCTGATTGTCGCGCGCCACCAGCAAGGGTTCGCCGGCGATGCGCATGGCGTTGTAATCGCCCGGCTTCTCATACTCCTCGACGCGACCGACGCAGAGCCATTCCTTCATGAAAATCGTGTCGATCTCGCGCTCAAAGACCTCGGGCGAGGTGTAAAACCAGCCGGGGAGGTGGCGAGCCTTAAGGAGCGATTCCCGGGTCGCGGCTAAGTCCGCGCCTAGCTCACCAAAGCGCCCATTTCCGCCACCAACGCCCTTTGCCATTGACATGATCGCCGTCCCCCGTTCACGTCACGAGACCGGTCCCAAGAGGGAACCCAGCCTCGGATTGTATCCAAAATACACGCTAGACCCCGCGTCGGCCCTCCGCAAGCCGTGACGGCGAACGACTAATTCCTAGTGTGAAAACTAGTTCACTGGGGGTTGATTTTTGACGTTCAATAGACTACCCTTATTAGCTTAACCGGCACTGTGGAGGAGAGCTGTCCATGTGCGGCATCGCTGGAATTATGTACAAGCGCAAGAACGGCCATGACGGCGTCGGCAAGGCGCTGATCAGCATGCTGGATGCTTGCCAGCATCGTGGCCCGGATTCGACCGGCTTTGCACTCTATTATGAGCCCGTCGAAGGCGAGTACCGCCTGCGCTTCTATGTCGGCGAGGGCGAGGTGGGCGAGAAGACGGTCGCCCGCATCCGCGAAAAGCTCAAGGAATATCAGGCCGTGGTACTCGACGAGGATGCAGCCGGCGGCACCCATGCCTTCCGCGTGCGCTTCTCGGGCGACCTGCAGAAGTTCTCCTACGATATGGAGCACGTCGCCAAGGTGTTTTCGATCGGGTCCAGCCTCGATATCGTCAAGGATATTGGCGGCGCGCACGACGTTGATGGCTCCTACCACGTCGGCAAGTTTGAGGGCACCCATGGCATCGGCCATGTTCGCCTGGCGACCGAATCCGATGTCGCGCCCGATTCCTCACACCCGTTTTGGGCGACCGGCTTTGCCGACGTCGCGATCGTGCACAACGGCCAGATCACCAATTATTGGAAGATGCGCCGGCGGCTCGAGAAGTGCGGCTTCGAGTTCAACACCGACAATGATAGCGAGCTGATCGCGGTCTATCTCGCCGACAAGCTCTCGCATGGGACACTCGAGGACGCCCTCAAGACCTCGATTGATGACCTCGATGGCACGTTCTCGTTCCTGGTCTCGACCAAGGACGAGATCGGCTATGCCAAGGATCGCCTCGCCGCGAAGCCGATGGTGATGCTCGAGGACGATAATCTGATCGCCATCGCTTCCGAGGAAGTCTCGCTCAACAGGCTCTTCCCCGGTAGGCCGCTCAACACCTTTGAACCACCGCCGGGAACCTATAAAACGTGGCGACGCTCGATCTAAATACCCTCACGGTCCGCGAAGCCAATGAGCGCTTGCGGAAACTCGGTGCCGATGGCGAGGACGTTGAAATTCTCAACCCCGACGCGCGCCATCACATCGGTGTCGGCCTCGTCCACAAGATCAATGTGCGCGTGCGCGGCTCGGCCGGATATTTTTGCGCCGGGCTGACCGACGGGCCGCGCTTCATCGTCGACAATAATGTCGGCTGGGGCCTGGCCGACAATATGCTGAACGGCTCGGTGGTGGTGAACGGCAATGCCAGCGCGATTGCTGGCGTCGCTATTCGCGGTGCCGAGGTCGTGATCAAAGGCAATATGGGCTCGCGCGCCGGTCAGGTGATGAAGGCGGGCACGCTCTGTTGCGTCGGCAACGCCAATTTCATGGCCGGCTATATGATGTATGGCGGCCGCATCGTCATCTTGGGTGAATCGGGCGACAAGGTCGGCCAGGACATGACCGGCGGCACGATCTATGTCGCAGGCAAGATCAACGCGCTCGGCACCGATGCCATGGTGATCGATCTACCGCAGGCCGAGGCCGATAGCCTGCGCGAATTCCTCGATCGCTACGAGATCAAGTTCAAGGGCACGTTCCAAAAAATTACCAATGCCGGCAAGAATTTGCGGTATGGCAAGACCGAGCCACGCGTGCGCGTGATTCCGTTCTTCATGGCGTCCGAGGCAGCCGGCTATTGGAACAATAAGGTCCAAGAAGACATTTACGTCAAAGCGCAGATCGGCCGTTATCGCATTCGCGGCTATGGCGCGTCGCGGCCTTTTCCGCATTTGAACGACATCGCGTTCCGCAAAGATCTGGCCAATCTGCCCGCCGATCCGGATGTCATCTCGAAGGTCAATTTGAAGACTTCGATCGGTGGGCGGTCCGGGGCGACGCCGCTCGATCTGTCCATGCCGGTGATGATCGCACCGATGAGCTATGGCGCGCTGTCGAAATCGACCAAGGTGGCGCTCGCTATTGCGTCCGGTCTTTCCGATACGTCCGAGAATACCGGCGAAGGCGGCATGAGCGATGAGCAGCGCGCGGCCGCGAAGCGCATCATCTATCAATGCCTCTCCGGCCGGCTCGGCTGGAACATTCACGACATGCAACGCGCCAATGGCCTTGAGATCTATATCTCGCAAGGCGCCAAGCCCGGCCTCGGCGGCCAGTTGATGGCGAAGAAGGTGACCAAGGAGATCGCGCGCATTCGCGGCATTCCCGAGGGCATTGATTTGCGCTCACCCTCGCGCCACCCCGATGTGCTGGGCGCGGATGACCTCGTGATCAAGGTTGAGGAATTCCGCGAGGCGACCGGATATCGGCTCCCGGTCTCGGTCAAGCTCGGCGCAGGGCGCGTGCGCGATGATATCAAGATCGCGTTCAAGGACGGCTTCGATTTTGTCGAGCTCGATGGCATGCAGGGCTCAACCGGCGCCGCCGGCAATGAGGTGTTGGAATTCGTCGGCATCCCGACGCTCTCCGCCATCCAAGAGGCAATGGACGCGCTCGCCGAGATCGGCGCGAGCGGCAAAATGCCAATTGTATTGATGGGCGGCGTGAAAGACGGCGTCGATGTCGCGAAGGCGCTGGCACTCGGCGCCTACGCAACCGCGGTCGGCACCGGTGCGATCATCGCCGGCGGCTGTATTGCCTGCCTGCAATGCCATGTCGGCCAGTGTGTGGTTGGTATCGCAACCCAAGATCCCGAGCACGAGAAGCGCTACAACGTGCCGGTCGAGGCGCGCAATATTCATCGCTATTTGGAGGCGATTCGCTGGCAGCTGGCCGCGATCACACACGCGCATGGCTATGCCGATGTGCATCAATTCTCGCGCGATGATCTCGTGGCTTTAACGCCCGAGGCCGCCGAAATCACGCGCTTGCCTTTTGAGCCTGAGCTTGCCCGGCGCCCGCATCAGGGCCTGCGCAAGGCCTCCTGAACATCCCGTCTGAGGAGTACGTTCCGTCGTGAGTGTCTATGACATTCGGCGCATTGATCCTGGCCCCGCGCCCGAGGGCCTGGCCGACGACGTGCCCGACATCAATTTTGTGCCGGCGCCCTGCCAGGTGGCCTGCCCGATCGGCACCGATGCGCCGTCCTATCTGGCCTATATTTGGGAAGGCAAAATCGAGGAAGCCTTCGAGGCGATCACCGCGACCAACCCGTTCTCCTCGATCTGCGGGCGCGTGTGCGATGCGCCGTGCGAGCCGGCCTGCCGGCGCGCCGATAGCGATGGGCCGATCGCGATCCGGAATCTCAAGCGCTATGTGATGGACAAGCTCGGCACGAGCTATCATCTGCCGCCCGTGCCGGTCACGCGTACGCAAACGATTGCCGTTGTGGGCTCGGGCCCCGCTGGCATGACCGCCGCGCAAGACCTCGCCGAAGCGGGCTTCGCGGTGCACCTCTATGAAATGACCGATCGCTTGGGCGGCATGATGGTGTGGGGTATCCCAGCCTTCCGCCTGCCGGTCGGCATCATCGAAGAGGATATGCAGCGCATTTTGAAGCACTGCCCTGGCATCACGGTTCATTTGAACACGATGCTCGGCAAAGACGTTTCGCTTGATGAGCTGAAGGCGCGTCACGATGCCGTGTTGTTGACCATCGGCGCGTGGTGGGGCAAGGGCACCGACATTGAGGGCAAGGACGATCCCCGCGTCGTCGATGGCGTGACCTATTTGCGCCGCATCAATGCCGGCGAACGGCCGACCATGCCGGAAACCGTGTTGGTGATCGGCGGCGGCGACGTTGCGATGGATGCCTGCCGCGTCGCCAAACGTCTGCCCGGCTGCAAAACGGTCAAGGTGCTCTATCGTCGTGGGCCGGATGAAATCCCAGCGCGGAAAGACGAGCTCAAGGGCGCGATCGAAGAAGGCATCGAGTTCGTCTATCTCACCCAACCGGTCGCTGCGGTCTCCAAGGGTAACAATTTCGCGCTCCGTTGCGTGAAAACGCAGCTTGGCGCGCCCGGGCCTGACAAGCGGCGACAATTCGAGCCGGTTAAAGGCTCGGAGCACGATTTCGAATGCGGTCTCGTTATCATGGCGACCGGCCAGAAGGCCGCGAGCGACGAACTTGAGAAGCGCGGCCTGATGGCATCCGACCGCGTGCGCACCAAGTTTGACGGCATGATGACCAGCGACCCCAAGGTCTTCGCGGCGGGCGACGGCGCGTTTGGTGGTTCGACCATCGTCATGGCCATGATGCACGGTCACCGCGCGGCCTATTACATCAAGGCGTTTCTCGAGGGGCGCAAAGATCCGCTGACCTATCGCACGCCGTTTCGCACGCGCCGCGTCGAAGTCGCGCAAGACATCAATTGGGAAGTCTTCCCGCGCCAGGAGCAACATTTCCACGGGCTCGGCAAGAATCCGGTCGCGTTTCCCGAAATCGAATCGACCTATGACGAAAAGACCGCGAAGGATGAGGCCGCGCGTTGTTATCGGTGCGATGCCGAGACCGGCTCGTCGGATTATAGCGTGCGCACGCGCGAAGATATTTTCGTCATGGCGCGTACCAACCCCCAGGATGCTGTGACGCAGCGCGCCATGTTGAAAAAGCGCCTGCCGCCGCGCGAAGATCCGTTCGGGTCTGACTACAAGGCAACGCTCGAAGACATTGTGTTTTTGCCGGCCAATCTGTCGCGGCTCGTGATCGATCCCTATCGCGACGCCTGCAATGTCGCGACCAAGCTGGCCGGCGGGATTGAGCTCAAAGGCCCGTTCCTGATCGGCGGCTTTGATGACGCGCCCTCCGAGGTGATCGAGGCGATCGAGGCGGGGGCGCGGGCGGCCGGTAGCGGCTATGTCGGGCGGCGCAAGGTGGCAAACGACGTACCCTGGCTCCAGGTCGCGGTGGTTGGGGAAGACAATCCAGACCCCGATGCCAAGGCCGTGATCTATGCTGTGCGCGGTGGCTTCAAGCCGTTCGCGCCACCGGCGCGCACGCGAAAGGAACAAGCGATTGGCCTCGCGGTCGGCCGCCACGACCTGAAGGCGGCGATCCCCTTCGCGCTGGAGCAGGGTTTCGACATTCTGGTGCTCGAGGCCTCAGGCCCGATCATCGACCCCTGGACAGAGCTCAAGGCCATGCCTGATCTCGCCGTGATCCGCGATGCCGTGCATCAGATGCGCGCGATGAACCGCGAAGAGGACATGCAATTGCTTTATTTCGGCGGCGTGCGCTCAGGCACCGATAGCGCGAAGCTGCTCGGCCTTGGCGCCAATACCGTGATCCTCGGCACGTCTTTTGCCTTCGCGCTGGGCGGTCATGTCGAAGAGGGCAAGCGCTTCGCCTTTTATGCCGATCTTTCGCCCGACGAGCGGAAGGACCGCGCCGGCGCCTTTATTAAGGCGCTCGGCGCCGAGGCCTCGATCATGGCGCGCTGCACCGGCAAGACCGACGTGCACAATCTCGAGCCGGAGGATTTACGAGCCATCTCGATCGTCACCGCCAAGGCGGCGGGCGTCCCGCTTGCCGGCACCCACCACCACCTCGCCGCGGAATAGGGTGCCGACCCACACAATCGGCGTCAGTTCATTGGCGTCGGTTGACAATGTCGGTCCGTCTTCCGAGAGTTAGAGGCCAATCAGGCCCTGACCCCGGGAGGCGCGACCATGAAATTGGACGAATACGCCCAGTATGACGGCCTCGGTCTCGCCGATTTGGTTCGCCGACGCGAGGTGACGCCAAGTGAGCTGGTCGCCTGCGCCATCAAGGCGACCGAACAGCTCAATCCCAAACTCAACGCCGTCGTGCGCCGGCTCGATGCTATGGCGAAAAAGACCGCGAAGGGCAAATTGCCACGCGGCGCCTTTACCGGCGTGCCGTTCCTCTTGAAGGATCTTACGCACTCCTTGGCGGGCGTGCCGACCGATTGCGGCAGTCGTTTTTTCAAAGGCTGGACGCGCGATTACGACACCGAGATGGTCACGCGTTGGAAACAGGCCGGGTTCATCATCACGGCCAAGACCAACACGCCCGAAGGCGGCTCGAGCGGCTCGACCGAACCCGTCGCCACAGGGCCGACGCATAACCCTTGGAAGCTTGGCTATAGTCCGGGCGGTTCGAGCGGTGGTTCGGCGGCGGGTGTCGCCGCGGGTATCACGCCGGTCGCGCACGCCAATGATGGCGGTGGCTCGATCCGCATACCCGCCTCGGCCTGTGGCCTGGTTGGGTTGAAGCCCTCGCGCGGGCGCACGTCTTACGCGCCCGATTTGGGCGATGCCTGGAACGGCATGGCGATTGAGGGCGTGGTCACCCGCACCGTGCGCGATACCGCAGCCTGCCTCGATGTCATGTGGCAGCCGGCGGTCGGCGATCCCTACACGGCGCCGCCGCCCACGCGCCCCTATGGCTCTGAGGTCGGCGCGCCGGTCGAGAAGCTCCGCATCGGCGTGTCGTGGCACGCGCCGCGCGGCTCGGCGGTGCATGCCGAATGCGTCAAGGGCACCAAGAGAGCCGCGAAGATTTTGGAGAGCCTTGGTCACCGCGTCGATGAGGCGGCGCCTAAATTCGATGCCGCGCGGCTCGAAAAGGCGTGGCTCACGCTATTCCAAGCCAACGAGGCCTGGGCTTTTATCGACTATGCGGCAGCAACCGGTCGTAAAATCTCAAATGCATTGGTCGAGAAGAACAATCTTCATCTCATCGAGCGCGGCAAAAAATTGACCGGGCTCGATATCCTGCGCGCCATCAACGATATGTATGCGGTGACGCGGCAATTCGCTCGCTTCTTCGAGACCTATGATATTTGGCTGAGCCCGACACTGGGCAGCCCGCCGCCGAGGCACGGCCATCTATTTGCCGACAACGATGCCGAGCAGTTCTTCGACCGTCTGTTGGCGTTCATCCCCTTTACGCCGATCTACAACGTGACCGGCAATCCCGCGATCACGCTGCCCCTCTATTGGAGCGCCGATGGTTTGCCCGTTGGCGTGCATTTCGGCGCGCGATTTGGCAGGGAGGGGCTTTTGCTGCGCCTCGCCGCGCAACTCGAGGAGGCCGAGCCTTGGTGCCATAAGCACCCCAAGATCGGTCTGTGGAAGAGCTAAGGGCAAAGCGTGGCTAATCGGCTGATCAAGATTGAACGGATTTCCGGTGCGCTCGGCGCCGTGATCACGGGCGTTGATCTCAAGCGCCCGCTCGATGACGCGACCATCGCCGAAATTCGCGCGGCGTGGCTTGAGCATCTCGTGGTCTTTTTCCGCGATCAGGATTTGACGCCGGCTGAATTTTTGGCTTTCGCGCAGCGCTTCGGCGCGCTTGATGAATACCCGTTCGTGAAGGGTATTGAGGGTTTTCCGCAAATCATTCAAGTCGCGAAACTCGAACATGAGCGAGTCAATTTCGGCGGTATTTGGCACTCCGATACGACCTACCTCGAACGGCCGCCCATGGGCGCGATGCTGCTTGCGCGCGAAGTGCCGCCGGTCGGTGGCGATACGCTGTTCGCCAATATGTATCTGGCCTATGACGCGCTTTCTTCGGGCATGAAACGGCTGCTCGATGGCCTGGTTGGGGTCAGTTCATCGGCCAAGGCCGATGTCAGCCGCACGCGCGAGGACCGCATCAAGGACAGCCCAGGCGAGCAGGTGCGCAAGAGCTATGAGGCCGCGCATCCGGTGGTGCGCACCCACCCGGAAACCAGGCGCAAGGCGCTTTACGTCAATATCGCCCACACCGCGCGCATCAAGGACATGAGCGAGGAGGAGAGCGCGGGGCTTCTGCAGTATTTGTTCCAGCACCAGGTTCGGCCTGAATTCACCTGCCGGTTCGCCTGGAAGCCCGGCTCGATGGCGTTCTGGGACAATCGGGCGGCCCAGCACAACCCGATCAACGATTATCACGGCCAACGCCGGATCATGCACCGCATCTCGCTGGCTGGTGATGTGCCGCGCTAGCACCTCTAGGCTTGCGGGCGGCGCTTCCGGCGCGGTAAACCCAAAGCAGACACCCGCCTGAATTCCGAGGAGTGCGCGGCCGTGAAATTTGGATTGTTGTTTGCCTATCAAGTGCCGCCCACGAGCGGCATTCCCTCGCACGAGCCCTATCAAGACATGCTCGCCTGCCTGCCGCGTGCAGAGGAGATGGGCTATGTCTCGGCGTTCCAGGCCTCGCACCATATCCAAAAGGATGGCTTCTGCCCGGGTCCGCTGATCGCCATGGCGGGCGCCGCGGCGGTCACCAAAACCATGCGCATCGGCACCAGCGTGTTGCTGGTCGCGCTCTACGCGCCGCTCAAGCTTGCCGAGGACGTCGCGGTGCTCGACAATTTGTCGAACGGGCGTTTCGTGTTCGGCATCGCGCCGGGCTATGTCAGCAAGGAATTCGCCGCCCATGGCGTGCCGCGCGAGGAACGCGGCGCGCGCTTCGAAGAGGCCATCGATTTGATGACCAAGGCGTGGACGCAGGAGACCTTTTCGTTCGACGGCAAGTTCTTCAAGGTTCCCGAGGCCCAGATCACGCCGCGCCCGGTGCAAAAGCCGCACCCGCCGATCTGGTATGGCGTATCGCATCCGGCGGCGTTGAAGCGCGCCGCCCTGCGTCGTTGCGTGCAGATCATGTCGCCGCGCCATGGCATGGCCGAGCTCAAGGAGCATTACGGCATCTATGAAGGGGCCGCCAAGGCGATTGGTTATAAACCGCCCGAGCGGCCGATCATTCGTCAGGTCTATGTGGCGGAAACCACGGCCAAGGCCGAGGAACTCGCGGCGCCCGCGGTCAATTATCTTTATCGCGAACTCTATGGCGCGGCCTCGGCGGCGGGCGATCGCGTGCTCAAGGCCGATGACGGCACGGTGATTGCCGATACCGGCGATGTCGGTTTTCAGAATTTCAAGGCGCGTTACATCATCGGCAATCCCGATCTCGCGATCCAGAAGATCAAGGAATATGAGCGCGAACTGAATCCGAGCGAGATGATTTGCTGGATGCATATGCCCGGCATTCGCGGCAAGGATGCCATGCGCTCGGTCGAATTGTTCGCCAAGGAAGTGATGCCGGCGTTTCGCTGAGCATCGGTCTATTCGGGTCGGGGCCATACGATGGATTTCGCGCTGAACGACGATCAGCTGACGATCCGCGATGCGATCACGCGGCTTTGCCAGGCCTATGGCGACGATTATTGGTTGGCCCGCGACCGCGACGGCAAATTTCCCGACGATTTCGTGAAGACGATTGCCGAGGGCGGCTGGCTTGGTATCGCCATGCCGAAGGAGATCGGCGGTTCGGGCTTCGGCATTACCGAGGCCGCTTTGATGATGCAGGTAATTTCGGAATCAGGCGGCGGCTTCGCGGCGGCGTCTTCCGTGCATATGAATATTTTCGCGCCCAATCCGATCGCGGTCCATGGCACGGCCGAACAGAAGAAGCGCATGCTGGCGCCCCTGATCGAGGGCAAGGAGCGCGCTTGTTTCGGCGTGACCGAGCCCAATGCGGGGCTTGATACGTCGTCGATCGAAACGCGCGCCGAGCGGCAGGGCAATGCCTATGTCATCAATGGCCGCAAGATTTGGACATCGACCGCGCAATCGGCGAACAAAATTCTCCTCCTTGCGCGCACTGCGCCCAAGACCAAGACAAAACCAACCGATGGTCTGTCGCTGTTCTATACCGATCTCGATCGGCGTCATTGCGAAGTACGCGAGATCGAGAAAATGGGCCGCAAGGCGGTCGATTCCAACGCGGTTTTCATCGATAATCTGACCGTGCCGGCCGATGACCTGATTGGCGAAGAGGGGCAAGGCTTTCGCTATATCCTGCACGGCCTCAACCCGGAGCGCATTCTGATTGCGGCCGAGGCGGTGGGGCTTGGTCGCGCTGCGCTCGCGCGTGCCGCGAATTATGCCAAGGAGCGCGTCGTGTTCGGCCGGCCGATCGGTCAGAACCAAGGGATCCAGCACCCTCTGGCCGATGCTTGGGCACGGCTTGAGGCGGCCGATCTCATGCTCTTCAAGGCGGCCTCGCTCTATGATCGGGGCGAGCCCTGCGGCGCCGAAGCCAATGCCGCGAAATATCTGGCGGCCGATGCCTGCCATGCCGCGTGCGAACGCGCGGTTTTGACGCATGGCGGCATGGGTTACGCCAAGGAATATCATGTCGAGCGCTATCTGAGAGAATGCTACATCGCGCGCATCGCGCCGGTCAGCGCCGAAATGATTTTGAATTTCCTGGCCGAGAAGGTGCTCGGCCTGCCGAAATCCTATTGAAGCGTCGAGTGCTATCGGGCTTGTGCCGGCGGGCGGGCTGTCGATAATACGGGCGCCTTTGGCTCGCGTTGGCGGGTTGTTTTATGAGGAGGGGATCAAACATGGCGAAGAAGAAAGCGGTGGTGGTCGGCGCGCGCGGCACCACGGGGCGGAATGTCGTGCAAGCGCTCGAGCAGGACGGCGGTTGGGATATTATCGGGCTTAGCCGTCAACCGGCTGGCTACGACACCAAAGCCAAGTTCATCTCGGTCGATATCGAAGACATTAGCGACGCCGAGAAGAAGCTTTCGAAGCTGACCGACACCACGCACATTTTTTATTGCGGTCTGGCCGGCGGTTTCGAGGCGGAGAATGTCGAGGGCAATCTCGCGCTCTTAAAGAACGCGGTGACCGTCCTCGACAAGGCAGCACCGAAGCTCGAGCGCGTGATCCTGACCGAAGGCGGCAAATACTATGGCTGCCATTTAGGGCCGTTCAAAACGCCTTCGGTTGAGACCGACCCGCGCCACATGCCACCCAATTTCTATTACAACCAGCAGGACTTCCTGACCAAGCTGAAGAAGGGCAAGAAGTGGGACATGACCGTGGTGCGGCCCGAAATTGTGATCGGCCTATCCGCTGGCGTGCCGCTCAACACGCTCAATTTTATTGCGGTCTACGCCACGATCGCGCGCGAGCTCGATATTCCGTTCGATTTTCCCGGCCGCCCCGCGGCCTGGCACGCGCTCAATAAATATACCGATGCCGAAATCCTCGGCCGTTTCGAGGTTTGGGCCGCGACCAACCCGAAATGCGCGGGCGAAGAATTCAACATCACCAATGGCGATATGTTCCGTTGGGAATATTTGTGGGATCGCATCGGCGAGGCGTTTGGCTGCCGGCGCGGCAAAGTGCGGCCATGCTCTTTGACCAATCTGATGTCGGACAAGGGCTCGGTTTGGGATGCGATCGTCAAGAAGTCCAAGCTGAAGCCCTATAAGATGGATCAGCTCGCCAATTGGATCTTCGCCGACTGGGTCTTCGCGCGCGATTGGGACATTATCCTAGAGGATCGCAAGCGCATCGCGTTCGGCTATAGCGAGATCATTTTTACGGAAGACATGTTTGACAACTACTTCAAGCGCATGAAAGCGCTGAAGATCATTCCGTAAAGGCTTGACGAGAAGGGGCGTCGGAGGGCCGACGCCCCGCTACCTGAAGCTATGCACCTTGAGCGGTGTCACGCGCACGCGATCGCCGGCCTTGAGGCCAAGGCGCTTGAACTGAGGCCGTGGTAATTCGACCTCGATCAGATCGGTAATGCTCGGCGTTTCGACTTCAAGCCTGACCGTTGGACCGATTAGCGCGATAAAGCGAATCACGCTCGGCCCATTGACCTCGGCCTCGATGCCAATCTCGTGCGGGCGGGCGAGCAAAATCTCATCGGTCTCCGTTTCATCGGCATTGGCGGGGCGGCCATTGCGGAACCGGTTGACGGTGCCGAGGAACTCGAGCACGAACGCGCTCTTGGGGTTTTCATAGACGTCTTCGGGGCTGCCGACTTGCTCGATCCGTCTGTCGCCCATGACGACCACGCGATCGGCGATTTCGAGCGCTTCTTCCTTATCGTGGGTGACCAAGATCGAGGTCATGTTGGTGCGATCATGCAGGCGGCGGAGCCAACGGCGGAGCTCCTTGCGCACCTTGGCGTCGAGCGCGCCGAACGGTTCGTCTAGCAACAACACCTTGGGCTCGATCGCGAGCGCGCGGGCGAGGGCGACGCGCTGGCGTTGGCCGCCCGAAAGCTGATGCGGATAGCGCTCGGCCAGCCAATCGACTTGGACGAGCTCGAGCAATTCATCGACCCGACGGCGGATTTCCTGAGGCGCAAGCCGTTGCTCCCGTGGCCGGACTCGGAGACCGAAAGCGACGTTCTCGAACACGGTCATATGGCGGAACAGCGCGTAATGTTGGAACACGAAGCCAACCGCGCGATGCCGCGCACCGATGCCAACGACGCTCTCACCGTCAAAGAGGATGTCGCCGCCATCGGGTTCATCGAGGCCCGCGATCAGACGCAACAGTGTTGTCTTGCCCGAGCCCGAGGGGCCAAGCAGCGTGATCATCTCGCCCTTGTTGATCGAGAGCGAAACATTGTCGAGCGCCTGAAACCTTCCGAACCGCTTTGAAACGTCGGCGACTTCGATCGTCATGTCTTTCGCTCCCCGGTTTTGGGGCTAACGCTTAAACGCCAATCCAGCACGGCCTTGGCGGCGAGCGTCAGAAGCGCGAGTAAGGCAAGCAGTGAGGCAACCGCGAATGCGGCCACGAAATTATATTCATTGTACAAGATTTCGACGTGCAGCGGGATTGTATTCGTCGCGCCGCGAATATGACCCGAAACCACTGAGACTGCGCCGAATTCGCCCATCGCGCGTGCATTGCAGAGCAGCACGCCATAGAGCAAGCCCCACTTTATGTTGGGTAGCGTAACGCGGCGGAAGATTTGCCATCCGCTGGCGCCGAGCGCAACGGCGGCTTCTTCTTCCTGCGTGCCTTGCTGTTGCATCAGAGGAATCAATTCGCGCGCGACGAACGGAAAGGTGACGAATATCGTCGCCAAGACGAGGCCGGGCACCGCGAAGATAATTTGAACGCCGTGTTCGATCAGGAACGGGCCGAACCATCCTTGCATGCCGAACAAGAGAACGAACACCAGGCCTGAGACGACCGGCGATACCGAGAAGGGCAGATCGATCAACGCGATCAGGAGACTCTTGCCGCGAAATTCGAACTTGGCGATCGCCCAAGCGCCGACAACACCGAACACCAGATTAAGCGGCACGGCGATCGCGGCGACGATCAACGTCAGTTTCATCGCGGCAATCGCCATGGGATCGCCAAGGGCCCCAAAATAGGCGTCCGCCCCCTGTCGAAAGGCCTCGGCGAACACGCTGGCGAGCGGCAAGGCGATGAGAAGGCCGATGACGCCGAGCGCCACGGCAATCAGAGTCCAGCGCAAGGCCGCGCCGGTATGCACGATGCGCGGTCGTTGCGGCACGCTCAAAACGATATTGGCGCTGCTCATCGGCCACTCACGCGGCTGGCGGCCATACGCCGCTGGAGAACGTTGATCGCCAGCAGCAAAACGAATGAGGCACACAACATCACGACCGCGATCGCGGTCGCCTGCGCATAGGCAAATTCCTCAAGTTTGATGACGATCAAAAGCGGCGCGATCTCCGAGACCATCGGCAAATTGCCGGCGATAAAAATAACCGAGCCGTATTCGCCCACCCCGCGCGCGAAGGCGAGTGTGAAGCCAGTGACCAAGGCGGGCGCGATAGTCGGGAATACGATGCGACGAAGCGTCTGCCAACGACTGGCGCCAAGGCAGGCGGCGGCCTCTTCCATTTCGCGGTCGAGATCCTCGATAACCGGTTGCACGGTGCGGACCACAAACGGCAGGCCGATGAAGACGAGCGCGATCAAGATGCCGAGCGGCGTGAAGGCGGCCTTGATGCCGATCTGTGCCAAAAGCCCACCGAGCCACCCTGTTTCCGCGTAAAGCGTGGTCAAGGCGATACCGGCAACCGCGGTTGGCAACGCGAACGGCACATCGATGATGGCATCGACGAAGCGTCGGCCGGGGAAGGGGTAGCGAACCAAAACCCAGGCGATGAAGCCGCCAAGGACCGTGCTCACGAGCGCCGCGATAATCGACGTGACAAAGCTAAGGCGAAGCGCCGCCAAAACACGCGGGCTCGCGGTTGCGGCGATAAACTCGTCGGGGCCGAGGCTGGCGGCGCGGGCAAACAACGCGGCCAGGGGTATCAATACAATCAGACTGAGCCAGGTGACCGTCAGCCCGAAGGTAAGTCCGAAGCCAGGAATGACGCTGGGCTTCGGTTTGAAGGGAATCCAACCTGAATAGACCGCACTCATTGCGGGCCAGCATAGATTGAATCGAACACGCCGCCCTCGGCGAAATGCGTGATCTGGGCCTTGGCCCAGCCGCCAAACACTTCATCCACCGTAAACAGCGCGATCGCGGGAAAGCGATCGGCATATTTCGCATTCACTTCCGGCAAACGCGGCCGGTAATAATGTTTCGCGGCAATTTCCTGCCCTTCGGGCGAATAAAGGTATTGGAGATAGGCCTCGGCGACCGCGCGGGTGCCGCGCCGATCAACCACGCTATCGACCACGGCAACCGAGGGCTCGGCCACGATGCTGACGCTCGGCGCGACGATATCAAGTTTGTCCGGGCCGAGTTCGTTCAGCGCCAGGAACGCCTCGTTCTCCCAAGAGACCAGCACATCGCCGATCCCACGCTGAACGAACGTGATGGTTGAGCCGCGCGCGCCTGAATCGAGCACCGGCACATTGCGATAGAGCGCCGCGACGAAATCGCGCGCCGAGGTCTCATTGCCGCCGGGTTGGCGCAGGGCATAGCCCCACGCGGCGAGATAATTCCATCGCGCACCGCCCGATGTCTTGGGATTGGGCGTCACGACCTTGATATCGGATTTGATCAGATCGTCCCAATCCTTGATGCCCTTCGGATTGCCCTTGCGTACCAAGAACACGATGGTCGAGGTGTAGGGCGCGCTATTATCAGGGAGGCGCGTCTGCCAATCCTTGGCAATCAGGCCTCGTTGGCTAATCGCATCGATGTCATAGGCAAGCGCCAGTGTAACGACATCGGCTTCGATACCGTCGATCACGGAGCGCGCTTGTTTACCCGAGCCGCCATGAGATTGCCGGATGCTGAATTCTTGGCCGGTCTTGGCCTGCCAATGCTTGGTGAAGGCCTCGTTGAAATCCTGATAGAGCTCACGCGTCGGGTCGTAGGAAACATTGAGCAAGGTGGTTTCTTCGGCTGCGGCGGACAGTGTTCCGCATCCGAAGATCAACAAGCCAATAATCAAGAACGAGGCCAAACGCGTCACAAAAACACCATCGGTAGCTTCATGGTTTCGGCACGGGCTTCTAGTTTAGTAACCCAGACCTGAGAGAATGAAGAGTGAATTAAGAAACAACAGCCGAATCAACGGACCAAAGCCGACCCTTGCCGATCATCGGGTTCTTCGGTCATCCCGCGCTTGAAGCCCAGAGGCGCCAGAAGCCGCGCAATGGCAAGGCGAAATCGTTGCGCCGGGCAGGCCGGCGAGCGATTGCCGGCGACCCGCGGGCTGGATTTGTCACCCGTTGCGTCGAGGGCGCGCTGAATAAAGCCCATCGCGACCGTATCGTTGGTTTCACGGTCGATCAGAATAAAGCCACCGGTCTCGCGGCAAATTTTGTAGGGATCAAACGCGATCTTCTGGTCGAGATGCACGCGGCAAAGTCCGATCTCGTTCAAATTCAGTGTTTCAGCGTGAAGCCGACCGTGATCGTTTATATCGAGCAAATAGCTTGGCGGCTCCAGCGTAGCGGTCGCGGATTTTGCGGCCAATTTTAAGGCATAATTGTGGCCTGGCTTTAATGCCTCTTCCGACATCCAAAGGATGGTCGCCTCGAACCCCACGCCGATCGAAGCTGGCTCGGCCGCCGCGACCAACATATCGCCGCGTGAGATATCGATTTCATCGCTCAGCACGAGCGTGATCGACTGCCCAACCACACCCACCTCATGATCGCGATCGGCCGTCACGATCCGGCTGACACGACTTTCCTTTCCGGATGGCATCACGCGCACGCGATCACCCGGCCAAATGCGGCCGCTTGCGATCAACCCCGAATAACCGCGAAAATCAGAATTCGGTCGGTTCACCCATTGGACCGGCAAGCGAAAGGGCGCCTGTTCGTTGATCTGATCGACATCGATGGCTTCAAGATGCGCGATCAGCGTCGGCCCGCGATACCAACCCAAAGCAGCCGAAGCGCTCACCACATTGTCGCCCTTGAGCGCGGCAAGCGGAATGCAGGTGATGGTCTTGAAGCCAAGCGGCTCGGCAAAGGCGCGGTAATCGCGTTCGATCTTGCCGAAGGTGAGTTCGGAATAGCCGACCAAATCCATCTTGTTGATGGCGAGCACCACATGCCGCACACCGAGCAAGGAAACGATCAAGCTGTGCCGGCGCGTTTGCGGCAATACGCCCTTGCGCGCATCGATCAACACGATGGCGAGATCGGCGGTCGAGGCGCCAGTCGCCATATTGCGCGTATATTGCTCATGACCCGGCGTGTCGGCGACGATGAATTTCCGCTTGTCCGTGGCGAAATAGCGGTAGGCCACATCGATCGTAATGCCCTGTTCGCGCTCGGCGGCTAGGCCATCGACCAGAAGCGCGAAATCGAGATTTCCGCCTTGGGTGCCGAGCCGCTTCGATTCCGCTTCAAGCGTTGCGACCTGATCGTCGAATAGCAGTTTCGACTCATAGAGCAGCCGGCCGATCAGCGTCGATTTGCCGTCATCGACCGAACCGCAGGTGATGAAGCGGAGCAGGGAACGCGCACTCTGCCGCGTCAGGAACGCGTCGATATCCTCTGTAATCGGGGCAAGGGCGGCTTGCATCAGAAATAGCCTTCTTGCTTCTTTCGTTCCATCGATGCGCTGCTGTCATGATCGATCAGGCGACCTTGACGCTCCGAGGTGCGCGCCACGAACATTTCGCGCAGGATCTCGGGTAGACTCGTCGCGTTACTCTCGACCGCCGCCGTGAGCGGATAGCAGCCGAGCGTACGAAAGCGCACCATGCGTTTTTCGATTACCTCACGGGGCTTCAAGGGCATGCGTTCATCATCCACCATGATCAGCATGCCATCCCGCTTCACGACCGGTCGCTCGGCGGCAAAATAGAGCGGCACGATCGGGATATTCTCCCGGTAGATGTATTCCCAGATGTCGAGTTCGGTCCAATTTGAAAGCGGAAACACGCGAATGCTTTCGCCCTGACGGAGCTGCGTATTGTAGAGCCGCCAGGGCTCCGGCCGCTGGCGCTTTGGATCCCAGCGATGTTGCGCCGAACGAAACGAGACAATGCGCTCTTTCGCGCGGGACTTTTCTTCATCGCGACGCGCACCGCCGAAGGCAGCATCGAAGCGCCATTTGTCGAGCGCTTGTTTCAACGCCTCGGTCTTCATGATATCGGTGTGAACCTTAGAACCGTACGTGAAGGGGTTAACGCCGCGCGCGAGACCCTCTTGATTGGTGTGAACCAAGAGATCGAGGCCAAGCTCCTTCGCGAGTCGATCGCGAAACGCGATCATCTCGCGGAATTTCCACGTGGTATCGATATGGAGGAGCGGGAAGGGCAGCTTGCCCGGATGAAAGGCCTTCAACGCGAGATGCAACATCACGGCAGAGTCTTTGCCGATCGAATAGAGCATCACCGGGTTTTCACAGGACGCCGCGATTTCGCGAATGATATGAATGCCCTCCGCCTCGAGCCGCTGCAAATGGCTCAACCCATGAGTGGGACGGGTGGCTGCGATAACGCGTTCATCGGCATCAGGGCGGACGAGTTCCAATGTGACGGCACCATTCATTTTAGCTACTCCGACGAATTAAGCGGCCATCGCTGGCGACATGGAGGCCGCATTCTTTTTTGTCTTCGTCTTCCCACCACCAGCGCCCCGCGCGCTCGGGCTCGCCCGGTGCCACGGCGCGTGTGCAGGGCTGGCAGCCGATCGATAGAAATCCCGAATCATGCAGGGCGTTGTAGGGCACGTCATGCGCGGCGACATAGTCGCCGACCTGCTCGCGCGACCAGTCGAGCAGAGGATTGGCTTTCAAAAGACCGCGAGCCTCATCGCGTTCGATAAAGGCAAAGGCACCGCGATTGGCCGATTGATCGGCGCGCAAGCCTGTGATCCATGACGAAGCGCCGTCGAGCGCACGGCTGAGTGGCTCCACCTTGCGGGCATGGCAGCACGCTTTGCGATTCTCCACCGACGCGTAAAAACCATTGGCGCCTTGCGTCGCAAGCAGGGCTTCGAGCGCGTCATGGCGCGGATGGAGGGCCGAAATCTTTTTGCCGTACCGTGCCTCGGTGTCGGCCCATAAGTTATGGGTTTCGGCAAACAACCGGCCGGTATCGAGCGTCACGACCGCGATATCGAGGTCTTGGCTGAAGATCGCGTGGCTGATCGCCTGGTCTTCGAGGCCGAGACTGGTCGTGAAGACGAGCCGACCCGGCAAGGCGGCGCGCAAGCGAGCGAGCCGTGCTTCAAGGCCAAGCGCCCCGAAGCCTTCCGCGATGCGCGCGATGAGGGGCTGCCACTCGGTCATTTCGCGGGCTCCGTCTGTGCGACGCGGATGTTCTGTTGGGCGCGCGCGGCACGGCGGGCCTCCAAGATATTGCGGGGACCAGTGTAATCGCGCTGATAAGACAGGCTGATGGTTTTGGCCGCGGCGAGCCATTCAGCCACCGGTTGCCGCGCCGCCAAATCATCGTCGATTTCGACCGTGTCGAAGCCGGTGGCCAGCGCGAAGCCCAATTGATCGGCGATTAGATAGCCGTGGGCGCGTAGTTCACCCTTGAAGCCACGCACACGCAATTGCCGCGCAAGACTGAAGCCCCGACCATCGGTGAAGTTCGGAAAATTAATCGCGATTAGGCTCAATCGGTTGAGCCACGGGCGTAGCAGCTCAAACCCGGTGTCGCCGCCGACCGCGACGCCGAGCTTTGCGCCCGAGGTCAGCACGGCCGCGCCGTCTTGCTCAAGTCGCGTGAGGGGCAGAATGACCTGGCGACCGGCTAAGGGTGCCGTCTCATCAAGGCGCACCCAGGGATCGGCAATGGCGCCGGTGCGATCAAGCAGCGGCATTGAGCGCCTCCTTGAAGTGGTCATGGCCGAGCCGGCGATAGGCGGCGACGAAAGTTTCGCCGGGCTTTCGTTTGGCTAAATAAACCGCGACCAGCCGCTCGATGGTATCGACCGTCTGGTCGGCGGTGAGGCCCGGACCCAAACGCTCGCCGATCGCGGCGTTCTCGGTCGGGTCGCCACCGAGTGTGATTTGGTATGATTCTTCGCCGCCCTTCTCGAGCCCGAGAATGCCGATATGGCCGACATGGTGATGGCCGCACGCATTGATGCAGCCCGAAATCTTGATAGCGAGCGGTCCAATCAGGCGCTGGCGTTCGGCATCGGCGAAACGACGCGAGATCGCCTGGGCGACCGGAATCGAGCGCGCGGTCGCTAGGCTGCAATAATCGAGCCCCGGGCAGGAAATGATATCGGTGATCAACCCGGCATTGGCGGTCGCGAGGTCCGCCGCCGCGAGCAATTTCCAAACTGCATAAAGATCGTCTTGTCGCACCTGCGGCAGCACGATGTTTTGCTCAATCGTTACGCGCAGCTCATCAAGACTAAACCGCTGGGCGATATCGGCGAGGAGCCGCATTTGGTCGGTGGTTGCATCGCCCGGTACGCCGCCGATCGGCTTTAGGGAAACTGTCGCGATGGCATAGCCCGGCGCTTTGTGCGCGCCGACATTGACGGAAACCCAATTCGCGAAGGCTGGGTCGTTCTTCTTGGCGTTTTCAAGCGCCGCCGAGCGCGCCGGCAGGCGATCATAGGCGGGTGGCTCAAAATAGGCTTCGATCCGCGCGATTTCCTCGGCATCGGCCGCGATCGCCGATGCATCGAGCGCGGCGAACTCTTCTTCGACACGCCGCGTATATTCCTCGATGCCGACCTCGTGGACCAAAATCTTGATGCGCGCTTTGTATTTGTTATCGCGCCGGCCATAAAGGTTGTAGACGCGCATCATGGCCTCGAGATAGGCCAGCAGCGCGTTTTTGGGCAGGAAGGCACGAATCTTCTTCGCGATCATCGGCGTGCGGCCCTGGCCACCACCGACCCAAATCTCATAGCCGATTTCGCCCGCCTCATTACGCACGACGCGGATGCCGATGTCGTGCACCGCGATCGCCGCGCGATCGTCGCGGCAGCCGGTCACCGCGATCTTGAATTTGCGCGGCAAAAAGCTGAATTCGGGATGCAGGCTTGACCATTGGCGAAGGAGCTCGGCAGTCGGCCGCGGATCCTCGACCTCCTCGGCCGCGACGCCCGAAAATGGATCGGCCGTGATATTGCGAATGCAATTGCCTGAGGTTTGAATCGCGTGCATTTCGACATCGGCGAGCTCTTGCAGAATGTCGGGCACATCGCGCAGGCGCAGCCAGTTATATTGAATGTTCTGGCGCGTGGTGAAGTGGCCATAGCCGCGATCATAGGTCTCGGCGATATCGGCCAGCGTGCGCATTTGGCGCGCGGAGAGCGTGCCATAGGGAATGGCGACGCGCAGCATATAGGCGTGCAGTTGCAGATAGAGCCCGTTCATCAGGCGGAGCGGGCGAAATTCTTCCTCGGTCAGTTGGCCGCCCAAATGGCGCTCAACCTGAGTGCGAAACTGGCTAACCCGGTCCTGCACGAATTGATGATCGAATTCGTCATAACGATACATGGCGCGGCCCCTAGAGCAATGAATTGGCGCGGAGCGCCGCTTGCTTGCCGAGGTCGAGCCTGACCGTCGGCCCGAGCGTACGCAGGCGCTCGCGAAAGCGCACAGGTACCGGCGTGCCATCGGCCCCAAGCGTCACCTCGACCCGATAGGGATCGATAATGCGCCGCGCGGCCTTTTCCGCAGCGCCAATGGCATCGAGCGCCGTGGCCTCATCGGCATTGCGCGCGATTTGGGCGGCGCGGTGATCGCGGGCCCAACCGGCCCCGGACCAAAACACCACGTCGCCTTCCAGCAGATCATTGGCGGTCAAAATGTAGAGAGCGTCTTGGCGGGCCATGTTCAGGCTCCAATCGGCAGTGCAAGGGTGGCGCGGTCATCGATGGCGGCAAGCGCCGCGCGCGGCGCGAGACCGACGAAAATGATCGCCGGCCCTTCGATGCGGTGCTGCTTTAACAGGTCCGGCAATTGGCCGAGCGTGCCGGCGACGATTTTCTGGTTTGGCCGGCTGGCATTCTCGATCGCGCTGACCGGCGTATCGGCCGACGCGCCGTGAATCAGAAGGCGGCCCTGCACGAAGCGTGCGCCACGCACGCCCATATAAATCGCAAAGGCTTCGCCCGGCCGTGCCAAAGCGCGCCAATCATGTTCGGCAAAGCCCTCGGCGTCGTGCGCGGTCAAAAAGCTGATCGCGCGGTTGCGGCCGCGTTTGGTGAGCGAAAAACCGCCAGCCGCCGCCGCGGCGAAGGCCGCTGAAACGCCGGGCACGATTTCATAGGCGATGCCGGCGGTCTCGAGCGCGTCGATCTCTTCGTCAGCGCGGCCGAACACCAGCGGATCGCCGCTCTTGAGCCGCACGACGAACGCGCCGGCACGCGCCGCCTCGATCATTCGGGCGTTGATGTCCTCTTGCTTCCAGGCGGGACCGGCGGGCGTCTTGCCGACCTCGATCAAGGTCGCTTCGCGCCGCGCCAGATCCAAGACTGCCGGCGCGACGAGGCGGTCATAAAGCACGACATCAGCCTCATCGAGCCGCTTACGTGCTTTCAGTGTCAGGAGTTCAGGATCGCCCGGCCCGGCGCCGACCAACGCGACCCGGCCGGCCGGGGGCACGGTGGGCGCCGTTTGCTCATCAACAAAGGCCCTCAAGAGGCGCGCGGCCTCGGCCTCACCCGATTCAATAAGGGCGCGCTCGCCAACACCGGCGAAGAACCGGCGCAAGCCCTCGGCCGAACGCCTTACCCTTTGACGCCCGGCGATGCGCGCGAGCGTGCCAAGGTGGGGCGAAAGCGTCGCTTCAAACTGGGCCTTGATTGAGCGGGCGAGGGAGGGCGCCGTGCCTTCCGTGCCAATAGCGACCACGACCGGGTCACGATCAACGATCGCAGGCGTCAAAAAATCGGAGGCTTGGCGATCGTCGACCACATTGACCAGCGCGCTGGCGGCACGCGCGGCGGCGATAAGTTTTACGTTATCGGCGCCGTCATCGGTCGCGATATACACGAGACGACGCCCAATAACGTCATTCAACACAGCGGAGCGTTTGGTCCACATCAAGCGGCGCGGATCGAGAAGGCGCTGTACATCGACTGTAATGTTTTCTGAAATTACCTCGATCTGCGCCTCGGTTTTCAATAGAAGACGGAGCTTCGCTGCGGCCTTCGGGCCACCGCCAATGACCAAGACCGAGGTACTGCGCGTATCGATGAAGAGTGGAAAATAACGCATTGCTTTATCAATCTTTGGGCCCTTTCAGTTGTGTCCCCCAAGCGGGGGGATCACGGGGCCGAGGGGCAATCGGCCATCCCAGGGTCTAATGTACATCAAGAAACGTGACAGTCAATTTAATTACTAAAAAAATTCAGATAAACAATAGTTATACAAAGAAAAAATGTTAATATGGCCCAGTCAATCGCGCCATTGGATCGCGAAGCTCCTGTGCCGGCGCGCATTTTGCCCTAGGCTGCAAGCCGCTCTGTGGCGCTGAGGCGCCATGTTCATGATTGGCAAACTCCTGAGGATCCGATGGCCCAAGACGTCGCGCCCAACAGCATCAGCGGTCGTAGCGCGTTCCTAAACCTTCTCAAACAGGAAGGGGTGGATCGCATTTTCGGCAATCCGGGCACCACCGAATTGCCGATCATGCATGCCTTGACCGATGCACCGGAGATCAATTTCGTGCTCGGTCTTCAGGAATCGATCGTGGTTGCCATGGCCGATGGCTATGCCCGCGCTTCGGGCCGGTTGGGGGTGTGCAATGTTCATGTCGCGCCGGGGCTTGGCAATGCGATCGGCGCGCTCTATACCGCGCATTTTTCCGGCACGCCCCTGATCGTCACGGCTGGCCAGCAGGAACAGGGCCACGGCCTCACCGAGCCCTTGCTCTATGCGCCGCTCGTGCCGATCGCGAGTCCGGTGGTGAAATGGGCGACCGAGGTCACGCGGCTTGAGGATTTGCCGCGCATCGTGCATCGCGCTGCAAAAATCGCGCAAACGCCACCAACTGGGCCTGTGTTCATCTCTTTGCCGGGCGACATTCTGAACGCCTTCGGGGCGATCGATCTTGGCGCGGCGACCCGCGTCGAGGCCGCAGGCCGGCCCTCGGATGAAATTCTCAAGCGCCTGGCTGCAAAATTAAGCGCGGCCAAACGCCCGGTCATTATCGCCGGCCACGAGATCGTCGCGAGCGATGCCTTCGCCGAAGCCGCCAAATTCGCCGAGGTGCTGGCCGCGCCGGTCTTTCAGCAGACCGTGGTCGATGGCGCGCATTTCCCATCCGAACATCCGGCCTATCGGGGGATGTTGTCACGCGAACAAAAGCGCGTGCGTGAACTGCTCAACCCCTATGACACATTGATTTGCCTCGGCGCCGATGTGCTGCGCATGTCGGTTTGGAGTACGCTCGATCCGTTGCCGCCCGGCATGGCCGTGGTGCAGATCGGCTTGCGCGATTGGGAAATGGGCAAGAACTACGCGGCCGAGCTCGCGGTCCGTGCTGACGTGAAGGAAACGCTGAAGGCGCTGATCCCGCTTCTGCCGGCGCGCGGGGCCGCTGCGTTGGCGGCGCTGGCAGAAGGCAATTGGTCAGCCCAACGTTTGATGCGGCGGAAGAACCTGGAGCCCAAGGCCGGGCGTACGCCGCTCGACCCTGAATGGCTCATGATGCGGCTGGTCGATCTCTTGCCCGAGGACGCCATCGTGGTCGATGAGGGCATCACCACGACCTTGAACCTTCCCGCCCATCTGCCCTATCGGGACCAGTACAGTTATTTCGGCAATTCGAGCGGTGGCATTGGCTGGGGCATCGCGGCCGCGGTCGGCGCGCAAATCGCCCAACCCAAGCGCCGCGTCGTCGCGGTGATCGGCGATGGCAGCGCGATGTACAGCATTCAGGCGCTATGGACGGCGGCCAACCAGAAGCTGCCGATTATCTTCGTGCTGGCCAATAATGGCGGCTATAAAATTTTGAAGCAGCGGCTCAAGCTGTTTCACGGCAATGATCGTCCGATCGGTATGGATTTTCGCGAGCCCTCGATCGATGCCACGGCGCTGGCGCGCGGCTTTGGTGTCACCGCGCATCGCGTGGAAACGGGCGAGGCGTTCGAGGCCCGGTTCAAGGAAGCGCTCGCGGGCGCGGCACCGGTTCTGCTAGAGGTGATGGTCGATCGCACGGTCTAAGTATTAAGACGGCCCATTCAAGGGAAGGTTAAAATGACGGCGCATATCGACTATTATTTCTCGTTGAATTCGCCCTGGACCTATTTGGGCGCGGCGCGCTTTACCGAGATGGTGAAGGGCCATCGTGCGACGGTTATGGTGATGCCCGTCGATTTCGGCCAGATCTTCGCTCAATCGGGTGGCCTTCCGCTCGCCAAGCGCGCGCCGCAACGTCAGGCTTATCGGTTGGTTGAGCTCAAGCGCTGGCGCGATCATTTGGGCCTGCCGCTCAATTTGCGGCCCAAATTCTTCCCCGCCAACGATAACCTCGCGGCGCGTCTGGTCATCGCGGCGCGCGACGCACGCTATGACGCGATGAGCCTCGCGCACGCGATCCTCCGCGCGGTCTGGGCCGAAGAACGCGATATCGCCGATCCCGATAATTTGCGCGATATCCTGAGGGTGCGCGGGCTTGAACCCGCGCCACTTTTCGCGGCCGCCGAGACCGACGCGATCAAGGCGGCCTATCAAGCCGGGACCGATAAGGCGATCGCCGCACAGGTGTTCGGTGCGCCGAGCTATGTGCTCGATGGTGAAATCTTCTGGGGGCAGGACCGGCTCGAATTCTTGGACCGCGCGCTCAACAAACGCGATTGAGGGGTTTACAGACGCCCTCAAACGCCGGGCGCGCGCTCCGCGCGCTTGGCTTTCGCCGCTGGCGCGGCGCGGTCGCGCCGGCCAAGTCTCGACAAGTCGAACTCATCGAGACTTAGCATTAGCGTCGCTTGGCGGGCGGTGCGGCGTTGAGCGGGTCTTCGGGCCAAGGGTGTTTTGGATAGCGGCCCTTCATTTCACCGCGTACCGCGCGGTAGGAGCCGCGCCAAAAGCCGGGTAGATCGCGCGTCACCTGCACCGGCCGACGCGCCGGCGAAAGCAAATGAATGACCAGCGCCACGCGCCCATCGGCGATATTTGGGTGAACACCGAGGCCGAACAAGTCCTGCACCCGCACGGCGATCGCAGGGCCGCCTTCAGCCGCATAATCGATCGCGACGCGAAGCCCCGACGGCGCGCTGAAATGCGTTGGCGCGAGGGTATCGAGCCGCCGGCGCAAATCGAACGGGATCAAGGCCTCCAGCGCCTGATGAAGCGTATCGGCTGAAAGCGCGCTCAAGGCCCGTCTGCCGTGCAGGAAGGGGCCGAGCCATGTATCGAGGTCTGACATCAAATTCGGGTCTGAAAGATCGGGCCAAACCTCGCCATTCAGTCCATGCAGAAACGCGGCCCTTGTGCGGAGCGAGCGGCTATCATCGCGCCAGGACAGGGCATCGAGCCCAAGCGTCCGGATACCATCGAGCAGCGCGGCGGCGATCTGCGCAGGGTCTATCTCATTGATCTGACCTTCGCTCAGCACGATGGCGCCGAGCCGACGAACGCGTTTGGCGCGCACGACCCGCGCCATTTGGTCGAACGCAACCTCGTCCCGCGTTTCGACGTGGCCAGCGAAATCTTGCTCGATATCGCGTTCGTCAAGCGGCGCGGCCAGCAATATGCGCGAACGCGCGGCTTCGCCCGCAAGCTCGGCGATGGCGAGGAAAGGCGCCCGCGCGAGCGGATCGCTCGGGTCCACCATGGCGCCCCGGCCATTGGCGAGGAGGAACTCGCCATTTCGCCCAGAGCGGGCCTTCGCCACGCGATCGGGAAACGCGAGCGCCAGCACCGCGCCAGCCCGCTCGACCGCAAGGGGTTGCTCGCGGCCGCCCGCAAGCTTTTGCCACTGTGCCGCAAGGCGTAACCCGGCGCTCACGCGCTCGCCGCGCTCATGCCCAAGGCGACGCAGGCGCTCGCGGATATCGACGTCGGTGCCGCCGAGCTCGCGCTCGGTCAACACCAGCGCGAGACGCGCGGCCAGGGCCCCATCGCCCCGTTCCGCTGCGGCACAAATCATGTGCGCGAGGCGCGGCGGTAGCGGTAGCGCGGCGAGTTGTTTGCCATGAGGCGTCAGGCGATTGTCCGCATCGAGCGCATCGAGCGATTTGAGCAAAGCGGTTGCTTCCATCAGCGCACCGGCGGGCGGTGGGTCGAGCCATTTCAAGGTCGACGGGTCGTTGGTTCCCCAATCGGCCAACGCGATTCTAAATCCGGAGAGATCGGACTCGAGAATTTCCGGTGTCGCGAAGGGGCGGAGCGCGCGCGTCTCGGCCTCGTCCCACAGGCGATAGCAAATGCCCGGCGCGACGCGACCGGCACGGCCGCGCCGTTGATCGACCGCCGCCCGCGCGGCACGCTCGGTGACGAGTTTGGTGAGGCCCGTGCCTGGATCATAGTGCGGCACGCGCGCGAGGCCGCTATCGATGACGACGCGCACGCCTTCAATGGTCAGGCTGGTTTCGGCGATCGAGGTGGCGAGCACGATCTTTCGTTTGCCGGCCGGCGCCGGTTCGATCGCGCGATCTTGGTCACGCGCATCGAGCGCGCCGAACAAAGGCGCGATCATGACATCACTGGAAACCCCATCCGCGATCAATCGCTCGGTTCGTCTGATCTCGCGCGCACCCGGCAGAAACACCAGTATGTCGCCGTTCGTCTCGCGTAAGGCACGCTGCACCGCGTCGGCCACCAAGGGCTCGATCCATCCGCGCGGATCGCGGCCTAGATACCGCGTCTCGACGGGAAACATGCGCCCTTCGCTTTCGATCACCGGCGCATCGCCCAGCAAGGTCGCCACGCGCGCGGCATCGAGCGTCGCCGACATCACCAGAATACGTAGATCATTGCGAAGCGCTGCTTGAGCATCGAGCGCAAGCGCCAGACCAAGATCACCATCGAGGCTGCGCTCGTGAAATTCGTCGAACAGCACGCCGGCGATGCCGTCGAGCGAGGGATCGCCGAGGATCATGCGCGTGAAGACGCCTTCGGTAACGATTTCGATCCGGGTTTTAGGGCCGCTTCTTCGATCGAGCCTCACGCGGTAGCCGATGGTGTCGCCGACCATCTCGCCTAGAGTCTTGGCCATGAAGCCTGCCGCGGCGCGCGCGGCCAAACGGCGTGGCGCCAGCACGATCAGCTTGCGCCCCTTGACCCACGGCTCGTCGATCAGCGCCGGGGGCACGCGCGTGCTCTTGCCGGCGCCGGGTTGGGCAACCAGCACGGCATTGGGCCGTTCGCGTAAATGCGCTTTCAGCGCGGGCAGAATCTCATCGACTGGAAACATGGCAGCGGAGCATAGCCGCTTGGCCCGGCCAGGCCGCAATAAACCAGTCGATCTGTGCCATCAATTCTTGCACTATCGTCCGACAATAAACGCAGGGAGAGCCGACCATGGCCTGGCAGCCCACACGAGATTTTCTCGGCTACGCCGATAACCCGCCCGACCCAAAATGGCCGGGTGGCGCACGCCTCGCGGTCAATTTCGTGATGAACTATGAAGAGGGCTCCGAGCCCTCGGTACAAGACGGCGAGGACCACACCGAAGTCGGTCTCTCTGAAGCCCAAGGCCTCAACCAGGGCATTAAGGGGCGCGACCTCGCGGGCGAAGGCCTGTTCGAATATGGCTCGCGCGTCGGCTTCTGGCGCGTCATGCGCGCCTTCGAGGAACGCAAATTACCCATGACGGTCTTTGGCTGCGCGCTCGCGCTCGAGCGCAATCCAAAAGCCGCCGCCGCGATCAAGCGCGCCGGGTTCGACGTGTGCAGCCATGGCTGGCGCTGGATCAAGCATTTCGAATTGAGCGAGACCGAGGAACGCGATCACATCAAGCGCGCGGTGGCGTCATTCCAGAAGACCGTGGGCGAGGCGCCTGCCGGCTGGTATTGCCGCTATGGACCCGGGCTCAACACACGCCGGCTCGTGGTCGAGCATGGCGGCTTCCTTTATGACTCAGATTATTACGGCGATGAGCTGCCGTTCTGGCAGACGGTCGAGGGCAAGGGCCATCTGGTGGTGCCCTATTCGATCACCACGAACGACGTCAAACTTGCCGGCTGGGTTGGCACGGCGGGCGATTGGTTCACCTTCGTCAAGGACGGCTTTGACATGCTTTATCGCGAGGGCGCCAAGCAGCCGAAGATGATGAGCATCGGGCTCCACAACCGCTTGATCGGGCATCCCTCGCGCGCGGTTGGCCTTGAGCGCGTGCTCGATTACATCCAGAAACACAAGGATGTCTGGGTCACAAGGCGCGTCGAGATCGCCAAGCATTGGATCAAGACGCACCCCTATCCGGGTAAGGGGCTCAACGAGTAGAGGGAGATTTTGGACCACGTAGCCGCGGCGCCCAATCGTCAGGCACCTCGATCTCGACCGACAGCATCGCCGCGCCGAGCGCCTTGCCGTAATTGTCGAGACAGAGGCTGCGCGACACGCCGCCGCCGAGCGCGCCGTGCAGCACGAAATTGAGCACGCCGAGGCGCGCCACGTCATAGCGCTCGACCGCGCCGGTCACGACGCCCGTGAAATGCGTCTTGACCCGCGCTGGCGTCAATTGCGCGGCAAGCGGCGCATGGAAGTCTGGCTCATAAGCGACCACCACGATATTCGAGATATCGCCCTTGTCGCCGGAGCGGGTGTGGGCGAGGGCACGCAAGGGAACGCGCATCGTCCTTGTGCCCCTACACGAAATGAATCTGAGGTGTCAGCGCCGCGCGCGGCACCAGCGCCGACCAAATGCCGATCACCTCGCGCACGCGGTCGGCATGGGGCACGCGCTTCCCGGTATGCCCGACGCCCGACACCGCCATGGCATCGACCTCGCGGCCGATCTTCTCGGCCTCGCTGCGAGTCTTGGTGCGCGCGGCGACCCGCACGGCGACCTCGTAGGGCGGCACCGCAGGCACCGGCGACATCGCCCCATGAATGGCATTCACACCCAAAAAATCGATCCGAATGTCTTCGGCCTTGAGCTCGATGATCTTGAAGCGCTCGCGCAAGATTCGCTCGGCCAATTGCGCGCGCTCCAGCGCGCCCGGACCGGCATAGAAGAACATGTCCTCGCCAATGAAGCCTTCCTGCGCGCCGATCGAGACTTTGAGCGTGTCGGTGCGCGCCTTGCCGCCAATGCCCGAAACGCGCACGCGATTGGCGCCCTTGTTTTCGATCACCGCGCTGGTGAAATCGACCACCACATCGGGCGTGATGTAATTCGCCGGGTCGTGCACTTCGTAAAACATTTGTTCGAGGATGGTTTGTCGGTTCACCGCGCCACCTGTCTTGGCGACCTTGGTGATCACCGCGCTGCCATCGGCGTCGACCTCGGCGATCGGAAAGGCGAGGTTCCAAGGCTCGGACACGTCCTTATAGCCCGGGTCGGCGAAATAACCGCCGGTCACCTGCGCGCCGCATTCCATTAAATGCCCGATCCCGGAGCCTTGGCCGAGGCGTAGGGCGTCATGCGCCGACCAGCCATGTTCGACCATCATCGGTGCCAAGAAGATCGAAGGATCGGCGACGCGGCCCGTGATCACGATGCGGGCACCCGCCTTAAGTGCGTCGACGATTGGCTCGGCGCCGAGATAGGCCTCGGCCGAGACGATTTCGCCCGGGATGCTCGAAATCGGCCCGCCGGTTTCCATCAGCGTGGCGCCGAGCGCGTGCAAGCGGTCGAGGCTGATCACACTGCCGGTCACCGCCGCGACTTTCCAATTCGTGATGCCGTGCTCGGCGAGCAGCTCCTTGGCGCGGGTCGCGGCGCCGACCGGGTTGATCCAGCCCTGGTTCGAGACGATCCGCGTGCCGCGCTTGATGCAGGCCGGCAGGACCGCGCGCATGCGGTCGTCCAAATACGTGTCATAGCCTTTGAAGCTCGGGTCGCGCCGCGCGCGCACCTGCGCGGCGGAAACCGTCGCCTCCGCCATCGTCTCGAAGCAGAGGTAATCGAGATCACCCTCGGCCGCGTTGAGCGCGGCAGGCGAGATCCGATCGCCCCACCATGCCGCGCCTGCGCCGATGCGGACGGTCATCGGCGGCCCCAAGGAACTATCGGTGATTCAGATTCGATCATAGCTCAAGCGTCCGGATCATCTCGGCATAGGCGGTTTCGGCCGCGGTCAAACTATCGCGCGATTGGTCGAGCGCGATAGCGAGTTTCTCAATCTCGTCCTCCAGGGCCGCAAGCTTCTTCAAATAACGCGCGTGTAGATCACTCTCGCGCGGCACTTGGCCAAGGCTCTCACGCAGCCGGCGTTGCTCCTCCAACGATCGCGCATTCGACTCTTCGAGGCGTATAAGGTTTTGGCGGAGCGTTTCGATCTCACCACGCTTGAGCGATAGGGCTTGGAGCGCCTGCTTCACCGCCGGGCTCACACCCTCGCTATCGGCATAGTGGACCAACATATCGGGCGTGAAATCGGCTAGCGCATAGCTCTCCGCAATGGTGCGCTCAAGCACAATGTCGGTTTCAAGGCTCGCACCAGGGCCCAAATCAAAAGGCAGGCGATAAGCGGTTTCGCTCAATTCGCTGGCCTTGGTTTTGACCGCAAGATCCCACCCGGCGCGGCGAGGGTGTTCGATGATCAAATGCCGGTTGTCGCTCGCCGCCGACTTGATGCGGTAATGCAAGACGTCGTTTTTGCGCAGTGTGAATTGCAGCATCCCCTGAGAAACCTTGGCGCTCGCGATGGTGCGGATATTGCGATCTTCGCGGTCGACCGTGATTGACGAGTCAATCGCAAAGCTCAGTAGGCGCTCTTCGCCGGCGGGCATGGTCGCTAACCGCGCATCGCCGACATAGGTCGTGCCGTTGGGGCTTCGCTCATAGAGTGTAAGAACACCGGGCGGCAGGCTGCTGCCGCTGGTATTGTTGAGACTGACCGCGGCGAGGGGATGGCGCGCATGAACGTTTCGGTTATAGAGCGCGATCCGCGCGGCCGGCACAGCCGCATCGATCACCGGCACGCTGAGCGATTGGCCGGGTGCGAGGGTGATGGGTTCCGCAACTCGCATGACCACTTGTGTCGCCGCGTCCTCACGCGCCGTTGCAATGGCACCTTGGGCTACGCGTGTTGGTGACGCAGGCGAGCCGCCACCACCAGAATCTTGCGCAAATTCCGCCGAAGCGACGGCCGAGGCTGCGAAATCCGCCATGCCGGGAGTCGGCTCGGGCGCTGGGGGATACATCATTTTCGATTCGGCTGAAGCCGCGCGCGCGCTGCCAAGCGCAACCGTTCCCTCATCGGCTGGCGGCAGGACGCGGCCCAACACCTCGACCGGTACTTCGGGGCGGTCGACGAAATAGGCCGTGTAAAGCGCTTGACGGAAGGTGACCGGATTGCCGGCGACCAACGTAAGCTCGATGCCGTTCCAAGCGCGACCGCTCAAATTCTCGAGGTGGGCCCAGCCTTGAAGTTGGGCTTTCTCGCCGCCGAGGGTCAGTCGATAGCTCGCTTTCCAAAGTGGTGCGCCAACGACATAGCCAACGCGGACCAAACGATCGCCCGTGCCGCGCGCTTCGATTTCGATTGTGCGCCGATCGCGCACGCGGTGCATGGCAATACCCTCCAAGGCGCTGCCGATGGCAGCGTCGAGCGTCGGGTCGGCAAATTTCACGGCCTCTTGTTCTTCGAGTAGAAATTGCTGGACGCCGTCATCCGTCATCAGGCTCACGCGATGGCGCGTCATCGCACCTTGGCCATCGGGAAGAACCGTCGTTTCCGGTTCCACCGAAATCACCCGCCCGCTCAAAGCGCGTATGCCGGTGACCGTGATCGGCGCGCCCTTCAGCGCGGCCAACAATTCAGGGACCGAATTGAGTGCTTCGGGGCGGATCGGCAAGGCACGAAACAACTCGGTAAGCGGCTCGCGGCCCGGCAGGCGCACGGTACCGACGCCACCCTTGTCATCGAACACAACGATGCTCTTCAAGACATCGTCAATTTGATCGAGCGGCAGATCGAGGGTCAGCGTGGCATTGCCGGAGACTTCGGCTTCATGTTCGAAATAGCCAACGCCGCCTGTCGATAGCAGCACGCGCTTGAGCGGGAAATCGGCCGCCCTAGCAATCGTGGTGCAACTTAGAACAACGCTAAGCGCGAGCAGGCCGAATAAGGCGGCACGCGGGATGAAAGCCATGGTTGAGGTACTCCTCATCGACTTCAGAAAAGAGCCGTACGCCCTTGGGGTAGCCTGCGAATCAGGCGGATTTTAGGCCGGCCCGGCGTTTAGAACGCGGGAAACAAACGATCTTTCGGATATTCGGCGCCAGCGACGTGCCGGGCCGTCATGGCGCGCACCATCTGGTAGATCCGTACGCGAAACGCCGGATCGGCCGACATGCGCAAATATGAGTATTTACCCGAGATGCCATAATCTTCGAGCAGCCACAGCATCATATTGTCATTCGCGTCATAAACGGCGTGCTCGAGCGGAATATTGATGCCGACCGCGACGATTGAATTCGGTTTCTCGATGCGCACGCACGGCAGGCGCTTGTTCTTCACCACATTGCAGCGGATCTGCACGAGCGCGCGCGTTTCATCGGCCAAGGCCGTGAACTCGGTATCGCCCTGGCCGCCATGCACATCGCCGACATAGAGGAGGGCGCCCTTCTGATAGGAGTTCAGATAAATCGTGTGGCCCGGTTTGATATCGCGGCAATCGATATTGCCGCCATAAGGCCCTTGGCCGAGCAGTGAGGTGACCACCTCACGTTCGGGGCAAGTGGCGAGCGTGCCAATGAAGGGATCGAGATCCCAAGTCAATTTCGGCGAATAGCGGCCTTTACCATCGCGTGTGGTGCCGCTCGGCCCGGGCAGATGCTCGATCACCTGGAGATGACCTTCGGCGCAATCGGCCCAGCGCCGCGAATCATGCAGGGGGCCGACGCCGGGCAGAATGCCGGTGAAGCCATAACGCCAGGGTTCGATGAAATCGATTTGGACCGCGAGCACATCGCCGGCCTCCACGCCCTTCACAAAAATCGGTCCAACGACGGGATTGAATTTGGGCGGCCAGGATTCAAGCAGCTTGGTCACATGCGGGTCGCCAACCATGCGGTGCACCTTCGGCGCATCGCTGTCGTCCGAGATCATGCCCGAGAGCGCGTCTTCGGTTTCGATTTGGAACGGTTCGTCGAGCTCGACCGTGAGGCAGGGTTTGTCACGATAATCGAACTCGAATTTGGTCACCCGGCCGCGCGTGATCTTTTGCATGGCAAGTCCCCCCATAAGCCCTCGGAAACCTTAGGGGCGGGGCCAGGGACGATCAAGGAAGCTTGTTGGGCGAGCGTTCCAAAAGGGTCAGCCGGCGCCGTATCTTGATCCGCGATCAAGAAGAAGCGAGGACAGGTAAGCCGTTGGTTTGATCGGAGCGGGGCGCGCGGCACAAAGTCCGCGCCATGCGTGCCGACGACGATATCGGTTTAGTAGAGGCCGTAAATCAGCCTGTAGCGCACCACCTGGCGGTATTCGGCGTATTCGGGGCTCGCCGACAAGGCGCGCTCCTCACGATGAATCCGATAAAGCTGCATCGCATAAAGAATGCCCAGAATCACAAGATTCTGAACGTGAAAATTTGCTCCCAAGAAGCCGATGTGGGTGATGAGATAGCCGAAATACATCGGGTGACGGACGAAGCGATAAGGCCCTTTGCGGACGATCCCGCGATGGGCCGGCAAAAGACCGAAATTGTTGCCGATCGAGATTTTCGCGTGAAGCGACCAAAGGATCCCGAGGCCCTGAATTGCCGACCCAATCTGTTCGCTGAACAGGTTCACGCCAGGCGTCACGTCGACGCAGAGCGGATAGATGCAAACCGCGAAAATGGTCGCTACGACCGCCGGCAAATACCAATCCCGCGTTTGCGGTCGCTTTGCCACCAGCACAAGCACCAGGGTCGCGCATTCGGAGATGATGGCGAGGAGCAACGTTATGCGCGAGGGATTTTGCGCGTACATGAGACTCGCGCGCACCGTGAAATAGCCGAGGGTCCCCAAGGCGAGGAGCTTCAAGCCCCATTCAAAGATGACATCGTATTGGCGGCGTTTGAGCATGGGAGTACCGGCCTTGATCTGCCCCCTTCAGAGTGGTCCAAAAGTTAATTTAGACTGGACCCTGAAGGAGACTGAACATGGGCAAGAAGCACGGGCCTGAAG
>CAMDNF010000018.1:0-35772 GCA_945902735.1 Rhizobium sp. Q54 | reverse complement strand
GGCTACCGACCGCCGGCTCCGGAAACCGCGACGCCGCCATTGCCGCCTTCCGGTTCCGCTTCGCTCCACCTCCAGCCGGCAATGGCGAAGGAAGGCGTCATGCACTAACATTCTTCTCGGACCACTCAGTGGGGGCCGATCAGAAATCCGCCCAAATATATGAGAACAAAACAAGAATATCACAGCCCGGCCCCAGATATTAACTGAATTCCTTGAGGGCCTCGCAAGGTTTGCCCGTCATTCTGTTAACACGCGGGCCAGTCGAGCCCAGCCGAGCCGGTAGACCCCGGTTTCGGCCGGGTTTGCGACACAGCCATGTGGAGGCTACCATGCGCGGCAAGACATTAGTTAGCAAGCTACTTATAGATACGATGGAGGCGGGGCTGGTGCTGTTGGGCGTCGGCGCGGCGCAGGCGGCTGACCTCACGGTCACCATCCGTCATCGGCGTAGCACGCAGGGTGTCATTTCGGTCGCGCTCTACAATTCGAAAAACGGCTTCCTCGAGCAGGGCGCCGAGGTGCGCTCGATTGACGTGCGCCCGCAGGGCGATGAAACGCCGGTCGTGTTCAAGGATCTGCCGCCGGGCGACTACGCCATTGCCGCGTTCCATGACGAGAACGCCTCGGGCGAATTCGACACCAATTTCCTCGGCATGCCGGAGGAGGGCTATAACTTCTCCAACGGCGCGAAGGCCTTTCTTGGGCCGCCGGCGTTCGATGAGGCGGCCGTGCCCGTCGACACGACGGTCAAGACCGAGCTCGAGATGAGCTATTAAGGTTTTGACCGGCGCGACCGCGTTGCGCGCTTTAGCGCGCGCAGAGCGCGCGGCGCCCGAGGGCGCCTCCATGATCGGTCGCGATCATCGAGACTTGGTACAGATCTCGCTCGGCGCTGGATTCCATCGGCGGACGTTCTCCCTCCCAAGGCAGCGCTAAGACTGTCCGGGCAAGACAGCGATACGACTGTCAGGAACGGCCGCCGATGGTGCAGAGGAGCAGCCGCTTCGCTGGCCGATCATGCCCATCGCGTCCGAGCACGATCACGCGCCGGCCCATCATTTTCCCCGCCTTTGAGTGACGCCCGTCAATAAATCCTTAGGCCTGATTGCGCTATGAGGGCATGGCAGGCATGCGACCTGCGGGGCCAGATAAATCTGGCATCGCCGAGCGGTGGCGCGTATAGCAACTGCCCACGCCACCCACCGAGTCGCGCCCCGCATGGTTTTGTTTCGCGCGCCGATCCCGTTAGTCGGGGCGATTGATTTCAGGGAAGGTCTTGTATGAACTGGTTCCGCAAGCTCGCCATTCTCAGCGGGCTCTTGGTCTGCGCCATCGCCGGCGCGGTCGAGGCAGAGGCGGCCGATCTCGTCGTCACCGTGCGTCAGGTGCGGAGCGCGCAAGGCATCATTGCGATCTCGGTGTTCGATTCCGCGAATACCTTTCTCGGCTATCACCGTGAGGTCATCGCGCGCGATGTGGTGGCCAATGAGGGCGAGATGCCGATCGTGTTCAAGGATTTGCCGCCCGGTAAATACGCGGTCGCCGCCTATCATGACGAAAACAATTCCGGCGATCTCGACACCAATTTCCTCGGCATTCCGACCGAAGGCTTCGGCTTTTCGAACGGTGCCAAGGCGTTCCTCGGCCCGCCCGAATTCGACGCCGCCGCCGTGCCGCTCGAAACCAAGACCGAAACCAAGGTCGAATTGCGGTACTAAGAATGCGTCCCACCGCACCGCTCCCTCCCCCTTGAGGGGGAGGGCCGGGGAGGGGGTGGGCCTTCCGCGGCGAAGCCGGCTCGGATCGAGCCACCGCAGACGTGACATTCCGCTCCCCCTCGCGTACCAAGTCCCGCGCGCGATCATAGCGAGGGATTCAAATGTCCACCCAACTCTCAGGCCAGCACATCTTCATCACCGGTGGTGGTAAGGGCATCGGCGCGGCGGCGGCGCGGGCGCTTTCCGCCCATGGCGCCAACCTCACGCTCACCGGGCGCGATCGGTCCGCGCTCGATGAGGTCGCGGCCTCGCTCCCGCGCGCGCAGGCGCTAACGCTCGACGTCACCGATCACGCCGCGATCAAGACCGTGTTCGAGGCCGCGACACGCAAATTCGGCCCGGTCAATGCGCTGATCAATAATTCCGGCATCGCCGAGACCGCGCCGTTCATGAAACTGACGGTCGATATGGTGCGCCGATTGATGGACGTGAATTTGATCGGCGCCATGTTGTGCGCACAGGCGGCGCTTCCCGGCATGATCGCGCTGGGCAAGGGGCGCATCGTCAATGTCGCGAGCCTCGCGAGCGTTTCGGGCCCGCCCTATCTCGGCGCCTATGCGGCGTCCAAACACGCGCTCTTGGGCCTCACGCGCTCCATGGCGGCCGAGACCGTGCGCCAGGGCATCACGGTCAATGCGGTCTGCCCGAGCTATGTGCGCACCGGCATGGTCGAAAAGGGCCTCGCCACCATGATGGCGAAAACCGGCATGAGCCGCGCCGAGGCCGAGGCCGCTTTGGTGAAGCGCAACCCGCAAGGGCGTTTGATCGAGCCCGAGGAGGTCGCCGCCACCATCGCGTGGTTGGTGCTGCCCGGCTCAGAGTCAATCACCGGCCAGGCGATCGTGATGTCGGGGGGTGAAGTAACATAGGCGCCCGCTGCAAACTTGATGGTGACAACCCTCCCCCTTGATAGGGGGAGGGCAAGGGTGGGGGAGAAATCGAGGGCGAAGCCCGTTTTTCTACAGACCCCTCACCCTCCCATCGCTGACGCGATGGGCCCCTCCCTCTCCCTCAAGGGGCGAGGGGATACGAGGACGCGGCTCGGCTAATGCCGCTCTTTCGTGGCGTGGAAGCGCACGCTGGGCCATTTCTCGCTCATGTAATTGAGCTCCCAGGCATTGCGCGCGAGGAAGACCGGCTGGCCATCGCCGTCTTCCGCCAGCACGCCCTGGTTGTCATCGACGAAGCGTTTGAGCTCGGCCGCATCATCGGCGGAGAGCCAGCGCGCGGTTTCGCACGGCGCCTGTTCGAGCGCGACCTCGAGCTCATATTCGGCGGCGAGGCGCGCGACCAACACATCGAGCTGGAGTTGGCCGACCACGCCAACGATCCAGGCATTGCCGATTTTGGGCCGGAACACTTGCGTGACGCCTTCCTCGGCCAGGCTTTCCAACGCGCGCTTCAAATGCTTCGCCTTCATCGGGTCCTCGATGCGCACGCGTTTCAAAATTTCCGGCGCGAAATTGGGAATGCCGGTGAAGCGCACATCGGCGCCATCGCACAGCGCATCGCCAACGCGCAACACGCCATGATTGGGCACGCCGATGATATCGCCGGCAAAGGCCTCCTCGGCCAGCTCGCGTTCACGCGCGAAAAAGAGAATCGGGTTGTGCACGGCGATCTGCTTCCCCGTGCGCACCTGTTTCAATTTCATGCCGCGCTTGAAGCGGCCCGAACAGAGCCGCACAAACGCCACGCGATCGCGGTGATTGGGATCCATGTTCGCCTGGATCTTGAACACGAAGCCCGAGACGCGCGCATCCGTCGGCTCGATCGCTTCCGGCTCGGCGGGTTGCGGGCGCGGCGGCGGCGCGATCCGCGCCAGTGCCTCCAACACCTCTTCAACCCCGACCGTCTTCAAGGCCGAACCGAAATAGACCGGCGTCAAATGCCCCGCGCGGTAAGACGTCAGATCGAAGGACGGATAACCGCCGCGCGCGAGCTCGACTTCGTCCTTCAACGCGGCGACCCGTTCGGGCCCAAGCGCCTCGATCAGTCTCGGATCATCGAGACCTTTGAGGGCGATCAACGCCGGCACGCCGCGTCCATCGGGCGCGCCGAAGAGAAGCGGCACGCCGGTGGTGAGATCGACATAGCCTTTGAAGGCATCGGCCTGACCGAGCGGCCAGGTCATCGGGCACACATCGAGCGCGAGCGTGGAGGCGATTTCATCCAACAGCGTGAACGGGTCGCGGCCCTCGCGGTCGACCTTATTGACGAAGGTGATGATCGGCACGTCGCGCAGGCGACACACTTCGAACAATTTTCGCGTCTGCGCCTCGATGCCCTTGGCGGCGTCGATCACCATGACGGCGGAATCGACCGCGGTCAGCGTGCGATAAGTGTCTTCGCTAAAATCCTCATGGCCCGGCGTGTCGAGGAGATTACAAACGATGCCGTCGCGCTCGAAGGTCATCACCGAGGTGGTGACCGAAATACCGCGCTGCTGTTCGATCTTCATCCAGTCCGAGCGCGCACGGCGCCGCTCGCCCTTGGCCTTGACCGCGCCGGCCAAGTGAATGGCCCCGCCGAGCAACAGGAGTTTCTCGGTCAGCGTGGTCTTGCCGGCGTCCGGGTGCGAAATGATCGCGAAGGTGCGCCGGTTCATCGACGGCTCGGCATTGGCGGCAGGCGCCGCGTCGGTCGCGCGGGAAGGATCAGGGGTCACGGGGAAGGGTGTTCCAAATCTGGGCTCAGGCGACGGCGGGGGAAAGGGGCGAGGGGCGGGCCGCGCGGCCGCGCCTGTCATATAAGCCCGCGTGTGCCCCGGCTCAAGGCGGAAGGGCGGCGCCGCCATGGCATTCCTCTCCCCTTGTGGGAGAGGAAGGGGCCCACGGCGAAGCCGTGGGAAGGTGAGGGGTCTACTAGCCCCGCTTCAAGGCGAGCGCCAATGCAATTTTCGCGAGCACACCTTCGGCATTCGTCAGAACGTCATTGTTCCAGAGGCGTAGAACCCAAAATCCCTCACGCTCCAGATGCGCCGTACGATCAACATCTACGCCTGAAGCGGCATGCTGACCGCCGTCCACTTCGACAACCAGTCGAGCCTCGAAACATAGAAAATCGGCGACATAAGGTCCGACAGGGACTTGGCGTCGGAACTTGACACCCATCAGCTGACGGTCTCTGAGGAGCTTCCAAAGCTTACGCTCCGCATCGGTGGAATTGCGGCGCAGCCTCCTTGCAATGCGAACATCGGGGAGCTTTGCCATGTTGGACCCCTCACCCTCCCATTGCTTCGCAATGGGCCCCTCCCTCTCCCACAAGGGGCGAGGGGCTTTGACCATCTCTTGCTCGTCGGCGTTTGCCGATCATCGCCGCCCCAAACCACGGGCGCGGGCGGCGATCTCGAGCGCATCGCGGAACTTCGGATGAGCGATCGCGATCAGCGCTTGCGCGCGCTCGCGCAAGGAACGCCCGCGCAATTCGGCGACGCCGTATTCGGTTACCACCGCATCGATGTCGGTACGCGCGCACGTCACCACCGCGCTTGGTGGGAGTGAATCGACGATGCACGAAATCGCGCCGTCTTTGGCGGTCGAAGCCGTGGCGAGGAAGGAGCGCCCGCCTTCCGCCATCGTGGCGCCACGGATGAAATCGACCTGACCGCCTGTGCCGCTATATTGCAGGCCGCCAATCGATTCCGAACAGGCCTGCCCGGTCAAATCGACCGCGAGCGTGGCATTGACCGAGACCATGCCTTTGTGGCGCGCGATGATCGTGGGGTCGTTCGTATATTCGACCGGGTGGCCCTCGATCATTGGATTGTCGTCGAGAAATTTATAGGTCGCGGCGCTGCCGGCGGTGAAGGTGTAAAGCGTCTTGCCGGGGTTGAAGGTTTTGCGCGAATTGTCGACCGCGCCTTTTTCGATCAAGAGACGCATGGGGTCGACGAACATTTCGGTATGAACGCCGAGATGCTTGTGGCCGGTCAGGCTGAGCGCCACGAGGCTCGGCACCGCGCCATAGCCGATCTGAATCGTGGTGCCATCCGAAATGCGCTCGGCGATATAACGCGCGATCGCTTTGTCCGTGTCGCCCGATGGCGGCATGGGCAGTTCGATCAAGGGATCATCGCTTTCGACAATTGCATCGATCTGGCTCAAGGGAATCCGGCAGGGCCCCCGCACGCGCGGCACGTTGGGATTGATCTCAACGACGCGAAGCGGCGCATAGGCAAACATCGAATGCGAATAATCGACGCTGATGCCGAGGCTCACCCGGCCGTCGTCGTCGGGCGGCGAGGCCAGCGCCATGATCGCGTGCGATGGCCGCTCGCGGAGCAGGCGGGGCATTTGGCCGAAGTGCATCGGCGACATGTCGTACTGGCCCTGATGCACGCCTTGGCGGTCACAGCCGCCGCAGAAAAACGTGTCCCAATGAAAGCGACCGATCAGATCGGGCCGGATCAAATGTTTGGCGAGGTCGCGGCCGGGCAGGATCGAGCCGAGGGTCATGTCCTTGAGCGCACCGCCCTCGGCGGCTCGGCCGAGGGCGCGGATGAGGGCCGGCGGCGCCCCGGCGAGCGTCGGCAGCACCACACGCCAGCCCGGCTTCAGCCGTGCCACAGCCTCATCCGGGCTGGTCAAAAGCCGCCGGTATTCGCTTTGCCACGTCGCCATCGGTCCCTCTCCCGGCGCCTGTTTGGCGCGGCGGTCGATGCACGTCAAGCCTGCCGCGTTAACCGATCGATAACCGAATGCGCTATGATGGGCCGATGATCGAGCCGTCTTCCCTGTCGAACCAGGTTGAGCGCTTGGCGCTCTCACATGTGTTGTGCATCGGTGATTTGATGCTCGACCGCTATGTCTATGGGCAGGTCGAGCGTACCTCACCCGAGGCGCCGGTCCCGGTCCTTCGCATCGAACGCGAGCGGGCCATGCTGGGCGGTGCCGGCAATGTGGTGAGGAATGTCACCGCGCTGGGCGCGCACGCCTGGTTGGTTGCCGTGATTGGCGATGATGAAACCGGCCGCCAGCTCACCACCATGGTCGGGCGCGAGGCCCAGCTTGAGCCCTATTTATTGGTCGAGCCCGGGCGGCCCTCCACCGTCAAAACGCGCTTCGTCGCGGGAAACCAGCAATTGCTGCGCGCCGATATCGAAACCGTTACCGCGATCACCGCGCGCACCGCCGAGAGCTTGCTACGCCTGGCCGAAGACCTCATGCAACAGGCCTCGGCCATTGTGTTGTCGGACTATGCCAAGGGCGTCCTGACCGAGGACGTCGTCCAAGCCATTATCGCCAAAGCGCGCCAGATCGGACGCACCGTTGTGGTCGATCCCAAAGGCACGGATTACCGACGCTATCGCGGCGCGAGCGTGATCACGCCGAATCGGGGCGAGCTATCGAGCGCGCTGGGCGAGAAGCTCGAGGGCGATGAGGCCATCGTCACCGGCGCGCGGCGCCTGATCGAGCGCACCGATATCGAGGCCGTGTTGGTCACACGTAGCCATGAGGGCATGACCTATGTCGCGCGCGATGGGCGCGTTATGCATCTGCCGGCCCAGGCCCGCGAAGTGTTTGACGTTTCAGGCGCGGGCGATACCGCGATCGCGACCTTTGCGGCCGCGCTTGGCCAGGGCATGGATCCGGTTGAGGCCGCCGCGCTCGCCAATGCGGCGGCGGGCGTCGTGGTTGGCAAAGCGGGTACCGCGGTTGTCCATGCGCCCGAGCTTGCGCGCGCCATGCGGGCGACCAATCTCAGCGCGCAAGACGCCAAAATCTTGCCGGTCGGCGAAGCCGCTTCCACTGTCGCCGCCTGGCGCGCCGAGGGCGTCAAAGTCGGCTTCACCAATGGCTGTTTCGATCTTTTGCACCCGGGTCACCTGTCGCTCATTCGCCAAGCCCGCGCGGCCTGCGATCGGCTTGTGCTTGGGCTTAACAGCGATGCCTCGGTGCGCCGGCTCAAGGGTCCCGAGCGGCCCGTACAGCATGAGGTGGCGCGCGCCCAGGTCTTGGCCTCGCTCGAGCTGGTCGATCTCGTCGTGGTGTTCGACGAAGACACGCCGCTCGAGCTTATTGGAGCATTAAAACCGGATGTCTTGGTCAAGGGCGCCGACTACACCATCGAACAAGTAGTTGGCGGCGATCTTGTGCGCGGCTATGGCGGGCGGGTGCTATTGGCCTCGCTCGAACCCGGCTTCTCGACCACGCGAACGATCGAGCGCCTCAGACGTTAAACCGCTAGGCGTGTGACGCGGTGCGCTGAAGCGGGCTGCTGGGGTGCAGGCGGATGATCTCTTCTTTCACCCGCAGGCGTCGGCGCTTGAGCGCGGTCAGCCATAGCTGATCGGGCGCCGGCCGGCCCCATTCCGCCTGTATATCGCGTTCCAAATTGGCGTGGCGGGCGGCTAAACAGGCCCGGTAATCGTCGATTCCAAAGATCGACGTCAAATTGGCGATATCCTTCAATCCAATCATTGTCCTGCTATGGCGGCGATTCAGAGGCCTTGAATGGCCTTCTCCATTTCCGTCACAATAGTGCCATGGAGCTTGAGCTTTGACCACACCGCAGCGGCTCATCGTCGGTATCAGCGGGGCGTCCGGCATTGCCTATGGCATAGGCCTATTGCGGGCGCTACGCACGCTTAAGGTCGAGAGCCATTTGGTCATGTCGCGCGCGGCCGAGCTGACGCTCGCCTATGAATCCGAGCTATCGGCGCCGGAGGTCAAGGCGCTCGCTTTCGCCAGCTATGCACCCGGCGATGTGGCGGCCACCCTGGCCAGCGGCTCGTTCCGCACCATGGGCATGATCGTGGCGCCATGCTCGATTCGCTCGATGTCGGAGATCGCGACCGGCGTGACCCCGACGCTGCTCACCCGGGCCGCCGATGTTTGCCTCAAGGAGCGCCGCCGGCTGGTGCTCATGGTGCGGGAAACCCCGCTCCATCTGGGCCATTTGCGTACCATGACCCAATTGGCCGAGCTTGGCGCGATCATTGCCCCGGCCATGCCCGCGCTCTACCCAAAGCCCGAATCGATCGAGGCGATGATCGACCATGGCGTCGGCCGTTTGCTCGATCTGTTCGACCTCGATGCCGGCCTTGCGCATCGCTGGCGTGAAACCCCGGCCGATCGCCCCGGCGTGCGCCGGTTGAAGCCGGTTGGCGGCACCGAAGGCTAAGCTCGCCTTAGGCCTTGCAACGCCTTGTAAATTGCCTGTTGCCGGTGGGGTCGGCGCTACAAGAGAGAATATAATTTAATAGCTATTTCAAATACCTAAACCTCATCTTCGGCGCCGGAAATTGGGTCTCAAATCCGGTTGGGTCGCGGCCTTGAAAGTGCTATATTTAGGGTGGCTTCTAAGCGGCTACAGAGAGGCTTGCTGATGGAAAATGTCGACGCCGAGCAAAAGCTCGTGGAGCTTCGAATCGAGCATCGTGACCTGGACGAAGTCATTACCCGTCTCACCGAGACGGTCGATCTAAACGAAATCCAATTGCGACGACTGAAGAAACGAAAATTGGCGCTCAAGGACCAAATCGCCCGGCTTGAAAGCGCGATGGTTCCTAATCTGATCGCTTAGGTTCGGCTAGGGCTGGCGGCGTTTATGAGCCCGCGCGCTTGCGGGCATACATGGCTTCGTCCGCCGCGGCGATGGCCTGGCCAGGGTCTTCCTGGCCGGTAAACGTGTAGGTGCCATAGGTCACCCCGAGCACCACGGATTGCGAATCGAAAATGATCGGCGTGGCGGATACCGCGGCGGCCAGTGCGGCGGCCTTGACTTGGGCCGCCTCGCCATCGGAGTTGTAGAGAATCACGCCGAATTCATCGCCGCCCAGGCGGCCGATGAAATCCGAATCGCGGATATTGGCAAGCAGGCTGTCGGCGACCTTAAGAAGCGCCGCATCGCCCGCGCCATGGCCGAAGCGGTCATTGATGCCCTTCATGCCATTGACATCGAAATATGCGATCGAAGACGGCTTGCCATAGCGTTCGGTCATCGATATCGCGCGGGTCAATTCGCGCACGAAGGCGCGCCGGTTATAGATCGGCAACAGCGTATCTTGGTCGGCCAGCTTCTCGAGATGATCGATGCGCCCGCGATTGCGGTTGAGTTCATCGCGCATGCGCGCCACTTCGGCCATCAGCGAAAGGATCGCCGCGCGCACCTTCGGCGTCAGCTCGGCTTCGGGAATGCCGAGAATCTCGGACGTGTCGGTATAGCTGTGAGCACTGCTGACATTGGCGCCGTCAACGCGCCCCGTGCTCACCGCAGGACCGCGCCGCGCGCCGCCAATATTAGCTGCCGAAACGTTCGACCGCTCGATCTTCATTCCCCGCCGCCCGCCCTTTGGCGTAGCACCACTGCTACGGCCGACGATCTTGGAGAAACGTCGTATAGAAATTGTTAACGAAGCTGGTTCGCGTGCCGAATTTAGGTCTTGGTGAATTCCCTAGGCGGCACGAAAAACCCTGGCAGAGCGGGCCTTTAGCTCATACGATTAGGTTTCCGTGAGGAGAGTGGACGATATGACCAGCGCGCCGTGCGATGTCGGCATCATCATGGGCAGCCAATCTGATTGGGCGACCATGCGCTTCGCGGCTGAAACGCTAGACGCGCTCGGCGTCAAATATGAGCGTCGCATCGTCTCGGCCCACCGCACGCCGAAGCGGCTCTATGACTATGCCAGCGGCGCGCGCGCGCGCGGCCTCAAGGTGATCATCGCGGGCGCGGGCGGTGCGGCGCACCTCCCCGGCATGGCGGCCTCGATGACCACGCTCCCGGTGCTCGGTGTGCCGATCGAGAGCCAGTCCCTCAAGGGCCTCGATAGCCTGCTCTCGATCGTTCAAATGCCGGGTGGCGTGCCGGTCGGCACATTGGCCATCGGCAAACCGGGTGCGATCAACGCGGCGGTGTTGGCCGCCTCGATTGTCGGGCTGATCGATGCCAAGGTCGCCGCCGCGCTTGAGGTCTATCGTGCGCGCCAAACCGATTCTGTCGCGCACGAGCCGCGCGACGAGGCTTGAGCGTGGCGCGGGCCGAGGTCATCGCGCCCGGCGCGACCATCGGAATATTGGGTGGTGGCCAGCTCGGCCGCATGTTGGCGCTGGCCGCCGCGCGGCTTGGCTATCGCTGCCATATCTTCGCGCCCGAGGCCGATCAGCCGGCGGCGCAGGTGAGCGCCGCCGCCACGCGCGCGGCTTATGACGATGACGCGGCGCTTCGCGCGTTCGCCGCCGCGGTTTCGGTCGTCACCTATGAGTTTGAGAACGTGCCGGTCGAGACCGTTCGCCTGCTCGACCCGCTCGTGCCGGTGCGCCCCGGCGCGCGCTCGCTTGAGGTGGCGCAAGATCGGCAGAATGAAAAAACCTTCGCCCACACGCTCGGCATCGGCACGGCGCCGTTCGCGCAGGTTGATGATTTGGCGAGCCTCAAAAAAGCCGTCGCCACGATTGGCCTGCCCGCGATTCTAAAGACCCGCCGTCTTGGTTATGACGGCAAAGGCCAAGCCGCGATCAGCACCTCAAACGATCTCGATACCGCCTGGGCCGACATCGGCAAGGCACCCGCGATTCTTGAAGCGCGGGTCGATTTCGAGCGTGAGATTTCGGTCGTGGTCGCGCGCGGCCTTGACGGTAAAACGGCGTGTTATGTGCCGGTCGAGAACGTCCACCGCGCCGGGATCCTCGATACCAGCACCGCGCCCGCGTCGATTCCGCCCGCGCTTGCGCGCGATGCCGAGGTGCTGGCCGCGCGCGTGGTGGAAGCCCTCGGCCATGTCGGTGTGTTGTGCGTCGAATTATTCGTCACCAAAGCGGGCGCGCTTTTGATGAACGAGCTCGCGCCGCGCGTGCACAATTCCGGCCACTGGACGATCGATGCCTGCGGCATCAGCCAATTCGAGCAGCACATGCGCGCCGTGTGCGGCCTGCCGCTCGCCAGCCCTGAGCGCCACTCCGACGCCGTGATGAAAAATCTGATCGGTGATGACGCGGCGCGCTGGCCCGCTCTACTCGCCGATCCGGGCGCGCTTGTGCATCTCTATGGCAAGGCCGAGGCCCGCCCCGGGCGCAAAATGGGCCACGTCACCTGGCTCAAACCGCGCTCGTAATTACTGTCTTGATGCTGCATCATATTGAGACCGTCGGATGAGGCGTGGCCGGCCACGCCTTCGGCACCATTCTCCGGTCGAACCCTCAATCATTGATCCGCCGGTGATCGCTGGCCGTCTCACGAGTTGATCCACATGCGCAGTCTTTGGATTCCCGTGCTTTGCGGTGGGCTCATTTTGATGCTCGGGCTCGGCACGCGTCAGAGCTTCGGTATTTTTCTGAAGCCGATCTCGGCCGACCTTGGCGTGGGCCGCGAGCTGTGGTCGTTCGGCATCGCGCTTTCGCTTCTCGTGATGGGTCTCCTCTCGCCGTTTGTCGGCGGCGTTGCCGATCGCTTCGGCGCGGCCCGCACGATCGCCGCCGGTGCTGCGGTCTATATCCTCGGCATGGCGATGGTGGCCTTGGCGACGGAGGGCACGCTCCTAACCTGGGGCCTGATCTTGACGGGCATCGGTCTTTCCGCCGCTGGCTTTGGGCCGATTCTCGGCGTCGTTGGGCGCGCCGCGTCACCCGTCAAACGCTCATTGGCGCTCGGCATCGCGACGGCCGGTGGCTCGTTCGGGCAATTCGCCGTCGTGCCGCTGGCGAGCGTAGCGCAAGACGCCATCGGCGATTGGCATATCACGATGTGGATTCTCACCGGCCTCTCGCTGATCATGCTGCCGCTTGCAATCGGGTTGAGAGAAGGGCGTGCGGGCAGCGCGCAGGCGGGCGGCGGCCCGAAACGACAGACCAGCCGCGAGGCGCTAAGCGAGGCGTTCGCCACGCGGGGCTTCTGGCTCCTCACGCTCGGTTTTTTTGTCTGCGGCTTTCACGTCAGTTTCGTGGGCACGCAGCTGCCGTCCTACGTCTCCGACCACGGCATCGGGTTGGCGCTGTTCGGATACAGGATATCGCCGGTCGAGCTCGGCGGCTGGGCGATCGGCCTTGTCGGCCTCTTCAATATCGTGGGTTCGGTGGTTTGGGGCTGGCTCGGCGGGCGGCACAGACGAAAGGATATGCTGACGCTGCTCTATTTGTTGCGCGCGGCGGTCTTCGCTCTGTTCTTGGTCGTGCCGCTCTCCGCCGGGTCGGTGCTGGCGTTTTCGGCGACCCTCGGCTTCCTGTGGCTCGGCACCATACCGCTGACCAGCGGTCTCGTTGGCTTCATGTTTGGCACGGCCAACATGTCGATGCTCTATGGCGTCGTATTTCTGAGCCACCAATTCGGCAGCTTCCTGGGCGGCTGGGGTGGCGGCTGGCTTTACGACCTCACCGGCGGCTATGACATCATGTGGTGGATTTCGGTTGGCCTCGGCCTATTTGCGGCGCTCTGCAATTGGCCGATTCGCGAAGTGCCCGTGCCCCGGCTTGCCGAGCGCCCGCTCGCGGCCCATTCTTGAATCATGTCGAACCTAGCTCCCTTAAGGGCCGCCGGACGGGCGTACCACGCGCTGTTCATCGCAGGCGTCGCAACAGTGATAACGTTGATCGGCGCCGCCGCACTCTATGCGTGGTTCACGCAGGGCGGCCTCATCGCGTTCGATCTCGCTGCGGTGTTCTGCCTCTGAATCGGGTCACGCTTCTAGCGCGCCGCGCTCGGTGGCGATGGCGTTTCATCGCTTGCTTCCGTCCCCTTCGGCCAGGCGCGCCGTTGCGCGGTGCGCTGTGTGCCGGTGGCGGACCGGAAGGCGCGGAACAGCTCGGTCAAATTCGGCATCGCGCCATCCAAGCGCCCGCGCGCGCGTTGAATGCGCATCACATCATCGAGCCTGCGGTCGAGAAAGGCCCAGGTCTCGGCGCAATTTTCCGAGCGGTCATTCAGCCAGTAATTCAGCGTCGCCATATAGACGCCGGCGAGCAGAAGCCGCTTCGTATAGAAATTGAAATCGGTCGACCCATCACCCGCCGTCCACCAAACCATATCGACCGTGCGGTAGAGCAGCGATAAGGCGATCGGTAAATTGGGTGGCAATGCAAGCACGCCCATGGCGGCGCGAATGGCTTCCCGTGCCGATGCATTGGCCTCGAACCGCGCGCGCAAGATCGCGGCGATGCGTTGGCGCACACCGAGCGATGATAGATCGATCATCGCCGCCGCCTCACTCATGCGCCGATCGGCCCGCGCGGCGTGATAGCCGATCAAGGCCAGCGCCCCGCCCGGAAACGCGCGTCGCGCCGCGTCAGGGTCCAAACCAAGATCGGCCGCACCCGCGAGCAGCGCCTTGTCGCTCCAGCCATCGAACGGCACATGGCCGAGCGCGGCATCGATCAGCCGGTCGCGCTCGTCGCTCGGCTCAAGCGGGCGCCAAAATAGCGTGCTCATGATTCCTCCACGTCCTCGGCCTCATCGCGGCCGAGTTCGGAGGTGAAGGCGAGCGTCGAGAGGTCGGTCATTCGCATCGGATAGAGCACGCCGTCGAGATGGTCGCATTCGTGCTGCACCACCCGGGCGTGGAAGCCGCGCGCCTCGCGCTCGATCGGGCGGCCCTTTTGGTCGAGGCCCTTATAGCGGATATGGGCAAAACGCGGCACCTGGCCGGCGAGGCCGGGGACCGACAGGCAGGCCTCGAGCCCGCTGGTCATGTCATCGCTCAAGGGCTCGATTTCGGGGTTGATCAGAATAGTAAGGGGCTGGGGCTCGGCGGCTTCGCCATCCTCCCGTTCGGCACGCCCGGCCGGCACGTGAAAGATCACCAGCCTGACCGATTCATGAACCTGGGGGGCGGCCAGGCCCGCGCCATTGGCGTCCGCCAGGGTTTCGATCATATCGGCGATCAATTGGCGGATTTCAGGCGCTTTCGGGTCTTTGACCGGTTCGGCGCGGCGTTTCAAAACGGGATGCCCGGCACGGGCGATTTTCAGAATGGCCATTCCTTAACTATGCCGGGCCTATGCCATCGGGTAAAGCGGGGCCATAAGAGTAGGGCGGCCGCGCTTCACAGGGCCGACGCCCCATGCTATAGAGGCCGCCCCGCGAGGGGGTGGGCCGTGCCTATGCCCCGCTGGTGTCATCATCGAGAGAGGAGAGGGCCTCCGCTTGGTACAAGTTCTCGTCCGCGACAACAATGTCGATCAGGCGCTGAAAGCGCTGAAGAAAAAGATGCAGCGCGAAGGCGTCTTCCGTGAAATGAAGATGCGCCGCCATTATGAAAAGCCCTCGGAGCGCCGCGCCCGCGAGAAAGCGGAAGCCGTTCGGCGCACCCGCAAATTGGCCCGCAAGCGCGCGCTGCGCGAAGAATAGAGCCGCGTTCTCGGTTTCGCGTCACGGCGTTCCGGCGCGAGTCGGGGCGCCGTTTTTATTTCGGTACGGCGGGCTTCAATACAAAGTGCAACAGCAGCGTGCGTTGTAAGCCCGTATTGAAATTATCATCCGACATCATGAGCAAGTGGAGCGTACCTTCGCGTTCAAAAAGCGCGAGCGCTTCCATATTGTCGATCGTCACCGGCGGTATCAGCGTCGCGATGATCGTACCATCAAGCACCGCGCCCGGCTTGATCGTGTCGCCTTCGATCACGCGCAGCCGAGCCGCCACACCGCCGATTTCGGTATAGCGCCGCTCCAACAAGAGCACATCGCCATTCGGCAATAAGGCCGCATCGGTCGGGCGAAAATTCGCCGAACGCTTGAGGCTGAGCGTTGCGCTCGCGCCCGTGGATGGAATTAGCCAGGCGCGCGACAACGCATCGCCTGCGTCTTCGCGGCCTTCTTCGATCGCGAGCAAGCGACCATCCGAAAGGCGCACGAGGGTCTCAATCCCGGCATTCGATTCAAGCGTGGCAAAACCCTCGGGCACATCGAGCACACGCGGCGCAAGCCGCGCCAGCCTATCGGCATCAAGCGCCCCCGCTGGGTTGTCATAGCGCAAGACGCGATGTTTGCGTTCGGTTGAAACGATCAGCGCGCCATCGGCGTCGATCACCAGGCCTTCGGGATCGAAGCGCCCTTTGCCGGGCGGCCGCGTCATTGGCGCGAGCCGCGCCTGCTCGATCCCGCCCAAGCGCCCCGTCTGGTCATAGCGAAGCGTCGCGCTGAACCATGAGCCGGTATCGCTCAGCGCGAGAAGCGCTCGCCCATCGGCGCTTATGTGCGCGGCGGAGAAGCCGCCGAATTCCTTGAGGCTCGCGCGCAGCTCCAGCCCGCCACGATAGATGAGGTGTCCCTGGCCCGTTTGAAGCGGTGCGTCGGGGTTGAACGGGCGCAGGGTCGCGGTGATGTCGATCGGCTCGGCATGGGCGGGGGCCACGCCGCCGAGCGCCCCGATCAACCCGCCGGCGCCAAGCGCCAGATAGATTACCGCCCGGACAAATCTTGTTGACTTCACCTTGTCATCGTCCTCGGTCATGCTATGCGGCGACTAGCTTGGCCTTGCTGATCGCCAATTTCCAATGCTCGAAGGGAGGACACCATGAATCTCGCTCGTCGCGATGTCATTGTAGGCCTTGCCGGCCTCTCGCTCGCCACCGTGCTCGCCAACCCCCGCCTCGCGCGCGCCGCGGCCGAAAGCCTGGAGACCGTGTCGCTCACCACCTCGGGCGGTCAATCGGTCAGCGCCGCGCTCGCCGTGCCGGCCTCGACGCCGGCACCCGCCGTGATGCTGGTGCATGAAGGGGGGGGTCTCCACGATCAAATCAAATCGGTCGCCGCCGAGCTTGGCAAACAAGGCTATCTCGCGCTCGCGGTCGATCTCTATGGCAAGGTCGCGACCACACCCGATGAGGCGAAGGCCTTGATGGGCGCGGTCGATCCCAAGGCCGCGACCGACAATGTGGCGTCGTGGCTGCGCTGGTTGAAGGCCGACAAGCGCTCGACCGGCAAGGTTGCCGCGCTCGGCTGGTGCTTTGGCGGCGGCTGGTCGCTCAACGCCTCGCTCGCCGAGCCGGTCGATGCGACCGTGATTTATTACGGCAATGTCGCGAAGCCGGCGGAGGAATTATCCGCGCTGCGTGGGCCCGTGCTCGGTCATTTCGCCGAGAAGGATCAATGGATCAATCATGCCATGGTCGATGGCTTCGCGGCCGCGATGCAAAAGGCCGGCAAGAAACTCGATGCCCATTGGTATGACGCCGACCATGCCTTCGCCAACCCATCCGGCGCGCGCTATGACGAGGCCGATGCCAAATTGTCCTGGGATCGCACGTTGGCGTTTTTGAAGGCAACGATCGGGTAACGCGCGTCCCCCTCTCCCGCTTGCGGGAGAGGGCCGGGGTGAGGGCCGGCGACCGCTAACAGATCTCGACGCGGGTACCAGGCTGTGTGCTGCCGGGCCTCGCGTGCATAGCTTCCGGAATGAGGAGGTTCGCGGCAATTTGGAGCGTGTGTCAGGCGATCCTGAACGCGCTCGAAACGAAAGCGCCACCCTCACCCTAACCCTCTCCCGCTTGCGGGAGAGGGGAACGCATTGAAGCAACGTCCAGTAATGTGCGAATCCCATAACATCAAGGGGGGAGAGGATAACGCGGGACGGGGCGTCTTCTACCCCACCGCAACCTTTTTCTTCGGCGCCGATGCGGGCGCGTGGCGGGGTGGGCCCTTGGGGATTTTCTTGGCGGCTTTCTCGGCGAACATCTCGGCCAATTGCTCGGTCATCGTGCCGCCAAGTTGCTCGGCGTCGGTCAACGTGACGGCACGGCGATAATAACGCGTCACGTCATGACCGATGCCGATCGCGATCAATTCAACCGGCGAGGAGGTCTCGATCCAATTGATCACCTGGCGCAGATGGCGCTCAAGATAATTGCGCGCATTGACCGAGAGCGTCGAATCATCGACCGGCGCACCATCCGAAATCACCATCAAAATGCGCCGCTCTTCGGGCCGCCCCAAGAGCCGCTCATGCGCCCAGAGCAGCGCCTCGCCGTCGATGTTTTCCTTCAAGAGCCCTTCGCGCAGCATGAGGCCGAGGCTCCGCCGCACGCGCCGCCACGGCGCATCGGCGGATTTGTAGATGATGTGGCGCAAATCATTGAGCCGGCCCGGATTGCGCGGGCGGCTCTCGGCCAGCCACTTCTCGCGCGATTGACCGCCCTTCCAGGCGCGCGTGGTGAAACCCAATATCTCGACCTTCACGCCGCACCGCTCGAGCGTACGCGCCAGAATATCGGCGCTCATCGCGGCCACCATGATCGGCCGGCCGCGCATCGAGCCTGAATTATCCAACAGAAGCGAAACCACGGTATCGCGAAACTCGGTCTCTTTCTCTTGTTTGAAGGACAGCGGGTGCAGCGGGTTGGTCACGATGCGCGAGAGCCGCGCGGCATCGAGCGCGCCTTCTTCCAAATCAAATTCCCAAGCGCGGGTTTGCCGCGCCAGCAATTTGCGCTGCAAGCGATTGGCCAGCCGCCCGATGACGTGTTGCAATAGCGCGAGCTGTTGGTCGAGCTGCGCGCGGAGACGCGTCAATTCCTCGGCATCGCAAAGCTCTCCGGCCTCGACCGTTTCGTCGAACTCGACCGTGTATGATTTATAGGGCGGCTCGCCGCCCGTCTCCGGCCCGCCATGCGGCATCATGCGGCGCTTGCCGCCTTCATCGGTTTCTTCTTCACCTTCGCCGGCGGTCGCATCGGCATCGGCGTCGCTTTCGTCATCGGCGTCGGTATCTTGGCCGGCTTCGACCTCCGCCTCGCTTTCGCCTTCGCCTTCCATCTTTTCGCCGGTTTGCGCCGCGCCCGATTCGCCCGAATTATCGTCGTCGGTTTCTTCGGGATTGGCGTCGCTATCGGCGTCTTCCTCGTTCTCCTGATCGTCTTCATCGAGATGGAGATCGCGAATCAGCGTCTTGATCGCCTTGCCGAACGCGACCTGATCATTGACCGCCTCGCTCAGCGCGCGCACGTGCGGCGGCGGTATGGTGCTTTCGAGCCAGGGCCGCCAGAGATCGGTCACGCGCTTGGCCGAGGGCGGCAGCGGCTGGCCCGACAGGCTCTCGCGCAACCAAAGCCCGATCGCCTCGGCCATCGGCGCCTGCTCGGCGACCGAGATATGGTCATAGCCCTTGGTGCGGCAGCGTTGTTCGAGCGCGGCGGCAAGATTGGCCGCGACACCCAGCAGGCGGCGCGCGCCCAGCGCCTCGACCCGCGCCTGTTCGATCGCTTCGAAAATCGCGCGCGAGGCCCGGCCCTTGGGCTGAATCCGATTATGGCGTCCTGCATCGTGATAGCGCAATTTGAGCGCCATCGCATCGCCTGCGCCGCGCACGAGCGAGACATCGTCATCGCTCAGCAGGTCGCGCGTGGGAAACGGCAATTCCGCCGTGTGCCGGGCCGCGCGCGCCTGCTCGGCGCCGAAGCTCACTTGCAATTCGTCATCGCCCGCGATCGCGCGCATGGCCGATGAGACCGCGCGTTGAAAGCGCTCGATGTCGGTTTCCGCTTCAGCCACGAAACAAACCGCGCCTCACCGTGTGGCACGCACCTTGGCGGCCGATTCGGGCAGCTCGCCGCCCAGGCAGCGCTGATAATACTCGGCGACCGCCGGCCGCTCGAGCTCATCGCACTTATTGAGGAAGGTGACGCGGAAGGCATAGCCGATATCGTTGAAGATGCGCGTGTTCTCCGCCCAATGGATCACGGTGCGGGGCGACATCACGGTTGAAATATCGCCGGCCATGAAGCCCGAGCGCGTCAACGCCGCAACTTCGACCATGGCGTGAATTTGTTTCCGGCCCTCGGGCGTCGCATAGGTTGGCGCCTTGGACAGCACGATCTCGACTTCCTCATCGTGCGACAAATAGTTCAACGTCGCCACGATGTTCCAGCGATCCATCTGGCCCTGGTTGATCTGTTGCGTGCCGTGATAAAGGCCGGTGGTATCGCCGAGGCCGACCGTGTTGGCGGTGGCGAACACGCGGAATGCCGGATGCGGCTTCAGCACGCGGTTTTGATCGAGCAGCGTCATCTTGCCGTCGACCTCGAGCACGCGCTGGATCACGAACATCACATCGGGCCGACCGGCGTCATATTCGTCGAACACCAGCGCGATCGGATTTTGCAGCGCCCAAGGCAGCATGCCCTCGCGAAACTCGGTGATCTGCTTGCCGTCGCGAATCACGATGGCGTCCTTGCCAACGAGATCGATCCGGCTGATATGGCTGTCGAGGTTGATCCGGATACAGGCCCAATTGAGCCTGGCCGCGACTTGCTCGATATGGGTCGATTTGCCGGTGCCGTGATAGCCCTGGATCATAACCCGGCGGTTGTGCGCGAAGCCGGCCAGAATGGCGAGCGTGGTGTCGCGATCGAAGCGATAGGCGCTATCGACCGCGGGCACATAATCATCGGGTTTGGAGAACGCCGGCACCACCATGTCGGAATCGATCCCGAAAACCTGACGGATCGAAACCTTGATATCGGGTACGCGGATTGTGCCTGCCGCGCCATTAGCGGCGGATGATTCAATGGCCATGCCTGGAACGTCCTTCTACGCGGGGCGCGGCGGCCATTTGGCGACCACTAGACCACGATTTGTTGTCGTAAATAGGTATAGGCCCTGTTGATCAATTTCAATCGTTCTTCGGATTCCCGCGATCCGCCATTAGCATCGGGATGGTGCCGCTTGACCAGCTCTTTATAGCGCTGTTTGAGCGCAAGGGGGCTGACCGGGGGCTTGAGCCCAAGCACCGCAAGGGCCTCAAGCCATTGGGCCCTGAACCGCCCCGCCTTGAGGTCGAAGCCATCGGTCTCGTCGTCGTTCGCGCCCTTGCCCTTGGCCTTGGCATTGCCCTGGGCGTTCGGATCCACGTCCTCGTCGAGCCATTCTTTCGCGAACCGGCGAAAGGCCTCACGCGCGGCATGATAGCGGGCGTCGGAATCGACCGGGCGTTTGCCGAGCGGCCAGGTCGGCCGGTGCCCGGTCACGGATTCGCGCTGAAAATGCTCGATCTCGGCCGCGCTCCAGCCGGCGAAATAGTCCCAGCCCAAATTGAAGGCCCGCACATGGTCGAGGCAAAACCATCGGAAGCTTCTGAGTTCGCCCGGGCCCCGGGGCGCCCGATAGACACCTTGCTCGGCGCAGCCCTGGTGTTCGCAGGCGCGAACCCTACCGTCCGTCACGCGCCCGTCCCGAGGTGCCCTGATGCCGCGAGCCTTGGTCATTGTCGAACTATGCGCTGCGCCCAAATGAGAGGCAAGAAAACCCGGCCATTTTCAGCCATTTCCGTCGCTTGACAGGCGGTCCCGGCCTGACCAGTTTGGGCCCCATGACCCGCCTCGATCTTATCCGCACGAAGCTTAACGCGTCCCTGACGCCGAGCCGCCTCACCGTGGTCGATGATTCGGGCCGCCATGTTGGCCATGCCGGCGCCAAACCGGGTGGCGAGACCCATTTCATCGTGGAAATTGCCTCACCCGCTTTTGCCGGGCTCGGCCGGGTCGCGCGGCAAAGGCTCGTCTATGGCATTCTGGCCGAGGAGTTCGAGGCTGGGCTCCACGCCCTCGCGCTCATCACTCTAACGCCCGAGGAAGACGCTCAACGCCCGGTATAATGCTGCGGGAAGAAGCGCTTAGCGACCGGCCCATCCGACCGTAGCGCGAGGCAGGTATCGAGCAGCGCCGGGCGGGCCGCGGGGTCGGTCTTGAGTTCTTTCGCGCGCACGGGCCATAGGGTTTGGAACGCGACCGTACCGAGCACGCCGCAGAGCTCGGCGATATGGGTGCAACTCTTAGTCCGGCCGATGCGTTCCTTGACCGCTTTATTCCAGCCCGGCCCGATACGAAGACCCTTTAGGGCGGCGAAGTTGGGCGCGGCGCTCGGGCAAATTTCATAGGGCGTGTGGTCGGAGGCCGCCTCGGCCTCGTGCACGGTCATGTCGCTATCGATGGTCAGCCGAATCCACATTTCGTGCAGCGGCACGCCCGGTTCGATCGGGCCGCGCCACTCATTCGGGATCGGCGTCGTCTTGGTATCGGTGATATGGCCCTCGATATCGAACAACCCGTCATCGCGCTGATAACCCCGGCACTCAATGGCGCGGGTATGCAAATGTTTGCGGGCGGCAGGCGCGGATAGCGGCATGACGAAAACCTTCTCGATGAGTGTGGGCTAGAAGAGTGTGGGCTAATAGCTCGTCCGCGACGCCTGGCCTGTCAAGCCGGCGTGGCGGCTTCCATGCGCGGCGCGCGGGTCTCCGGTGCTCAAACGGCGTGGCTCAGCCGGCCTCGCCCCATATCTTGATGCCGGCGTGCTTGAACGACGTGGCTTTCGAGATATTGAGCCGAATGAGCAACGCGGTGATCGCTTCGATACAACGCGCGGTTTCGGCCGGCCCGCAATTATAGGCAACCACGCCGAGCCGCTCGATCAAGGCCATCACTTTTTTCTTGGCCTCGATATCGTCGCCGCACACCAAAATATCGCAATTGATCGGTGTGCCGAGTTTGCTCAGCACATAGGCCGAGACATTATGCAGCGCGCCGACCACGGGCACGCTCGCGCCGACGCGCTTTTGTGCGGCCTCGGTCGCCGAGCCTTCCGCCGGCATGGCGACGCGTTTGGGGTCGCCCTCGGCCAGCGGCACCACGACATCGACCAGTATTTTGCCGACGAGCAAATCCTTGATGTCGTCGATGGTCTGGTCATGCGCGCCATAGGGCACGCACAGAATGACGATCTCTTGCGCCGCGCGCACCGCATCGCGATTGCCAAGGCCGGTGATCCGCCCTGGCGTGCCGCCAAGGAGGGCGCTGAGCTCGACCGCGCCTTCGGCGGCGCGCGCCGCATCGCGCGAGCCAAGCACGACGTCGATCCCTGCGGCCGCGAACCGAAGCGCAAGGCCGCGCCCTTGCGGGCCGGTGCCGCCGACAATGGCGATGGTCATAGGAACAAATCCTCTTCTCGGGGTCTGATCAAATCGCGGGCTGAATCCGTGCCCGGCGTCCATTGGAGACCGCTACATAGCACGACCGGGCATTTGGCGTCTTTCGGCATCAGAAGCCCGCCGGCGGCCGCGAGTTCATCCGCCGTCGCCGGCCGGGTGACGCGGAGCGTTCGACCATAGGCATCCTTCTGCCCGACGAGATCGAGCGAGGCGGGAACGCCCGCAAGGCCGATCGCGACATTGACATGGCCAATGCGCCAGGGCCGCCCAAACGTGTCGCAAATCAAGACACCGATGGTTTTGCCTGTGGCTGCTTCTATAATTTTCCGCAGTGCGCGCGCGCTGGCATCGGGGTCCACCGGCAAAAGCAACGCGGCATTCGATTCGCCGATATTCGATTCATCGATCGCCGCATTGGCGCTGATGAAGCCAAGGCGATGCTCGGTGATCAAAATACCTTCGGGCAGGCCGGCGCGATCGACCGCGCGGATGATGCGTTTGCTTTCACGCAGGATGAGTTCAACGCGCCGCGGGTCTTTCCGAATCGATGTGCCGAGTTTGATCGCCTCGTCGGACGGCGTGACGTCGACATAGCGCACCAGTCGCCCCTCGGCCTTCGAGATGATCTTGTGCGCGATGATCAATATATCGCCATCGTCGAGCGCGAGCCCAGCGCGCGGCAGGGCGGCCAAAATGAGCGCCGCCACATCATCGCCCGCCCGCACATCGGGCAGGCCCGGCAGCGCATGCATCAGGAGCTGGTGGCCGTCGCCCATCGTCTCAACTCATCAAGCACCGGGCCATCCGGGCCCAAATCGAGAAAGCGCCGCACATCCTCCGGCGTATCGAGGTCGAGCGACAAATTGGCGAGGCGCAGCACGTCGGTCGGGATGCCGCGCGCTTTGGCCTCGGCCTGAAAGCGTTTGAACGAGCCGATGCCATACCAAATCGGCACGACATTGGGCGGCGTCGCCAATAGAGCGTTGGTGCCCCCCTCATCGGCGGAGGGGCACAGAATCAAGGACGGGTTTGGCCGCGGCCGTTCGAACAGGCGCGCGATCTCCTCGTGCCTGAGCGCGCCGATATCGGAGGGGATCACGAGTTGCGAGGCGTAGCCTTGGGTCACGCACCAATCGGCGGCTTGTTGCACGGCCGCGGTCAGGCCCGAGGCCACATCGCGCAAAATTGTCGCGTCGAAATGCGCCGCTTCGTCGGCCAGCAGCGCCGAATCGGTCACCACCACGAGCGGCGCATCGGCAAAATTGATCCGAAAAAAACGCAAAGTGACGCGAAAGAGCGTCAAGGCCAGGCTCTGTCGCGCCTCTTCGGAAAGGAGGGGCGCGAGCCGGGTCTTGGCCGAATTCGGATCCTTGGCCGGAATGACGATCGCTAAAGAGCCCGTCATGCCGCGCCGCGCTTGCGCCCTTCAAGTTCCGCGCGGCGCAACAGGCGCTCGGCCAAACGCTGCTTGTCGTCGCGCGTGCGCATGACCGTATCCTCAACCCAGATCGCAAGATCGTCGCTGGTCAATGAGGCCGCCGCCGCGCGGTCTTCGCGGTCGATCACGAAGGCGTCGATCAGGCCGCGATAGCGCGCTGCAACGCCAGTAACGTCCGGTGCAAGGCCCATGGTGCGCATCATATCGGCCGCCGGACCCTTGATCGCGCGACCGCCAATGATGGGCGACACCGCGATCCGCAGCGCACGGCTTCGCTCGATCGCGCGCCTTATACCGGGCACGGCGAGGATCGGTGCGATCGAGACGATCGGGTTGCTCGGCGCGATGATGATGAGATCGGCATTGCCGAGCGCTGAGAGCGCCTCGGGCGTTGCGCTGGCGCCCTCAGCGCCATCGAAGCGCATGTCATAGACCGGCGGCTTGCAGCGCTCGCGCACGAAATATTCTTGAAAGGCAAGCCAGCCATCGGGCGTTTGCACCTTGGTGTGGATCGGCTCGTCGGTCGGCAAGAGGATCGGCACGGCAACGCCCAGCTTTTGTGCGATGTCGCGCGCGATCGCGCTCGGCCGCTCACCACGCTTGCGCCGCTCGGTGCGATAAATATGAAGGCCCAAATCCTGGTCGCCGAGCTGCATCCAGGTGTCTTTGCCGAGGCTCTTCAGCACGTCGAGCGCGCGGAAGCTCTCCTCGCGCACGCCCCAGCCCTTGGTCTCGTCGATCAGACCGGCGAGCGTGTAGGTCACGGTGTCGATATCGGGCGACACCCAAAGACCATGGAATTCCCAATCATCGGCCACATTGCCGATCACCGCGAGGCGCTCGGGCGCGCAGGCATCGGCGAAACCCTGCACAAGTTTCGCGCCGCCAACACCGCCGGCCAATATGACGATCCGCTCAACCATGATCACACCATCGATCAGCCGCGCATGAACTCACGCGCAAGCTCGCGCGCGACGCTCGGTTTTTTGCGTGGGACGAGTGGCGCGAGATCGGCCGGATCGACCGCGTCGTAAACGGTGATCGTCTTATAGAGCGTCGAGCGCTGCACCGGCGTGCGCCCGGCGCCCCGAATAATGCCAACCATTTCACGCGCGGTGACTTCCTGGCCCCATTGCGCACCCGACGCCCGCGAGATGCTCTCGTTCATCAACGTGCCGCCGAAATCGTTCGCCCCGCAATGGAGCATGAATTGCGCGAGCTCGGGCCCGAGCTTGACCCACGAGGCCTGGATATTGTCGATCCAGCCTTTGAGCATCAGGCGCGCGACCGCGTGCATTTTGAGGTGTTCATCGCGCGTTGGGCCAGGGCGCACATTGGGTACGTCGCGATAGAGCGGCGAATCATCATGAATGAAACCGAGCGGCACGAACTCGGTGAAGCCGCCTGTATCTTTTTGAATCGAACGAATGAGGCCGATGTGCTGCGCCCAATGCGTGGGCGCATCGACATGGCCATACATGATGGTCGCGGTCGAGGGCAGGCCCACGCCATGGACCGCGCGAATGATCTCGACCCACTGATCGGTGCTGAGCTTGTCTTGCGTCAGAATTTTGCGCACGCGCTCGTCGAGAATTTCGGCCGCCGTGCCGGGTACCGAGCCGAGGCCGGCATCGCGCAGCTCAGCAAGGAATTCGGCATAGGGCTGGCGTGATTTCGTCGCGCCATACCAAATCTCGAAGGGCGAGAAGGCGTGAATGTGCATCTCCGGCAACACGGCCTTGATCGCGCGCACGATCTCGGCGTAGTGCGTGCCCGCGATCTTCGGGTGCAGGCCGCCTTGGATGCACACTTCGGTGCCGCCGCGCTCCCAGGCTTCGACCGCGCGCCGCGCCACCTCGTCATGCGCGAGTAATTCAGCCTCGGGGTTATCCATCCGCTTCGCGAAATTGCAGAAGCGGCAACCCATGTAGCAGACATTGGTGAAGTTGATATTGCGATTGACCACGAAGGTAACCCGCTCGCCCTTGGCCTGGCGGCGCGCCTCATTGGCAGCCGCGAGAACGGCCACGACATCATCGCCCTCGGTCTCGAACAAGCTGATCGCGTCCGGCTCGCTGAGTTCATGGCCTTCGAGCGTGCGATCGAGAATCGCGCGGGTGGGCGCGCTTGCACGGCCGAGCGCACCGTCAAGATCGTTCGTGTCAATTACATCCAACATAGTGGGGTGTTCCATCATGAGGTTTGGCGGAGCGCAAGGCCGTCCTCGCGCGCCATCGCGCCGACCTGCTTCGCCACCGCCGGGTGGAGATAGCGCGCCGCGCTTTCGATATAGCGGGGATAGACGGTCAGGCGCTCTTGCAAGGCATAGCCTTTGCGCGCGGTGCCGGCGGCGAGCGTTTCGATATGCGGCCAGGCGCGTTCGGGATTGATGTGATCGACCGTAAGTGGCGAGACGCCACCCCAATCATTGAGCCCACAATCGATATAGTCGAGATAATCGGGCGCGAGATTGGGTGGCGCCTGCAGGCTAATGGTCGGCGCCAACATCAGGCGCGCGACCGCGAGCGTGCGGCGCATGTCGTCGTGATCGGGCTCGGGATGGTTGGCCATGGCGATGCCCGGCTTGGCGCGAAAATTCTGCACGATCACTTCTTGGATATGGCCGTGGCGCGCGTGGATCTCATTGATCGCGGCGAGCGTATCGAGCCGTTCGGCCCAGGTCTCGCCGATGCCGATCAAGATCCCAGTGGTGAACGGCACGCCATGACGGCCGGCGCGCTCGAGCGTACGCAGGCGCTGCACCGGCACCTTGTCGGGGCAGCCATGATGGGGGCCGCCCGGCTCGCAAAGCCGCTTGCTGACACTTTCAAGCATCATGCCCATGCTGCCGCTGACCGGCTTCAGCATGGCGATTTCATGATCGTCGAGCGTACCGGCATTGACGTGCGGCAAGAGGCCCGTTTCGGCCAGAACGCGTTCGCACATCGCGCGCAGATAATCGGTCATGCGGTCATGGCCGAGCGCGGCCAAGGCATCGCGCGCCATGTCGTATCGCCGCTCGGGCTTTTCACCGAGGCTGAATAGCACTTCCTTGCAGCCAAGCGCGGCACCACCCTCGACCACCGCCATCACTTGATCGGGCGTCATCACGCGCGCCCCCGGTTCGCCCGGGCGCTTCACGAAGACGCAATAGCCGCAATCATCGCGGCACAGCGTGGTCAACGGCACGAAGACCTTGCGCGAATAGGTGATCGTGCGGCCCCAATGGGCATCGCGCAGCGCCGCCGCCTCCTGACAGAGGGCATCGAGCGCAGCGCCTTGCACAGACTCAAAAGCCAGAAAATCCGCGGTGGCTCGCGGCGAGGTCATATCTTGTTCCGTCGTCCCGGTGGCGTCGGGCGATTACCCGTTGGCGCTATTCTATACCAGGGTAATAGGTGGGTGACAGCCAGGTGGTGGCACAAACCAATGATTCCACCCCACCTTGCGCGCCCTGAAAAATCCCTATAGCACAGGGGCCACGCGACGGCACCGCTGAGTAATCGCGGAAAGCCGCGAAAACCGCGCTGATTGTAGGGGGATTGGATGGAATTCGGCTTCAACATTCCGAATGGCGGGCCGCTTGCCCATAATGACGATATCGCGGCGATCTGCCGCAAGGGCGAGGACTGTGGCTATTCGATCCTGGCCATCCCCGATCACATCATCATCCCCCGCACGATCGGCGCGAATTACCCCTATTCGCCCGATGGAACGCTGAATTTTTCGACCCTTGGCGCGGGCGAATGCCTGGAGCCGCTCGCTCTAATGGCGAACGCCGCGGCGCAAACCAAGACGGCCAAGCTGCTCACCTCGGTCATGGTGGTGCCCTATCGCGAGCCGATGTTGACCGCGAAGCTGGTCTCGACCATCGATCATCTCTCGGGCGGGCGCACCATTTTGGGGTGCGGCGCCGGGTGGATGCCGGAGGAGTTCGTCGCGGTCGGTGCGCCCCCCTATGAAGAGCGCGGCAAGGTGACCGACGAATATATCGATATTTATCGCGAGCTCTGGACCAAGGACGCGCCGTCGTTCAACGGCAAATACCGCTCATTCTCGAACATTTATTTCGCGCCGAAGCCGAAGCAGCAACCGCACCCGCCGATTTGGATCGGCGGCGAGAGCGCGCCCGCCATGCGTCGCGCGGTCAAGCGTGGCGATGCTTGGTATCCGATCGGCTGCAACCCGCACGCGCCGCTCGATTCCTTGAAGCGCTATAAGGCCGCGCTCGAGGTCTTGAAGCGCATGGCGGCTGACGAGAAGCGCGATTTCAAGACGCTCGATCTGGCCTATTGGTCGGTCTGGACCTCGGGCACCGGGGCGCCCGTCAAGGCCAGCGATGGCGAGAGAATGCTCCTCACCGGCAGCGCCGATGACATCGCCGGCGATATCGCGGCCATGAAGGCGCTCGGCGTCAACCATGTGCTGTTCAATTTCCTCGCGGCGACGCGGCAGGAAACGCTCGATCGCATCGAGGCCTTCGCCACGACGGTGCTCAGCAAGGTGCGTTGAGGAAGAATTCTCCAAATCGTCGTCCCCCTCTCCCGCTCGCGGGAGAGGGCTGGGGTGAGGGCAGGCGATCCTGAACGCTCTCGAACGGAGAGCCCCACCCTCACCCTCACCCTGACCCTCTCCCTAAAGGGAGAGGGGAACGCACTAAAGTGGCGTCTGGAGACGTGTGAATGCCGTCGATCCGCGCCTCACCCGCACGGCGGCTTCAAAGCCTGATCTCGACGTCCTTCAGCGGCTCATCGCGCGTGACCGCGATTTCGTTTTCGATCTCCGAACCGCAGCCCGGGCAATAGAAGCGGCGGAAGGTGACGTCGTCATCGATAAAGAGACTCGGCTCGCCGACCAGCGGGTTCGAGGCCGAAACCGGCGAATCTTCGCGCATGCAACCATCCTTGTAATTGGCGCTGAGCGGGCCGAGATCGGTCGCGCAATGCGCGCACGCCCAATGCGGCGCCTGGGCGGCTTTGCGCAAATCCAGATTATCGGTCGCGTTGAAGATCACAGCACCCTCGGCCTTGCTGACCTTGTGCCCGTTCTTCAACCGCGCCATACGCCCGGCGCGCACTTTGAGGCGATGCGTCTCGGTCGCCTTGGCGTCGACATGGCCATCGCGATCGAGCACCGCGCCAAAGATCGTACGCGCCGCGTCGGGCGTGATGTTGAAATGTTCGAGGTCGTGCTCGATCAACGCAGGCTCGCGCCGCATCGGGTCGCCAAAGCCGCCACCGCCCGACCAGCGCACGGCATAAACATCCGCCGGGTGCTGCACGAAATTCTCTTGTCGCAGTTCCAAATGCTCGGGCCGACCTTTGACCTCGTTGATGTCCTCGATCATGTGGCCGGCTTTCAGGCGCGCGAAAATGTCGCTATCGCGCACGAACGAATATTTATTGGTGGTCGAGGGATAGCCCGCCATCATGCCGGTCGAGGTCGGCGTCGCATTGCCTGAGGAAAGCGTATCCTGCACGATCTCCTTGGTGTTGTGCGGGATGAAACAGGTCTCGGCCGAAAGCCCGCCGCGGAACCGCCCCGCACCGCCCGAATCCGGCAGCTCCTTGCGATAAAGCACGAGCAGCGGGAAGTTCTGCTCATTATGCTCAACATTAGGGAGCTGGCCGATCGGCGTACGCGATTGGCCGCCGGTGTTGATGCCATCGCCTTGCGCAAAGGCGCCGATCGCGCCGCCGATCGGGTCGATCAACAAATAGCCATAGCGCTCGCCCCATTGGTCGATGCCGCGAAAGATCGTTGCCGGCCATTGGCTCGTGCCGCCAATGCCCATGATATCGGCGCGATATTCGGGCACGGTGTGGAGCATTTTCGAGATGATGTTGTAGGCGGGGTAAAGCGAGATTTCCATCGCTTGGGTCGGCGCGGTCGAGACCGAGGCCGGAAAGTTCGCGCAATTGAGCGTGCCCGGCGTCGGGTCGAATTCGATATGGCGCAGCGCGCCGCCGACCGCGAAATATTGATCCCACGCCAAAAGCTCGTTGATCGCGACCATGACCGAGCCGCGCCAGCCCGAATAGGTCGCGTTCATCGCGCCATCCTGCGGCGCGGTGCCGTCATTATCGAAGATCAGTTTATTGCCGCGCTTTTCGAGCGCGATCATCACCTTGTGCGTGCGCCGATCGCCCGGCCGGCACGCTTCGACATAGGTGCGGTCGGCCCAGCGCCCGTCTGGAATCTGCTCGAGCTTTTTCAAAAACGCGGCTTCGGCGTTATCAATCACGCGCTTCATCACGCCCTTCACGGTGCGCGCGCCATAGCGCTCGATCAGGCCGTGGATGCGCTCTTTGGCGGTGAGATTACCGGCGAGCTGCGCATGAAAATCGAGCTGCACGAGCGAGGGCTTGCGCGACGAGCGCAAATAGAGCTCCAGAATATCGCGCCTGACCGTGTCGTTCTCGACGATCTTGACCGGCGGAATCAGAATGCCTTCCTCGAAAGCGTTTTCCGCCGCCGGACAAAAACTACCCGGCGTGATGCCGCCAATGTCGTATTGATGGAGGCAATTGGTGATCCAGCAGAACAATTCATCGCCATGAAACACCGGGCAGATCAGCATCACGTCCATCTGATGCGCGGCGCCGACCCAGGGATCATTGGCGAGGAACATATCGCCCGGCTTGATGCCGGGATTGTCGCTGCGGTGCTCGAGAATCCATTTCACCTGCGTGTCGGTGACGCCCGACATGTATTGCATATAGGGGCCGAAATAGACGAACTCGGCGTCTTCGGTCAGGATCGAAGGGTTGAGATCGAGCGCATACATCGCGACCGGCGAGCCTGAAATGCGCTGGATCGTCGCGCCATGCTCCTCGTTCACGTTCCACAAATTGTGCCGCACCACCTCATAGGTCACGGGGTCGATGCTGGTCTCGGCATCGCGGTGGAGCTTGAGCTTGGGCGCGATCTTGAGCACCTTCGGCGGCACATAGGGCATGTTCACGCCGTCGAAGATGGTGTCTTTCATTTCGCTGATGCGGGGCATGGCGATGTCCTCAGACGTCGGTCAACAGAATTTCAAAATTACCGAAGCGGTCGACGGTCAGCGTCTCGCCTGGGTGAACGACGACCGAGGTGTCGCGCGTCTCGGCGACGCACGGGCCCTTGATGCGATTGCCGGGCACCAACGCGTGGCCATCATAGATCGGCGTTTCGGCGAGCTTGCCCCATTCCGTCCAATAGATTTGGCGGGGCTTGCGCAACGCACCGGGCGGGATGGTGGCGGAGAGCTTGTCGGTCGGCGGCAATTGCGGTTTCGGCATTTCAACCCGCGCGCGGCAGCGGAAGGTGACCGCCTCAAGCTGCGCGCCGGGCAGCGACGAGCCCCGGCCATAAAGCGCCTCATAGCGGCGGAAAAATTCCGTGCTCAGCCCGTCGAGCTCGCCCGCTGCAATACCGTGGCCCTTGAGGGTGACCTCGACCTCGTTGATCTGGCCCTTATGGCGCATGTCGATCGAGAAACGATAATCGCGCCGGCTCGCATCCGCGCCATCTTCGTCGAGATCGGCATCGGCGCGTGCCTTCAACGCTTGCAGCACGCGGTTCATGCGCGCGGCATCGAAGGGCGAGCGCATGATCTCGACTTGCTCATAAAGGTGCAACACATCGGCCGCCGCCGCGCCGAACGCGCACCAGACCGAGGCGGTTTCTTTCTGCGGCACGATCACCTTGGCCACGCCGAGCTCGCGCGCGAACACGCCGGCATGAACCGGCCCTGCGCCGCCAAAGGCGAACAGCACGAAATCGCGCGGGTCGAGGCCTTTTCGCACCGTGACCTTGCGAATCAAATCGGCCATTTGGAACTCGACGATCTTCGCGATGCCGGCCGCGCATTCGTGCAGGCTAAGCCCAAGCTTTTCGCCGATCGCCTTGATGCCCGCCTCGGCGCCCGCTTTGTCGAGGCTGATCGCGCCGCCGGCGAAATTATCGGGGTCGAGATAACCGAGCACGACATCGGCATCGGTCACGGTCGGCACCGTGCCGCCTCGGCGATAGCAGATCGGCCCAGGCTCGGCGCCCGCGCTCTCTGGCCCCACTTTCATCGCGCCGCTCGAGGGATCAACGCGCACCAGACTGCCGCCGCCGGCGCCGACCGTCTGCACGTCGACCTTGGCGAGGTAATACTCATATTGGTGCACGAGGCTCCGATAGGAGAAGCCGGGCACGCCATTGTGAATCACGCCGACATCGAACGACGTGCCGCCCATATCGGTCGTGATGACGTTTGGATAACCCATCAGCCCGCCGGCATATTGCGACCCCATCACGCCCGCGACCGGGCCCGAATCGAGCGTCAGCAGCGGTGCGCCCATCGCGCGCGAGACCGAGATCGTGCCGCCGCCGCATTGCGTGATCTGCAAGGGGTGGTGATAGCCGAGCCGCGCTACATCGGCCGCGACGCCGGCCAAATAGCCCGTGACCAGCGGGCCGATATAGGCGTTCAGCGCAACCGCGGCGGTACGCTCATATTCGCCCCATTTCGGCACCAGATCGACGCTGGTGGTGACAAAGAGGCCCGGTGCGATGCGCTCGATCATTTCCTTCACGCGCCGCTCATGGCTCGGCTCCAGGAACGACCATAGAAAACACACCGCGATCGCCTTGACGCCCTTGGCGACCAGGCTGTGGATCGCCGCTTCGGCCTCGGCCTCGTTCAGCGGCACGATGATCTTGCCGAAGCAATCGACCCGCTCGGACACGCCCTCGACCAAGGATTTCGGCACGATCGGATCGGGCTTCTTGCTTTCGGGGATGTGCACCACCTGGCGAATGTCGGCGCCGGTCAGGCCGCGCGAGCCGCGCATGATGTGAATGACGTGATTGTGCCCCTTGGTGGTGATCAGCCCGACCTTGGCGCCCTTTTTCTGGATGATCGCGTTGGTGCCGACCGTGGTGCCATGCGACAGCCGCGTGATTTGGCCGCAGAGCTCAGGCAGCGTGATGCCCACTTTGGTCGCGGCGGCTTCGAGCGCGCCCATCATGCCCTTGGCGAAATTGCCGGGCGTTGAAGGAGATTTCGCGGTGATGACGCGGCCGGTCTGATCGATCAGCACGCAGTCGGTGAAGGTGCCGCCGATATCGATGCCGCAGAGATATGAGGCCATGGCGCTTCCAGATTGTTGGGCGTGTGGCGCGCCGCGCATTGGCGGGCGCCGTTGAGGATGGCGGGCAAACTAGCCTGCCCGCCTAGCGGCCACAATGCGGCAAAATCTCAAGCCCGGCCGTATTTGCTTTTGGGTCGCTTCAGCCAGAGTTCGCGGGCCATGGTCTCGGCGCCGGCAATATCCTCCGCGCGCCCGAGCAGATGAAGCGCGATCGCCGCTGTGCCGATCACGGCCGCCTCGGGCGCGGCGGCGTGCCACGTGCCGCGCCAGAGCGCCGCGACACGTGAGGGCTCGAGCGGTTCTTCGCGCCAGGGATAGAGCGGGCCCTCATCGAGCACCGGCCAAACCTCTTCGGTCGCCTCTTGGTCACGCAACAAGGTGACCCGACACGCCTTTTGCGGATTGCGCTGCACCTCGCCGGCGCCGCCCTTGAAGATCGCGGCATTGGCCTGGCCGATCAGGCGCGAGGCCGCCAAATGTTTGGTCACGTAATTCGGGTGGAACACGCCCTGCATCTGGTGCGGCGCGTTGAACGGGTTGAGCTCGCGCGCGACCGTGTTGGCGCCGGTGCGCAAGCCCAGGATCGGGCGCAAATTGAACAGGCGCCGCAAAGCCGGGCAGGCCACGCCAAGCGGCAAATAGGCGAAGTGATCGCGCTCAAGCGCGCGCGCGGCCGAATCGGCGGTCGGGCTCAGGCTGATACCGAGCATGCCGAGCGTCGCGATCGTCGTCACCGGCCCGCTGCCCTCGATGCCGTGAATCAGCACGCGCGTGCCGGTTTCCGCGATCAGGAGCGCGGCCAGCACGAAATAGGGCAATTGGCGATGCACATCGGCATAAGACGGCCAATCGAGATCGGCCGCGGCACTTTGCGGCACCTGGCGAAGGGCACGCGCCGCGCGCACGAACCCGGCGATCTCCGATGGGCTTTCCTGCCGATAGCGCAGCACCGCGAGAAAGGCGCCGATCTGCACCGGCTCGGCCTCGCCGCGCAGGATCATGCGCATCGCCTCGGTCGCCTCGTCGAAATCGAGCGGGCGCGACAGCGTATCGCCGCGCGCGACGATACGTAAAAAACGCGCGAAGGGATGAATCTCCGAGGTCGCGCGCTCGCCACCTTCTACCGAACGACCCATTGCGTGCTGGCGGACCATGACGAATCTCCGCGTGCGACTCTGGATTTTACCCTAGCAGGGCAGGGGTCGAGCGGCGAGGCGCTTGACGGCGAGGTCATCACCGCCGCTCAATCCAGACGACAATGGGGGAGTTCACATGACCGCACGCACCAACCGGGCCTGGCATCTCGCCGCGCGGCCCGAAGGCCTGCTCAAGCAGGGCGATTTCGAATGGCGCCAAACGCCGGTACCGCCGCTCGCCGATGGCCAAGCGCTGGTCCGCACTGTTTATCTCTCGCTCGATCCGACCAATCGGATTTGGGCCAGCGACATGGAACAATATATGCCGCCGGTCGAGCTTGGCCACGTCATGCGCGGCGGCGCGATCGGCGAGGTGGTCGAATCGCGCCAGGCCGGCTTGAAGCAAGGCGATCTGGTCACTGGCCTGCTCGGCTGGCAGGACTTCACCGTGCTCGATAGGCCCGGGACGGTGTGGAAATTCAACCGCGTGCCGGGGCTATCGATCGGTGCGACACTCGGTCTCCTGAAAGTCATGATCAAGGCGGCCGATTTGGGCCTGCTCAACAAGCAGAAGATGTCCTCGTCGGCGATCCGTCTCCCTGGACTGCCCTTGACGAGTTATATGGGTCTGCTCGGCGCGATCGGGTTCACCGCCTATGTCGGTGTGATGGATTTTTGTCAGCCCAAGCGCGGCGAGACCATGGTGGTCACCGGCGCGGCCGGCGCGGTTGGCTCGATCGCGGCGCAGATCGGCAAGATCATGGGCTGCCGCGTGGTCGGCATTGCGGGCAGCGACGCCAAGTGCAAATGGCTCACCGAGGAACTCGGTCTCGATGCCGCGATCAATTACCGGACCGAAAACGTCGATGAGGCGCTGAAGCGCCATTGCCCCAAAGGCATTGATTGCGTGTTCGAGAATGTCGGTGGCGCGCAGCTCGATGCTAGCCTCGCGCTCGTCAACAATAACGCGCGCATCGCACTATGTGGTTTGATTTCGCAGTACAACGCCGATGCCCCGGTGCCGGGACCCTATCGCTTCGCCCAACTTCTGATGCACCGAGTCTCGATCAAGGGGTTCATTATTCTCGATCACGCCGACCGCTTCGCCGAGGCGTTCGTCAACCTTGCCCAATGGCTGGCCGAGGGCCGCATCAAATACCGCGTCCACGTGATCGATGGGCTGGAGAACGCGCCCGACGCGGTCAACCGCCTATTCACCGGCCAGCACGACGGCAAGCTCATGGTCAAAGTCGGCCCCGAGCCGGCCTGAGGCCTTCAACCACCCGATTTTCGCATGGCGCTAATCGGCGCGCGGCGCCATGATAGGGCAATCGTCAAAAGGAGACGCGGCCATGGCCAAGACCTTCGACATCAACATTGATTGCGGTGAGAGCTTCGGCAATTGGAAGATGGGGGCGGACGACGCGCTGATGCCGCTCGTCAC
>CAMDNF010000017.1:0-36719 GCA_945902735.1 Rhizobium sp. Q54 | reverse complement strand
CATGCCGAACGATCTCGAGCCCTATTGGATGGGCTTCACGCCGAACCGCCAATTCAAGAAAAAGCCGCGCCTCTTGGTCGCGGCCGAAGGCATGTATTACACCACCGTCGATGGCCGCCAGATCATCGACGGCACGGCGGGCCTCTGGTGCGTCAATGCTGGCCATGGGCGGAAGGAAATCACCGAGGCGGTGTCAGCCCAAGTCGGCCGCATGGAATATGCACCGGCCTTCCAAATGGGCCATCCGGCGGCGTTCGAGCTCGCGGCGCGCCTCGTACAAATGCTGCCGGGCGACCTCGACCATGCGTTTTTCACCAATTCAGGCTCTGAATCGGTCGATACCGCGCTCAAGATCGCGCTCGCCTATCATCGCGTGCGCGGCGAAGGCACGCGCACAAGGCTGATCGGGCGCGAGCGCGGCTATCATGGCGTCGGTTTCGGCGGCATCTCGGTCGGCGGCATGGTCGCCAACCGCAAATTCTTCGGCGCCATGTTGCCCGGCGTCGATCACATTCAGCACACTTACAACCACGAGAAGCAGGCCTATTCCCACGGCCAGCCCGAATGGGGCGCGCATTTGGCCGATGATTTGGAACGGCTGGTTGCCCTGCACGATGCCTCGAACATCGCGGCGGTGATCGTTGAGCCGGTGGCGTGCTCCACCGGCGTGTTGGTGCCGCCCAAGGGTTATCTCGAAAAGCTCCGCGCGATTTGCGACAAGCATGGCATTTTGTTGATTTTTGACGAGGTGATCACCGGCTTCGGGCGGCTCGGCTCAAGCTTCGCGAGCGAATATTTCGGCATCGTGCCCGACCTCATCACGGTCGCGAAGGGCCTGACCAACGCCGCGATCCCGATGGGCGCGGTGTTCGCGCGCAAGAAAATCTACGACGCCTTCATGCAGGGGCCGGAGAACGCCATCGAGCTGTTCCATGGCTATACCTATTCGGGCCATCCGGTGGCGTGCGCCGCCGGCCACGCCGCGCTCGACATCTATCAGAAGGATGGTTTGTTCGAGCGCGCGCGCGATTTGGCACCCTATTGGGAAAAGGCGATGCATTCGCTGAAAGGTGCTCGCAATGTGATCGACACGCGCAATCTGGGCATCATCGGCGCGATTGAGCTCGAGCCGATTGCCGGCAAGCCGACCGCGCGGGCGTTCGATGTGTTCCTGCGCTGTTATGAGAAGGGCGTGCTCATTCGCACGACCGGCGATATCATTGCGCTGTCACCGCCCTTGATCATCGAGAAATCCCACATCGATCGCATCGTCGAGACGATCGACGAATCGCTCAAGGAAGCCGCTTAGGGCGAATTGTTTTCCGGGGCCGGTCCAAAAAATGGACCGGCCCCGATGCCGCCTCACCCGAGACATTTTCGCGATTCAATGACCCATGAACGGACGAGTCTAAGGAGCGAGTCATGCTTGTCGGTGTTCCGAAGGAAATAAAGGTTCACGAATACCGGGTCGGACTGCCGCCGGCCGGCGTGGGCGAGCTCATCCATCACGGTCACAAGGTGATCGTGCAAAAAAATGCTGGCACCTCGATCGGCTTTGACGACGCGCACTATCAGGCCGTGGGCGCGACGCTGGTCGATAGCGCGGCGGAGATTTTCGCCAAGGCCGACATGATCGTGAAGGTGAAGGAGCCGCAAGCGGTCGAATGGAAAATGCTGCGCGAGAATCAGGTGCTGTTCACCTATTTGCATCTGGCGCCCGACCCCGAACAGACCAAGGGCTTGATCGGCTCAGGCGCGATCGCCATTGCCTATGAAACCGTGACCGATGCGCAGGGCGGCCTGCCGCTGCTCGCGCCGATGAGCGAGGTGGCGGGGCGCATGTCGATCCATGCCGGCGCCACTTGTTTGGAAAAAGCCAAAGGCGGGCGCGGCGTGTTGATCGGCGGCGTGCCGGGCGTTGCGCCGGCCGATGTGGTGATCTTGGGCGGCGGTGTCGTTGGCATGCAGGCCGCGCGCATGGCCTCGGGCATGGGCGCCAATGTGGTGATCATCGAACGCTCGATCCCACGCATGCGTTATCTCGACGATGTGTTCGGCGGGCGCGTGACGACGATTTTCTCGACCAAGCAATCGATCGAAGAGCACGTGACTAATGCCGATCTCGTGATTGGTGGCGTGTTGATCGCGGGCGCGGCGGCACCGAAGCTTGTGACGCGCGATATGCTGAAGCGCATTCGGCGGGGCGCTGTGGTGGTCGACGTCGCGATCGATCAGGGCGGCTGTTTCGAAACCTCGAAGGCAACCACGCACGCCGAACCCACTTATGAGGTCGACGGCATCATCCATTATTGCGTCGCCAACATGCCGGGTGCGGTGGCACGCACCTCGACGCTCGCGCTCTCGAACGCGACGCTACCCTTCGTGCTGGCGCTGGCCGACAAGGGCTATAAAAAGGCGCTGGGCGATGATGCGCATTTGTTGAACGGGCTTAATGTCCATCGCGGCAAGGTCACGTTCGAGGCGGTCGCGCGCGCGCTCGGCCATAAATACGTATCAGCCAAAGAGGCCCTTGCGGCGTAGGGAGACCTTCATGACCAAATCCGTCGGACACTTCATCAATGGCGTGCGCGTCGCCGGCGCAAGCGGGCGAAGCAGCGATCTATTCAACCCGGCGACGGGCGAGAAATCCGGCACGGTGGCGCTTGCGAGCGCGGCCGAGGTCGATCAAGCAGTCAAGGCCGCTTCCGCCGCGTGGCCGGCCTGGGCCGCGACGCCGCCGATCCGCCGCGCGCGCGTGCTCTGGAAGTTCAAGGAATTGGTCGAGGCGCGGAAGGACGAGGTCGCCAAGCACATCGTCGATGAGCACGGAAAAGTTCTGTCCGACGCACACGGTTCGCTTCAACGCGGGCTTGAGGTGGTCGAGTTCGCCTGCGGCATTCCGCATTTGCTGCGTGGCGATTACACCGAGCAGGTGGGGGCCTCGGTTGATTCCTATTCGACCCGGCAACCCTTGGGTGTTTGCGCCGGCATCACGCCGTTCAATTTTCCCGCCATGGTGCCGATGTGGATGTTCCCGCTCGCGCTCGCCTGCGGCAATACCTTCATTCTGAAACCGTCCGAGCGCGACCCCTCGGCGCCGTTCCTGCTCGCCGAGTTGATGAAAGAGGCCGGCGCGCCCGATGGCGTGCTGAACGTGATCAATGGCGACAAGGTTGCGGTTGATGCGCTGCTGCATCATCCGGGCGTCGCCGCGATCTCGTTCGTCGGTTCGACACCCATTGCCGAATATGTCTATACGACCGGCTGCGCCAATGCGAAGCGCGTGCAGGCCTTGGGCGGCGCCAAGAACCACATGGTGGTGATGCCGGACGCCGACCTCGACATGGCGACCGATGCCTTGATCGGCGCGGCCTATGGCTCGGCCGGCGAGCGGTGCATGGCGATCTCCGTTGCCGTTGCTGTTGGCGACAAGGCAGCGGACGCGCTCGTCAAGGCGATGCGGCCCAAGATCGAGCATATCAAGGTCGGTCCGGGCTCGGACCCGCAGGCCGAGATGGGCCCGCTCGTCACCAAGCAGCATTATGACAAGGTGCGAGGCTATATCGACACCGGCGTGAAGGAAGGCGCCGAGCTCGTGGTCGATGGCCGCGGCCTCAAGCTACAGGGCTATGAGGGCGGCTATTTCATGGGCCCCTCGCTGTTCGACCGCGTGACCGCCGACATGCGCATCTATAAGGAAGAGATTTTCGGGCCGGTGCTTTCGGTCGTGCGCGCGAAGGATTACGAGCACGCGGTGAAGCTCGTCAACGACCATGAATATGGCAATGGCACGGCGATCTTCACGCGCGATGGCGATGCCGCGCGCGATTTCACCAGCCGCGTCAATATCGGCATGGTGGGCGTCAATGTGCCGATCCCGGTGCCGGTTTCCTATCACTCCTTCGGTGGCTGGAAGCGTTCGCTATTCGGCGATCACGGCATGCATGGCATGGAGGGCGTGCGCTTCTATACGCGCCTCAAGACCGTGACCTCGCGTTGGCCGACGGGGATTAGAAGCGGCGTGGATTTGTCATTCCCGATGATGGGGTAAGGAGACTTGTCCACCGAGCCGCTTCAAGCCCGCCGCTTCACGTCGTTGGCGGCCTTGTCGAGCGTCGTTCGGAGCGACTTGAGCAGCTTAGGCCTCGCGATGAGCCACGGCAGTACTAGGTAACAGCGCGCGACCCCGCGCCATATCCGACCGAAGCCGAAGCGTTGGATCAGCGAATCGCGCAAAACAGGATAGATGGCGCGAACGCGCCGCTCGATCGGCTCGCGCATCGCGTCATAACCCGAAAAGGCGTTGCTCGGCCAATCGAGCCGCTCGGTGCGCTTGCCGAGATGACCGACCAGCGGGATGAGCTGGCCGTGCGCCGGCCGCTCACTACTGACAAACGGCGAGCCGGCCGCCCAGTGGTGGGGCTCCCAATGCGCAAAAATAGGATTGCGCGCACCTTCCGCGGCGATCGGCAAGGCGAACTGATCGCGCAGGAAGCTTCGGCAGTTGATGCGACCGAGCAAGAAATCGTGATGCCGATAGGCCTGCGCGAAGAAGCCGAGAAAACCACCGAGTCCGCTGCTCGCCAACGCGTCCTGACCCCGGACGGTCTCGCCGTTCGCCCGTATACGAGTCGGTGCGACGAGGAAGCGACTATAGACGTCATCGGCCTCCGCAAGCGACAGGTCGATCGGCTTGAAGCGCGTCTGGTTTTTGAACGCGCTCAGGAGATGCGAGGCCACGTCGATGATGGACGGCGAGAGCGCGGCCTTTTCGTTCGGCTCGGCATAATCCGCGAAAGGATCGACCATGATCATCGCGCGGCAGGCCTCAATTCCAGCGCGAGGGTTCTGGCCTTGGCTGCCGGCGAGCACCGCATGGGCCAGCTCAAACGGCTCGTTGTTCATGGTGCCGCCGTCGACACTCAGAAAATTCATCCGATCGTCGAGCGTCTCGCGCAGCGGCCATGGCCGGGCATAAATCTTTTTGCCGGCGCTGTTGACGTAAGCGAAACGGTATTCGAAGTCGGTGCGTGTGCGTGCGATCTGGCGCGGCTCGAGCGCGAGTGGAAAGGCACCGGTCGCGAGCGCTGCGGTCGCAAGGCTGCGCCAGACAAGCGAGTGGTGAGCGTTCGGCAGCGTCAGGCGCAGCACATCGGGTGGCACCTCGGTCTCGCCTAGCTCGCTCTGGAACGGCACGGCGAAGCCGAGATGATCGCGGTGCATGATCATCTCGTGCCCGAGACCCGATTGCCCAGAAAAGCGCACCATATAGGGGACGCCGGTGATGTTGGTCAGGGTCAGGAGAACGCGGAAGCCCTCGCTCAGCCAGGCGCGTTCCTTTGGGTCGGCCGATGAATCGGGAGAATAGTCGATGGTATCGTGCGCGAGTTTGACTAGCGACTCGCAGTTGAGAATCGCGCGCATATAGCTCGTGTCCGTGAGGTCTGCGGTGTCGAGCAATTTCGCGATGTCGACGCCGTTGACCCATGCCGCGTAGAACGGATTGGCCGGGTCCGCGCCGTGCGGGAAACGGTAGCGGCACGCCGCCGCGGCGATCGCCGCGTTGATGCCGCCTGCCGATGCGCCCGCAGCGACGCGCAATTTGATTTCGTGGCGCGGAACGTCCTCGCCGCGTGCCTTTGCGGCGTACCAAGCATCGAGGGCCTCAAACAGGAAGTCTAGCACGCCTGCGGTATACGCGCCGGCGGAGACGGCACCGGCCAGCACGAGGCCAACCTCGAAAGTGCCTTTCTCCGGTTTGTCTCGCTCCTTCGGATACCAGCGGTGAAAGTCGGCATTGTCGATCTTCAGGAACGGTCTCGCCGGATTGGTGGCGAAGTCTTGCTCTGCGGTCATCTCGCTCTCCGTCAATCGATCGATGCGGACGTCTCGCGCGAGTCTATCATCGCCGCCAATTCCCTCCACCATCGCTCATCCCAGAACGATCCCGCCCGGCCGGAGGGTGAGGTGAGCACGAATAATTTCGTCTCGCCGATCGTCAAGTCGTGCAGGCCATAGGCTGGGGGCTCCTTGCCCGCCCCCAATTCCCGCAACACGATGGCGGCCGGGCGTTTGGCGGTGAAGGCGAGCACACGCGGCTTATATCGTTTGATCTTGCGCAAGAGCCCCGGCACATCGTCATGCGTGGGATCGAGATCGACATCATTGCCGAAGCCGGTCTTGCAGAGATCGGTGAGACCGATGCTGAATTCGAGCACAGTGCGAAACTCGGCTGGCGCAATCGGGCGCGGTGTCAACCCAACGCGATAAAGCGTCGGCCAGAATTTATTGCCTGGCCTGGCATAATAGGCGCGGAGCGCGGCCGATTTGAATCCTGCCGCCGAGCCACAGAACACGATGCGCAAATCGGCCGCGAGCACATCGGGCAGAATGTGCTGAGGCACGCGGCGCAACTTACCCTCTCCGCATCATGGCCGGGCGAAGACCCGGCCATCCAGGCCCAACCCGTCAATGCAGCTTTCAAATGACGCCTGGATGCGCGGGTCAAGCCCGCGCATGACGATGAGTAAGAGCGTGATGCATATCATCGCATGACGTCTCCCACCGAGCACCTCACCCCTTCAACCCAAGCCCACGCAAAATGAGCGTGGAGACGGTTTCGCCGGCGCGGTCATAGTCAACGGGGTTGAGCTTTTTCTTGCCGAGCACGGCCGCTATTTGACAATCAAAATCGGCGTAAGTCTGCGTCGCAGCCCACAGCACAAAGAACAAATGATGCGGATCGATCGGCGCGATGCGGCCCGCCGCGATCCAGCCCTCGATCACCTTGGCCTTGTCATCGACCAGGCGCTTCATCGCGCCGCCCAAAAAGCCCTTCACCGCCGGCGCGCCATGCAGCAATTCATTGGCGAACACCTTGGAGGCAAAGGGCCGCGTGCGCGAATAGGCCATTTTGGCCTCGATATAACGCCGCAGCGCATCGGCCGGCTCGGCCTCGGCCACGATCGAGGCGGTGGCGTCGAGCCAAAGCGCCAAAATATCATCGAGCACCGCGCGATAAAGCGCCGCCTTGGTGCGGAAATAATAATGGAGGTTCGGCTTCGGGATGCCGGCGCGCGTGGCGATTTCCCCCGTGGTCGCGCCGGAAAAGCCCTTGGTCGCGAACACCGCCTCGGCCGCCTCGAGGATTTTCGCCACGTTCTCCTGGCGGATCGCCTGCTTGGAGGCAACGGCCTTCCTCTGCGGCCTCATGCTGAGCCTGTCGACCTGCCTGCGCGAAGCCGAAGAGGCTTCGCTTCGGCGAAGGCGGGAGCAAGAGGGCGTGAGATTATCGCTTCATCCTTCGACAAGCTCAGGATGAGGCCAGGGGGATAACTGAGTGAAGATATCTTGACCATTTGGTCAAGATAGCAATAGGCTTCGCGATTGGCGAGGCCCCAGCGGAGGACAGGGCGATGAAGGACGCGGACAGCGAGGCCCCCGACATCAAGCCAGGGCGGCTCGATCATGGCGGCTACGCCAAGGTCTTTGATGACATCAACCCGCCTTTGAGCGCACGCGAGGCGCTGATCGAAGCGTCGCGCTGCCATTTTTGTTTTGATGCACCGTGCGTCGAGGCCTGCCCGACCAGCATCGACATCCCCTCCTTCATCGGCAAAATCCGCACCGGCAATCTCAAGGGCTCGGCGATCGATATTTTGTCGGCCAATATTTTTGGCGGGACATGCGCCAGGGTGTGCCCGGTCGAGGAGCTATGTGAGGAGGCTTGCGTGCGTACGGCGGGCGAAAACAAACCGGTCAAGATCGGCCTGTTGCAACGCCACGCGGTCGACGCGCTGATGAAGGACGGCACGCACCCGTTCACGCGCGCGCCTGAGAGCGGCAAAACAATCGCGGTGGTCGGCGCCGGGCCAGCGGGTCTAGCCTGCGCGCACCGACTCGCCATGCTCGGCCACAGTGTGGATGTTTATGAAGCGCGCGCCAAACCCGGCGGGCTCAATGAACACGGTATCGCCGCCTATAAAGTGCCGGATCACTTCGCGCAAAAGGAAGTGGCGTGGCTCCTGGAAATTGGCGGCATCAAAATTCACAACAACAACGCGCTCGGGCGCGATGTGACACTCGCCGATTTGCGCAAGCGCTACCCCGCCGTGTTTATCGGCGCGGGCTTGCAAACAACGCAGAAGCTTGGCCTTGAGGACGAAGCGCTTGAGGGTGTGGAGGACGCGGTCGGCTATATCGAGCGTCTGCGCCAGGCGAAGGATTTATCTAACCTTGCGGTCGGGCGCCGCGTCGTGGTGATTGGCGGCGGCAATACCGCGATCGATATCGCGATCCAGACGAAGCGCCTCGGCGCCGAGGATGTGACGCTCGTCTATCGGCGTGGGCCGGCGCAAATGGGCGCGACCGATCACGAACAGCATTTGGCGCAGGTCGAAGGTGTGCGGATCAAGCATTGGGTCGCGCCGGTGAAACTGATTGGCTGGCGCGGCAAAGTGAAAGAGATCGAGCTCGCCTATACGCGGCTTGACGATGCCGGAAAATTAGTGCTGACCGAGGCGCGCACCACCCTTCTCGCGGATATGGTGTTCAAGGCGATCGGTCAACAATTGGTCAAAGATCCGCTCGATGACAATGCGCGCGAGCCGCTCGCGATCAGAGGTGGCAAGCTCGTGGTCAATGACGAGCGCGAGACCTCGCTGCCGGGCGTTTATGCCGGCGGCGATTGCACGGCGACCGGCAGTGACCTCACCGTGCGCGCGGTTGAGGACGGCAAGCTGGCCGCCATCGCGATCGACAAACGTTTGCGTCGTTAAACGAAGGAGGCTCTCATGGCTGATCTCCGTTGCACCATTGCCGGCGTCAAATCGCCGAACCCGTTTTGGCTCGCCTCCGCGCCGCCGACCGATAAGGAATATAACGTTGTGCGCGCCTTCAAGGCGGGCTGGGGCGGCGTGGTGTGGAAAACGCTGGGCGAGGACCCGCCGATCGTCAACACCTGCTCGCGCTATGGCGCGATGTCGCTTAACGGCCAGCGCATGGTGGGCTTCAACAATATCGAGCTGATCACCGACCGGCCGCTCGATGTTAACCTTCAGGAGATCAAGCGGGTCAAGCGCGACTGGCCAGATCGCGCCATGGTGGTGTCGCTCATGGTGCCGTGCGAGGAGAAGAACTGGGCCGATATTTTGAAGCGCGTCGATGAAACCGACGCCGATGGCATAGAGCTCAATTTCGGCTGCCCGCATGGCATGTCGGAACGCGGCATGGGCGCCGCGGTCGGTCAGGTGCCTGAATACATCGAGATGGTGACGCGCTGGTGCAAGCAGTACACGCGCATGCCGGTGTTCGTGAAGCTGACGCCAAATGTGACGGACATTTTAAAGCCGGCGCGCGCGGCGAAGCAGGGTGGCGCCGATGCGGTCTCGCTGATCAACACGATCAATTCGATCATGGCGGTCAATCTTGACTCGATGGCGCCCGAGCCCGAAGTTGACGGCAAAGGCTCCCATGGCGGCTATTGCGGACCGGCGGTGAAGCCCATCGCGCTCCACATGGTGGCCGAGATCGCGCGCAACGCGACGACGGCAGGGATTCCCATTTCCGCGATCGGCGGGATTTCGACCTGGCGCGATGCGGCGGAGTTCATCGCGCTCGATGCCGGCTCAGTGCAGGTGTGCACCGCCGCCATGCACCATGGCTTCAAGATCGTCGAAGACATGATCGACGGGCTCGGCCATTGGATGGATGCGAAGGGCTATCGCAGACTCGATGATTTTCGCGGCCGCGCCGCGCGCAATGTGAGCGATTGGCAGTTCCTCAACATGAATTTCAAGACCATCGCCGCGATCGACCAAAACGCCTGCATCAAATGCGGGCTCTGCTATGTCGCCTGCGAGGACACCTCGCATCAGGCGATCAGCAATGCGCGCACCGATGGCCAGCGGCGCTATGAAGTGATCGAGGATGAGTGCGTTGGCTGCAATTTGTGCATGCATGTTTGCCCGGTCGATCATTGCATCACCATGAAGCGGGTCGATGAGGGCCTGCCCTCGATCGGCTGGGTGGATGATCCGAGGAATCCGCATCGAAGAGCGGCGGCGCCGCGCTAGGCTGGGTATAGCCAAGGCGGCCCAGGGCCGCCTAGAGTTCAGCCCCAAACCCCAACCCCTTTCCCCACTCATGGGGAAAGGGGCTGCCTCATGGAGCCCATCGTGCAGAACCTCAAAGTCAATGCTGACCGTCTCTGGGACTCCTTGATGGAGATGGCGAAGATCGGCGCGACACCTAAAGGCGGCGTGTGCCGGCTCGCGCTCTCGGATGAGGATAAGCAGGCACGCGATTTGTTCGTGCGCTGGTGCGAGGAGGCCGGCTGCACGGTGAGTGTCGATGCCATGGGCAATATTTTCGGCCGGCGCAAGGGCAAGAACGATGCGCTACCGCCCATCATGTCGGGCAGCCATATCGATAGCCAGCCCACGGGGGGCAAGTTCGACGGCATATATGGCGTGATGGCGGGGCTCGAGGTGATCCGCGCGCTGAACGATGCGGGCTTCGAGACCGAAGCGCCGATCGAGGTGGTGTGCTGGACCAATGAAGAAGGCTCGCGCTTCGCGCCCGCCATGACCGCCTCGGGCGTCTTCGCTGGCGAGTTCACGCTCGATTACGGCCTGTCGCGCCCCGACAAGGACGGCAAGACGCTCGGCGAGGAGCTGAAGCGCATTGGCTACGCGGGCGACATGGCCTGTGGCGGGCGCAAAGTGGGCGCGTTCTTCGAGGCCCATATCGAGCAGGGCCCGATTCTCGAGGCCGACAAAAAGACCATCGGCGTGGTACAGGGCGTGCAGGGCATACGCTGGTACGAGCTCAACGTGACGGGCATGGAGGCGCACGCCGGCACCACGCCGATGCGCCGGCGGAAGGACGCGCTTGTTGGCGTCGCGCGCATGGTGAGCGAGGCGCACCGCATCGGTATGGCGCAGCTGCCCTTTGGCCGCTCGACGGTTGGCATGATGCAGGTGAAGCCAAATTCGCGGAACACAATTCCGGGGCATGTGTTCTTTACGGTCGATCTCAGACACCCGGATGCCGACATTTTGGTCGGCATGGGCAAGGCGTTTCAGCAAAGCTGCCAGGCGATTGCGGATGAGATCGGGCTCAAGCTCGATTTCAAGGAAATCTGGTATTCGCCGCCGGTGAAGTTCGACGCGGCGTGCGTGAGCGCCGTTCAGAACGCGGCGACCAATTTGGGCATGGCGCATGAGCCGATCATCTCGGGCGCGGGCCATGACGCGGTTTATCTCTCGCGCGTCGCACCGACGGCCATGGTATTTATCCCGTGCGAAGACGGCATTTCGCACAACGAGATCGAAGCCGCGACCAAGACCGATTGCGGCGCCGGCGCGCAGGTGCTCTTGCAGGCCATGGTCGAGCGCGCGAACGCGCTTTAGAATTCGATTAGGTCGCCACGAACTGACCGTGGAAGCCCAAGGGTAGCGCATAGGGGAGCGTGCCGCGCGCAAGCGGGCCATCGCTGATGTGTGCGGCATCGAAAATGTTGACCGAGGTCACGCCGCGCGCGAAATCGAGCGTCGTGCCGATCAACCAGCCATCATCCTCGTTGCGTCCACCGGGGCGCGGCACGAAGACATGCTCCTCGGCAAAGACGGCGGCGCCATAGTCGAAACGCTGGGTTTTGCCAGACTCGAGATCCCAGCGCATGACGCCGGTGAAGCCATCCGCCGAAGGCGCGTCGACCGTGTAGACATAGCGGTAGCGCTGGCCGACGACCGACGGCGCGACGCGCGGAAACTCGCTCGTTGTCCCGACGACCTCCTGCTCGCCGTCGGCCTGCCCCGGGCGCAACGTGACGCGCGCGAAGCGGGTCGGCCCGGTCGCGCCGCGAAACTCACCGCGCATGACATAGCGGAAGGTCTCGGTGACCACGCTGGCGTCGGGCGCGAGGCAGTAATCAAAGCGGATCGTGCCGTCTGGCTCCTCCGAGGCATTGCCGAAATGGAAGCTGAAGCCGGGCGGCAATTGCCAAATCCGCGTGGTCTTGAGATCGTTCTTGGCGATCGCGAGAACGCGCATGCTGAGCTCGGGCTTCCAGACATGAGCGTCGAGCAGCCCGGTCTCTGGCGTGAAGCGTTCGCGCTCGATGACGAAGGGCGCGAGCGCGAAGACGATGTGCTTCGCCGTGATGGCGACATCGTGGACCATGCCGAACGGCGGCGGCGAGATAACACCGACATTGCGCACCGCGCCGTCTTTGCCGATGTGATAGATGATGAGCCGGGCCGAGAGCACGTCGTAGCCGAAGCTCCACAACGTGCCATCGGGCTCGACCTTCGGGTGCGCCGTGAACGGCATGCCCTTCAAATCCTCGCGCCAAACTTTTTTGCCGCGTGTGCCTAGATTGGCCGGATCGAGCACGTGAGCCGAGCCCGCCTCCCACAGGGCCAAGAGCTCGCCCGCATGGTGCAGCAGATTGATATTGGCCGGGTTGAGTTCATCGGGCGCGTTTGGGCCACGATAGCCGTCAACCGCACCGGTGCCGAACGCGGGCTGGATGAAGTGTCCGGCTGCTTCCTCCTCGGCAAGCTTGGCGGTGGCGACGAAGCGGCCGCGATGCGCGATCACGCCGTCTTCAATGCGGAAGGCCTGGACCATGCCATCGCCGTCGAACCAATGGCGATAGCGTTGGCCGCCGCGCTCATGGCGCGCCGGGCCGTTGCGATAGAACGTACCCGCCAACTCGGCTGGCAGCTTGCCGGCGAGAGCAAGCGACGGCGTCGCGAGTTCGTTGACGGTCACGCCTTGCCAACCGAGCAAACGGCGATCGAGTTTCAGCGCCGCATCGAACGCGGCCTTCCAGTCATCCGGCGTCTCGGCCGCCAAAGCGAGCCGGCCGAGCGCGAGCGGCTGGGCGGTGAAGCCAGCAGCGGCGCCGAGCAGCGCCGTGCGCAGAACATTGCGACGGGTGATCATAATGGCTCTCCCTAATAGCCGAGGGTGGTCTTGGTCTCGACCGCGCCGTCGGCCAAGTTGACGGCGGCATCCGCGAATGAGGGTGGCCCCATCGAGCCTTCGGCTTCGTTGCTGAAGCCATAGCCTTCGCTCGGCATGCCCAACATGTTGGTATCCATTTCGCCATTGCTGTTCTCGTCGTGATAGACCGCGACCGCGTATTGACCGGGGGTGAGGCCGGGAAACACGAAGCGCATGGTGCCGGGCTCGGCCTTGCGCCATTGCGCCGCGATGGCGCCAGTGGTGTCGGGAAATTTCACGCCGCCGGCCTGCTCGTGGAGCGCGACCATGACCTTGCCCTTGGCGTCACGCACGCCGGCGACGTCAATCGACAGCTCGGCGGCCTGAATGGCGCCGATGCCGGCGAGCAGAGCGGCGGTCGAGATCAACATCATACGAATCATGGGACTCTCCTTTAGGCGCGTTTGGTTGGCGCGCGCGGTTTGCGTGGTGCTTGTTTGAGTGGTTTCTTGGGCCGAGGCGGAGCTTTGGCACTTGCCTCGACCATGCCTGACCGGCTCGATGCGCCGGCTTTCATGTCTCGGAGTTCACCCAATGTCTCCGCCGCCCAGCCGAGCTGGGCGCGACTGTGGGCCAGACCCTGTCGCAAGGTCATGAGCCAAAAACGCGCATCGGGTTTGTCGCCGTGCTTGGTCGTGATTTGACGGGCGATTTCTTCATATCGAGCAATCGCGGCGCGCGCGCGTTGCTCGCTTGCTTCGAGGTGGTTGATCGAGGTTTCGATATCGGTCTGGCCGCCGAAGAACAGCTTGAGCAGGAGTTCGTCGCGCGTGGGCTCGCGCTGGACCGGCTCGGCGAGCCAGTTTGCGAGCGCCGCCCGGCCGCCTTCCGTGATGGCGTAGACGTGTTGCGGTCGGCCGCCTTCGGTGGTCGTGCTCGCGCGCGTCGTCAGACCATCATCGGCGAGCGCCTGGAGCACAGGGTAGACCTGGCCATAACTCTCGCTCCAGAAGTTCGAGATGCTGCCATCGATCGCCTTTTTGAGGTCATAGCCCGACATCGGCTTCCAGGTGAGAAAGCCGAGTATGGCGAGCTTGGTGCGGCTGCGTTTGGCCATCGACCCATATACCTCTATTAGATATATTTTCAAGATATATCTAATAGACCTACTTGTCAAGACCAACCTTGGCCCTTGCAGGCCGGCGCGTTGCGGCCGAACCTCAGCTCAAGCAATTCCAGGGGGTTAGCTCATGACCGATATCGCTCAGGCGGTCGGCCGGTTCGTCCAACTCGCGCGGCCGTCGCGGCGCACCCCGCCGCGTCTGATCGCCGCCGCGTTCGAGCGCGAGGCGCTATTCGGCATCCGGCTTGCCACTTTTGCCCGCATCGTCGGCACGGCCATTATTCTGGTCTGGTTGATGACGCAGAATTGGGCGTTCGGCACGGCCGCGCTGCTCTATCTCGTCGCGATCCTGGCGGGATTTGTCGGGCTCGGTGTCGCGCATTTGATCTTGGCACGCGCAACATGGCGGCGGCCTTGGCAGGCCTATGTGTTCGTCGTGCTCGATGTCGCCATGGTGGCCTATGTCATTTCGCGTCCCAATCCGTTCCATCCCTTTTATGAAGCGATCCCGCCCGCGGTGATGCTGCGCTTCGAGAACTTCACCTATTTCTTCGTGCTGCTCGCCAGCGTGGCGCTTTTGTTCTCACCTCGCCTCTTGCTTTTTTTTGGCGTGGTGACTGGCGCATTTTGGGCCGCCGCGGTTGCTTGGGTTGCGGCCCAACCGCGCTCGTTCACCGCGTCGGGCGCGATCAACAGCCTTGACCCTGAGGTCTGGCTGCTTGATCTGCTCAACCCGAATTACGTCAACATCGAAAGCCTGATCATGCAGCTCGTCGTGGTCGGCGTTACGAGCGCGACGGTGGCGCTGGCGGTGTGGCGAGCGCGGCGCCTGGTGCGCCGGCAGGTCGAAGTCGAGCGCGAGCGAACCAATCTGGCCCGCTATTTTTCACCCAATATGGTCGAAGAGCTGGCCCGCACCGATCGACCCCTTGGCACGCCGCGGCGCCAGAACGCCGCCGTGCTGTTCGCCGATATCGTCGGCTTCACGCGGCTCAGCGAAACGCTCGCGCCGGAGCACATCATGGCGCTCTTGCGTGACTACCATAGCCGCATGGCGACGGCGGTGTTCGCGCATGATGGTACGCTCGATAAATTCATCGGCGATGAGGTGATGGCGACCTTCGGCACGCCGACGCCGGGATCGCGCGATGCCGCCAATGCGCTTTCCTGCGCGCTTGCCATGCAAGAGGCGATCGCGCTTTGGAATCGCGAACGGCGCCAAGCGGGAGCGCTCGAAATCAAGGTCGGCATCGGCGTGCATTATGGCCCGGTCGTGCTTGGCGACATCGGGGCTGAGCAACGCTTCGAATTCGCGGTGATCGGCGATACCGTGAACGTGGCGAGCCGGCTTGAACGATTGACGCGCGAGCTTGATGTTGAGGTGCTGGCCGGAGACGCCTTGGTGCGCGAATTACGCCATGAGCTCGGCTCGAATGCCGAGCCGCTGCTCAAGGGCTTCAGCCCGACGCCGGGTCACAGCCTGCGCGGTCGGCGTGAAGCGGTCGATGCGTGGGCGCTAGCGCGGCGCGATGCCATAAAGAAAACGGCCGGGGCGCAGAGCCTCCGGCCGTGAGTTATTGGGCGACCTCTAAAAACGTTCGCTTACCCGCCAAGCGGACGAGCGAACATTTTTCATGCTAGGCTAGATCATGGTCCAACACTGTGACCGGCATCACGTTTGCCCCAATGGGGATCGGCTTTATCAGGGTGAAGAAATTATGACGGACCTCCTCGAAACCGACGCCAAAACCGTCAATGACTGGCTCAAAGATGGCCGCGCAATCTTGATCGATATACGCGAGCCCAATGAATATGCGCAGGAACACATATCAGGCGCCCAATTGGTGCCGCTTTCGCGTTTCGACCCCGAAGCGATTGAAGGTGATCACGATAAGATCGCCGTGTTTCACTGCGCCGGCGGTAGTCGCACCAAGATGAACGCGGCGCTCTTGCTCGCGACCGGCTTCAAAGCGATCTATCATTTGAAGGGCGGCATTGGGGCGTGGAAGGCGGCCGGCCTGCCGACCGAAACCTCGAACAAGCGCTGAACCTCTTGCCGAGCCAGGCAGCATTGGTGCGACTGCTCGCTGGCGTCCTGCCGGCAAGCGAATGGCTGCGGCGCTATAGCCGAAAAGACGCCAGCGGTGATCTGACCGCCGGCGTGATCGTCGCGATCATGCTGGTGCCGCAGGCGATGGCCTATGCGCTGCTAGCGGGCCTGCCGCCTGAAATCGGTCTCTACGCCAGCATGGCACCGCCGATTATTTATGCGCTGTTCGGCTCGAGCCGCACCTTGGCGGTGGGGCCGGTGGCGGTCGCCTCGCTCATGGTGGCGGCCGCGCTTGGCCACCGCGCGGTTGAGGGCTCGGCCGATTATTTGAGCGGCGCTATTATTATTTCGCTTGAGGTTGGGCTGATCTTGTTCGCGCTCGGCCTAACGCGCGCCGGCTTCATCGCGAATTATCTCAGTCACCCGGTGATGTCGGGCTTCACCAGCGCGGCGGCGCTGATCATCGCGCTTTCGCAGGTCAAGCATTTGCTCGGCCTGCCCATGCCCGGCAATCTCGATTTCGGTCACACCATGGTCGCGATTGTTTCAAGCATCGCGGAGATCAATCCGGTGACCACGGGCATCGGCGTTGTCGCGATCGTTTTGCTGCTTCTCATTCGAAGCCGTCTCGTTGTCGTCTTGCATGCGCTCGGCCTATCGGCGCGCGTCGCCGTGCTGCTGACCAGAACCGGGCCGCTCGTCGTTGTGGTGATCGCCACCGCGCTGGTCGCCGGTCTCGGCCTTGATGCGGCCTCGGGTGTTGTCGTGGTCGGGTTGATACCGGCCGGCTTGCCGGACATCGCCCTGCCATCGTTCGATGCCGACCTTTGGGCCGAGCTTGGCCCCTCCTCGCTCGCGATCGCGCTGGTCTCATTTGTTGAGAGTGTCGCCATCGCGAAAGTGTTGGGGGCCAAGCGGCGGGAGCGCGTGGTGCCGAACCAGGAATTGATCGGCCTCGGCCTTGCCAATGTCGCCGGCGCCTTTACCGGCGCAAGCCCGGTGTGCGGCGGCTTCGCGCGCTCCGCGGTCAATTTTCAAGGCGGCGCGCAGACCCAAATGGCGGCGGTCATCACCGCCCTTTTGGTTGGGCTCTCGACCGCCTTCCTGACGCCGCTCTTCTATTATTTGCCGCAGGCGGTGTTGGCGGCGATCATCGTCGTCTCGGTCGTCGGCCTGTTCGAGCCGCGTGCGTTTGTCAAAAACTTCCGCTATTCGAAGGCCGATGGCTTCGCCCAGGCACTGACATTCTGCGCGGTCCTCGGGCTCGGCATCGAATACGGCATACTTTCCGGTATTGCGCTTTCGCTCCTATTCCATCTCTGGCGTACCAGCCGGCCCCATATGGCGATTGTCGGACGGGTCGGACAGACCGAGCATTTTCGCAATGTGTTGCGGCATGAGGTGACGGTTTATCCCGGTCTCCTCTTGCTCCGCGTCGATGAAAACCTGTATTTTCCTAATATCAACTATATTGAAGATCGCGTGCTGGCCGAGGTGGCTGAGCGTCGTGGCCTCAAGCATTTCGTCTTGATCTGTTCGAGCGTCAATGTGATCGATGCCAGTGCCCTTGGGACTCTTGAAGAGCTGCGCATCAAACTCGCCGAGTTTGGCGTTAGTCTCCATTTTGCCGAGATCAAAGGCCCGGTGATGGACAAGCTCGAGCGCATTGGTTTTGTGGACCGCCTTGGGCGCGATCACATCCATTTGAGCACGCATCTCGCGGTGGCTCGTTTGACCGGGCAAAACCAGGCGAGCGCGTGACTATGGCTGTCGCAACAAACGAGCGCACGATACGCGCGGTGCGGATGGCCCGGCACATCGTGCTGACCACGGATATGTCGGCGAATCAAGCGCTCTCAATGGCGGCGCGCGAGGGCCTGCGCCAGCTCGAAGCCAATGAGGCGGTCGCACGCCGAGGCACCGATGTCGAGGGCGTGTATCAAATGCGCGTTGGGCTCCGGCGCCTCAAAGTGAAGCTCTCTTTGGCCAGGCAACTCGACCTTGCCCCCGACCGCGATGTTCTCAAGGCCGAGCTTGATTGGATCGGCGATACGCTGGGAAAGGCCCGCGATCTCGACGTCTTCGTCGGGGAGACGATAGGGGCGCTACTCGCCGAGCATGAAGGCAGCGCAGACTTCGATCGCCTTTATCGGCGCGTGACCAGGGTCCGCAAGGCCGCTTATGCCGAACTCCGCGTCGCGCTCGGCTCGCCGCGCTATGCCGAGGCGAAGCGCCGCCTCGCCGATTGGATCGCCGTGCTTGAGACGACCACGTCGATCGATCAATCGCTCATCGAGATCGCCGCAGAATTGCTTGAAAGACGCCGCAAGCGAATTGCCAAATTCGTGAAGAAGAACGGTTGGCAAACTAAAAAGACGCTGCACGACTTCCGTCTTCACGCCAAAAAGCTGCGCTACACCACGGCGTTCTTTGCTTCGCTCTATCCGAAGGCGGACACCAAATCATTTCTTTCGGCGGCGAGCGATTTGCAAGACGTGCTCGGCTTCGCCCATGACAGCGAAGTGGCGCGCCATATTCTGGTCGCGCTCGGCACACGCCGCACGGTCGAATCAGCGCCGCTCGCGTCGTGGCGAGAGGCCGATGAACTGGTCGATTCATGGCATCGCGCGCGCGCGGCCGAGATCACGCGCGATATCGAGCCAAGTTGGCAGACACTTGAAAACGCAAAGCCGTTTTGGTGATGCCCGTCGCCCTATAGGTCGCGCGGCACGACAAAGGCGTCGAGCCGGCAAGCGCCCGCTTTAAGCTCTCGCCATGTCGCGCTCTCGCACGACAAGACCGCGAGCGCGCCGGTTGGAAATTTGTTCTTGAGCCGTTCGACCAGCGGTCCCGCCTGGCCCTTGAGCAAAGCAGTTGCGAGGCCGGGCAGGCCGGGGTCATGACCAACCAGCATTAGGCAATCGGCCGCCTCGGGCGCGGCGCGAACGAGCGCCAGCAATGCCGGCGGCTCGGCCAAATAGAGACCGGGCTCGACGATGGTTTCCAACGGCGCGTCGAACGACCGGGCAACCCGGGCCAGCGTGTCACGCGTGCGGCGCGCCGGCGAGCAGAACACGAGTTCGGGCTTCAGCGCTTGCTTGACCATGTGCTGGCCGATCAGGCGCGCGGCCGTCTCGCCGCGCGGGCTCAAGGGCCGGTCGATATCGGCAATAGCGGCATCGCCCCAGCTCGATTTGGCGTGACGCAAAAGAATGAGTTGCTTGGCCATCACCCTTCGTTTCGTTCCTTATGCCGTTGAATAGAAGCATCCGAGCCGGCAGACTTCAACAACACCGAGTCAGGCCGAACGAGCGGAGATCAACATGAAACGCGTTCTCGTATTTCAACACATCGCGGTCGAACACCCGGGCATTTTTCGTGATTTCATGACCGCCGATCGTATCACCTGGGATGCCATCGAACTCGATGAAGGGGAGCCTATTCCCGCGCTCGAGCCCTATGACGCGTTGATCGTCATGGGCGGGCCGATGGACGTGTTCGACGAGGATCAATATCCCTGGCTGATCGATGAGAAGCGCGCGATTCGCGAGTGGGTGAGTGCGCGCAAGCGGCCTTATTTGGGGCTATGCCTCGGCCATCAATTGCTTGCCGATACGTTGGGCGGCAAGGTCGAACGCATGGCGACGCCCGAGGTTGGCATGCTCCGGGTCGAGACCACCGCCGCCGCCAAATCCGATGCCCTGTTCAAGGGCCTCGGGCCGACGCTCGATTGCTTGCAATGGCATGGTTGCGAAGTGACCAAGCCGCCAAAGGATGCGGTCGTGTTGGCGGAATCGCCGGCCTGCGCGGTGCAGGCGTTTCGCGTCGGAACCAACGCCTATGGCCTGCAATATCATGTCGAGCTGACGCCCAGCACGGTGGCCGATTGGGCGGCGGTGCCGATCTATACCGAATCGTTGGAAAAAAGTTGCGGGCGCGGCGCGCTCAAAAAGCTCGACGCCGATGCCAAGGCGCTGATGCCGGCGCTCAGTGCCAATGCGCGCCGGCTCTATGACAATTTCAAGGCGCTGGCGGGCTAGAGCGGCGGGGGCTACTTCGCCTATTTTTGTGGCGCGTGATGAGTAGGCGGCGTTCATCGAATTCGGCGAAGAACTCCATCTTCGACAAGAGGCGCAGGCGTTCTTTTCTCGCTCATGGTGTAACTCCTTTTGCGGGCCGGCCTAGGACAAGGGTCTCGAATGAATCAAGAATGCCTTCTACTAGGTGCACAAGATTTTCAAGAGTTTCGGCGAGTGGGAGACCGTCTAAGGGGCCATTTGGTGGGAAGGTGAGCACAACATCTGAAACAGCTAGCCCAGCAGAGACCGCCGGCCCGTCGATCACCAGTTCCTTATCGAAATCAAAATCCATTGTGGAATGCGTTGGAATCAGTGCCTGATGTTTGTCTTGAATGTCTAGATCATGAAGCGCACGGAGGTGCTCGTTACCGCCGCGATATGGCTTTAACGTATTCAGCAAAGATACGGCGTCGTCTCCGCATTTTTTGAAATTCTTGTTCTTGATCGCTTTTTCGAATTCGGCAAGCGTGTCGGCGAAGGGAAAGTGCACGTTTTTGTCGCTGTGCCCATTCAGTCTCGCCATCTCTGACGACATGAGATCCAGCGATGTGCGCAGACTGTGGATGCAATCGCCAACCACGACCCCCGGAAGAAGCCCCGTGCCTTTCCAGTCAAATACTAGGTCAACGCCGGCTGGTGATGTTTTGAGCCTCACCGTCAACGGATCGTCTCGCGCATATGCTTCGTAAAGTTCACGCAGTTCATCGATAAACGCCTGCGCACGCTTTGTTCTAGCGCGTGACGCTTCAAAGAGCATCGCTTGCCTTCATTCTCTTAATAGTCAATCCGCCGATAGGTCATGCAGTTTCTGCCAACGCTCTTCATCTCAACATTGGAGTGATCATCGTCCTAGACCCGAAGCCAGGTTTTCAAGAAGCGGGCGAACCAGGCGTGCACGCGTGCCTCATGAAGGAGCCCTGCGGCGCGCTGGGCGTCAGGCCGTTGCGCCTCAGGCCGGTCACGGATTTGCCGTGAGCCACCCTCAGAGGCAATCCAACGCTCCATGATGGCGCTGGTCATTTCAGGGTGGAATTGCAGGCCATAGACATTGGGCCCAACCCGAAAGGCTTGGTTCGCGAAGAGCGCGCCGGTCGCCAAGAGCTCGGCCCCCGCCGGCAGGTCGAAGCCCTCGCCATGCCATTGATAGGCGTGGAAGCCCTCTTCGATCAGACCCCGGCCGGAAGCGGTTGGATGAATCGGGTGATAGCCGATTTCGCGCTTGCCTTCCGGATGAGGCGTGACCGCCGCGCCAAGGGCTTGAGCGATCATCTGGGCCCCCAAACATATGCCCAGAACCGGCGCCCCAGCCCGGATTTGGGCCCCAACCCAAGCCACCTCATCCCGCAAATAGGGGTAGCGCTCGATCTCGCTCAGGCATTGCGGGCCGCCGAAAACGACCGTCGCGATGACCCCCTCGGCGCGGCCCTGGCGGAGCGCCGGCAGGGGTTCACCCCGCATGGGGCAGCACATGGCCGTGCGGAGGCCCAGGCGCTCCATGGCCTGGCCCACCGCCCCGGCTGAGGCATGCTCCGAATGGGTGAGAAAAATGACCTGAGGAGCCGTCATGAGACGATTTGAGGGGCCATGGGCGGACGGCGTTAACCTTTTCTTGAAACTGGGGTCGTCAAGATCAGCTCACGACGGGGGAACGAAGTAACAGAGGGAGTCACGTCATGATATCGAAACGCTCTTTGGAGGTCCTGCTCGACCTCGCGGAAAATAAGCTGAGCGACATTGTGCCTTTCGACCGGGACGACGTACGGGAAATCAAGATGCTGCACGCCTGCGTCAACGAGCTGCGCGCGTTGCGCGGCCTGCCACCGATCGAATTGCCGGGCCGCGAGAACGCCCCGCGCCCCAATATTCGCGCCGTTCCCCGTCACGCCTGAACCCTTCGTCTCGATCGGCTCGCCGCCCGAAAGGTTTTTTGTTCGGCGACATAAGTTCGATTGATCGAGCCGACGACGTGGCTATGATCCGCGGCGGGCGCGTGGGCGTCCTCCGACCCAGGACCAAACGCCACGATGAAGCCGAACGCCGCGATCGCCTATCACCCTGACGGGTTCGATACTTCAGTGGCCCGATTGATGGGGCGCCAAGCCGCCGGGGAAGGCTTCCTCGAGGGCTTGGTCCGCTTTAGTGGAGTCGAGCGGCTCTATTGCTTCACGCGCGGGCAGCAAGAATTCGACGATTTCGCCCGACGCATCGGGCAGGCCGGCCCAAACGCGGCCGCCACCGAATTCATTCCCGAAAGCCGACCCGATTTATTGAAACAGCCGGGCTGCCTGTTTATTTCGGGACCCGTTTTGCGTTCACGTGCGGTGCAGCGCGCGACGATTGGCATGAACGCCTATAGTTTGTGCGGCATCACCCACACTTTGTCTTCAACCGCCGTGATCGACGCGATCAGCGACTATTTGGTCGCGCCGCTCGAGCCTTGGGATGCGTTGGTCTGCACGTCGAACGCGGCGAAGGCCGTGGTTGACCATGTGCTCGACGCGGAAGCGGATTATTTGAGCGCACGGGTCGGCGCTAGGCCGGTTCCTAAACTCGAACTGCCGGTCATTCCGCTCGGTGTCGATTGCGACCGCTTTGCCGCAGGTCAACGAGCCGCGGCCGCGCGTGCCGCGTGGCGCGCGCAGCTTGGCATCGCCGACGGCGACATCGCGGCGCTGTTCGTGGGGCGTCTTAGCTTCCATGCCAAGGCCAATCCCGCGCCGATGTATCTCGGTCTCGAGGCTGCCGTGTCGGCGCTGCCGCCTGGCGCGCGCCTTCATTTTATTTTATCGGGTTGGTTTGTCAATCCGGCGCTTGAAAGCGCCTTTCACGAGGGTGCGCGCGCGTTGTGCCCCTCGGTCAATCTCATCGTCGTCGATGGTCGCGCGCCCAAGGCGCGCACGGATTTGTGGCACGCGGCCGATCTATTCACCTCGCTCTCAGACAATATCCAGGAAAGCTTTGGCCTGACGCCGATCGAGGCGATGGCCGCCGGTTTGCCAAGTGTCGTCAGCGATTGGGATGGCTATCGCGACACGACCATTCATGGCGAAACTGGATTTTGCGTACCGACCTAATGCCACCAGCCGGTTTTGGCCGCGATTTCGCGTATCGTTATGCCAATGAGATCGAGACCTATGACCGCTATATCGGCGGCGTCGCCCTCAGTATCGCGGTCGACATGCGCTCCACGAACGCGGCCTATTGCCAGCTCATCAGCGATGCCGATTTGCGACGGCGCATGGGTGAGGCCGGTCGCAAGCGAGCGCGCGCCATTTATGACTGGCGGGTCGTGATTGCCGCCTATCAAGACCTGTGGGCGGAGCTGGCCGCCAGACGATCCCGCGCCGACCCGAACACCGTTGCGCGCGCTCAATTGAAACACATCAACGCGCGCGATCCATTCGCGCTATTCGCGCCGCATGCCTCGACATCCGTTTCGTTGCATCATCGTATTCGCTGGGCAAATGGCGGGCCGGCTGATGCGCTTGAGACCCTGTTTGCGCAACCGCTCGCCAATTATGCGTTGAACGTCATTCTTGGCGCCGCGGATTGCCGTAACCTAGTCGAGGCGATTCGCGCCGAGAGCGGCCGCGAAATCGGCGAGATCGTCGAGGCGTTCCCGGTCGCACGACGGATGCATGCGTTTCGTACGCTGCTATGGCTGGCTAAATTTGGTTTGGTCGAGATCGACCCGCCGGCCGCACCGGCCCTGCCCGAGGAAAGCCTCTAGCGAGGCACAACGCGCGAGGCGGGCAACGAGACCGTCACCGTGGTGCCGACATTGGGTGCGCTTTCGAGCGTGAGCAAACCACCGTGCGCCTCGACAAGCGTTTTGGCGAGCGTCAACCCTAGCCCTGTGCCTTCAAAGCGGCGGGAGAGCTGGCTTTCGATCTGGCCGAATGGCGCTAGCGCAAGAGGAATATCTTCGGGCGCCATGCCAATGCCGGTGTCGCTCACCACAAAGCGGCAGCCATCTTTCTGATCCGCCGTGGCAGAGAGCCTGACCGTACCACCTGAGGGCGTGAACTTGACGGCGTTGCTCAAGAGATTGATGACGATCTGCTTGAGACGCGTTTCATCGGCCTTAAGCCGTGGCAGATCCGCGGGAAGCTCGATATTGAGTTTAACCGCACCCTGTTGTGCCCGAGCTTCGATAATACGAATGGACGTCTCAAGAATCGAACGCAAATTGACGATGGTTTCGCTTAGCTGAAGCTTGCCCGCCTCTATCTTCGAGAACTCAAGAATATCAGAGATGATGCTCAGAAGATGGGTGCCGCTCGAATGAATGTCGGCAGCGTACTCCTTATAAGAGGCATGGCCGGTTGGGCCATAAATTTCGTCCTTGATGATTTCCGAGAATCCAATAATCGCGTTGAGCGGCGTGCGCAATTCGTGGCTCATGGTGGCAAGGAATTCGGCTTTAACGCGATTGCCGGCTTCGGCCAGATCGAGGGCGCGCCGCGTTTTTTCCTCGGCCAATCGAAGTGACGCTTCGCGCTGCTTGATCTCTGTGATGTCATCCCATACTTCGACGAGGCCGCCATCGCCGGTTCGATCGACACTCTTGAGAACCCAACGCCCATCACTCAATTGGAATTCGAATCTCTCCGTCACCTGCCGATGATGGTCGATGCAGGCCGCCATGAATGCGGCGGTTTCCTCGTTCGTGCCGGAGAACCGCCCGGCATTTGCCGATGATTTCAAAATCTCGGCATAGCGCGTGCCGAGCACGAGCGTTTGTCCGTTTGATCCGGTGAGCAATTCATCATAGGCGCTGTTGCATAACAGAAGGATGTCGCTTCCATCAAAGAGGGCAAAGCCCTGCGGGATGCTCTCTATGGCATCGACTAGCCTAGTTTGCGCCGCGAACACGCGGGCCTCGGCCATGGCCTGGACCGACATATCATGCGCGATGCCGCGAAAACCAAGAAACTGCCCCGTGTCACTCTCGAAGATTGGAACGCCGCTCAAACGGAAAAGCCGGCGTTCCCCATCAGCGGTTTGCATTTCATAATGCACATTGCGGAATGGCGACATCGCCTCGCGGCTTGGATGGCCCGCATAATTGCTTTCGGGAAATCCGTCGAACCGGCCGCAAACATTGAGCACTTGGCCCAATAGGAAACGAGCGGGGACGCCGATCATCTCAAAAATGCGTTCGGAAACGAATCTGAAATGAAATTCGCGGTCGATCTCCCATACCCAATCGTTGGAGAGGCGCGCGATGTCTTCAAAGCGAGCTTCGGCGTGGCGGAGACTCTGGGTCAGCGAATTTGTCTCGACGTCTTCGCGTACGAGACCGAGAATTACGTGTTCGGTGTCGTCGGCCGGGCTCCATAGGTCGAAAGAAAGATGACGCGATAGCGTGCCCTGAGTCCGTTGCCAATCATGACGAACGCTCGGACCGCCCTTGACGATTCGCGCCAAAACCGAATTCGGCACCGCGAACGACCCGCCAGGCACCGTTGGCAATGGCGGTTCGAACGATGCGGCAAGTTTTAGATAGGCGTCGTTGCAGATCCTGAGGCGCCCCTTCTGGTCGAGCGCGATTGCCGGCGGTCCGCCGAGGAGGGGTTCGAACAGACCGCTCGGCGGCGGCGATTCGCGCTTCGATGACGCGCGCGTGGAAATGTTTGCGCCTTCGCGTGGTTGTAAATCGGTCAATGCGTGCTCCGTGCGGTCCTGACTCTAGGTCGGCCGGGCCGTTACTTTTTCGCCCGAAACACCCTTCAGTGCGTCAAGGTATTGGGAGCTGCGGCGCCAGCGCTTGAGCACGCGTTCGGCATCACGAGACTTGGTCCGCTCATAGACCTCGAACGGGCTAATTTTGTGATTCGACTTTAGCTCTTCGTTACGATCGCTCGCTTTGCGCGTCAGGTCATAGATTGTACCGAAGGCCTGCTTGTCGAAACCAATGGCGCGACACAGCATGGCGAGACCCTCGCCGCCCGGCTCGTAGAGAATGCGGCGAAGCAAAGTGAGCCTAAGCTCGCTCAACCGAGCGAGACCGGTTTCAAAGAGCGCCAACTCGCCTTGCATGAGCGCCTTGAGCAGGAAATCGGCGTTGAGGTCGCCAAGTTCGACTAGACGCTGCACCAGATCCTCGGGCTTGCCGGGTTTCGTGCGGACATCCGTGTCTTCCTTGATGATGGCGCCGGTCGATTCTTCGATCGCGTCGTCGACCACTTCCATGTCGACCGAGAATGATTGCGCGATATGCTTGCGGAGTGCCGCGGAAACCCACCAATACATGCGTTGGGCGAGATCGGGCGGGAGATCGGGGCGACGGACCAGCGGATTCTGGTAGGCATCGACGCGTTTTGATTCATTGACGAGATAGCCCATCACCTCGCGCGAGATGGTAGCGCCATGATTGCTCAGAAGCGTCGAAATGACATCTTGATTGCCGGTTTCGACTAGTGCGGCCGTGACAGCCGGGCTTACAGATTTGCGCATAGCGACCGCGAGCTGATGCTCCATGGTGCGATGACGGATTACTTCGATCAGATCGGTGTCGCGCAGCATGTCGGATTCTTTAAGGATCGGGTGCGCCACTTCGATTTGGTCATTGGCCAATTCGATGATGAGCGCATGGGGCGCATCGGCCCGGCGCGACAGGCGTTCGGCAACCGCCTTGCGCACCGTCAATTCGACATCGTGGACAAGCTGCCGCAGGATTTCGCCCATCAGCGCGCGTTCCCGATCGCTCAGCGTCAGGTTCTCGCCGAGGAAAAGATCGCAAACCGTTGAGAATAACGCTCGACGACCTTCGGCCGACTTGTTGTGGGCTAGCGCGAACAATTCATCTGTCGACAAATTTGCTGGGATTTCGCCCGTGTTCAGGTCGGGCAAATCGGCCGCGAGTGCCGGTCCGGATTTCTGCGCGGTCATGCGACGAGGCTCCCTTGCCCGTTCGACGGGAACAGGCCACGGGCTCGCGCGAGGAGCCGGACCTGCCGACCTCAATTAAGCAATGTCTTGATTTAAGAAGTCATAAAGCCGGCCGCCTTGGCCGAGCCGGTGTGACAGCGCTGTGTCAGGCTCTTAGGCGGCTGGGACGACCTTGCCCGGATTCATCAAATTGTGAGGATCGAGGGCCTGTTTGATCGCCCGCATGAGTGAGATTGCCTCGCCATGCTCGATTTTGAGATAGGGCAGTTTAGCAAAGCCCACGCCATGCTCGCCGGTCGAGGTGCCGCCGAGCGCCAGCGCGCGCCGCACCATGCGGTCATTGACCGCCTTCGCCACAGCCAATTCGCTCTGATTCTCAGGGTCGATGAGGAAAAGGACGTGGAAATTGCCGTCGCCGACATGACCCACAATCGGGGCGATCAGCCCATGGGCCTGGATATCGACCTTAGTCTCAAGCAAACAGGTGGCGAGCGCCGAAATCGGCACGCAAACATCGGTGGCCCAGCCCATCGAGCCCGGTTTCAGCGCGATTCCCGCATAATAGGCATCGTGGCGGGCCTGCCAGAGGGCACTGCGCTCCTCCGGCCGTTGCGCCCAGCGGAAATCGGACGCGCCATAATCCTTGGCAATGGCGCCAACCTGCTCAACTTGCTCGTCAACACCGCGTTTTGTGCCATGAAACTCAAAGAAAATGGTCGGCGCGATGGCCAAATCGAGCTTTGAATATCGATTGCAGGCATCGACCTGGACTTCGTCCAAAAGCTCTATACGGGCGATCGGAATACCGGATTGGATGGTCAAAATCACGGTTCTGACCGCGGCCTCCAGCGAAGGAAAGGAGCAAACCGCGGCGGCAATCGTCTCGGGCTGGCCAAACAGCCGGAGCGTGATTTCAGTCAACACGCCGAGCGTGCCTTCCGAGCCAACGAACAGCCGGGTGAGATCGTAGCCCGCCGCCGATTTGCGGGCACGGCCGCCGGTATGGATGATTTTGCCGTCGGCGGTCACCACGGTCAGCCCCAACACGGTCTCGCGCAGCGTGCCATAGCGTACGGCATTGGTGCCGGAGGCGCGTGTTGCCGCCATGCCACCGAGGCTGGCATCCGCACCCGGGTCAACCGGGTAGAACAGCCCGGTATCCCGCAAATGCACATTGAGCTGCTTCCGCGTTACGCCGGCCTCGACGGTGCAGTCGAGATCATCGGTGCTGACCCGCAAAATACGGTTCATCTGGCTCAAATCGATGGTCACGCCGCCCTCAAGCGCGTTGACCTGGCCCTCCAGCGAGCTGCCGACGCCGAAGGGGATCATCGGAATGCGCTCGCGGGCACAAATCCTTACAATTTTTGCGACTTCTTCGGTGGTGTGCGGAAAAACCACGGCATCGGGCGGGTTCGGCGGGTAATAGGTCTGCCCGCGCGCATGGTGGTCGCGCACCGCCTGGGCGGTGGTAAAGCGTTCACCGAACAAAGTGGATAATTCGCTGAATGCCGTGGTTAGAACGCGTTTTGCGGTTGCCATGGGGCGAAGACTACCGAACCCATCGGGTGAATGCCAGAGCCCGAAGGGCGTCCCCCATAGAGCCCGAAGAGTGGCGCGCCAACCCCCTTTTGCGACTCGGGAGCACGATGTTCTCAGCTAAAAGAACAGAGCGCAGATTTAGTCAGAACGTTCGACGAATCAAATCGTGCGACTCGGCGAATTTCCGTAAAGGAACAAAACCAGTGCAAGACCCCCTCTTTGCCTTGGCGCCACGATCAGGCAGACTCAGGGCTTGCAGGAGAGAGGCCGGTCCACGCGATCGGCGGCGGCATACGGCTTCATGAAAATCACAGAGTCGAGCGAGAAGCTGGTTGTCGGCTGGCGCGAATGGGTGTCGCTGCCCGCACTCGGCCTGCCCGCGGTCAAGGCCAAGGTCGACACCGGCGCGCGCACCTCGGCGCTGCACGCCTTTTTTGTCGAACCGTTTTTAGAGGGCATCACGCGGCGCGTGCGCTTTGGTATTCATCCGGTGCAAAAGCGCGACGACCTTGCCGTTGTCTGCGAGGCCGATGTGCTCGACCAACGATGGGTCAGCGATTCGGGCGGGCATGCCGAATTTCGCTATGTCATCCAGGCCTCGATCAAGATCGCCGCGCTCGAATTCCCCATCGATCTGACGTTGACCGATCGCGATTCGATGCGCTTTCGTTTGCTGCTCGGCCGCAGCGCGCTGCGCCGTGGCATTGTGGTCGATCCGAACGCGAGCTATCTCACTGGTCGGGTCAAGGCCACAACGTTCTATCGTCATCTCAAACATGCAACCGCGTCGTGAGTAGGGCTTCGCCATGAAAATTTTGATTCTCGCGCGCAACCCCAGGCTCTATTCGCACCAACGCCTGGTCGAAGTGGGCCAAAAGCGCGGCCATGAAATGCGCGTCGTCAACACCTTGCGCTGCTATATGAACATCACCTCGCACAATCCCGAGGTGCGTTATGGCGGCAAGGTGCTCGATGGGTATGACGCGGTTATCCCGCGCATCGGCGCGTCGGTCACGTTCTATGGTCTCGCGGTGTTGCGCCAATTCGAGATGATGGGCGTCTATAGCCTCAATGAATCGGTGGCGATCGGCCGCTCGCGCGACAAATTGCGCTCGCTCCAACTTTTGGCGCGCAAAGGCATCGGCCTGCCGGTGACCGGCTTCGCCCACGCCACGACCGAAACCGAAGATTTGATCCGCCTGGTCGGCGGCGCGCCGCTCGTGATCAAACTCTTGGAAGGCACGCACGGCCAGGGCGTGGTGCTCGCCGATTCACAACGCGCGGCGGAAAGCATTATCGATTCATTCCGCCGCTTGAAGGCGCACTTTTTGGTGCAGGAGTTCATCGAGGAATCGAAGGGTGCCGACATTCGCTGCTTCGTGGTTGGCGGCAAGGTGGTGGCCTCGATGAAGCGCCAAGGCAAGGAAGGCGAGTTCCGCTCAAATTTGCACCAGGGCGGTACCGCCTCCAAAATCAAGATCACGCCGGAGGAACGCTCAACCGCGGTGCGCGCGGCAAAGTCGATGGGGCTCAATGTGTGCGGCGTCGATTTGTTGCGCTCGAATCACGGGCCGGTGGTGATGGAGATCAATTCGACGCCTGGCCTTGAAGGCATTGAGGGCGCCACCGGCATTGATATCGCCGGCACGATCATCGAATTCATCGAACGCACCGCCGAGCCGCATAAGACGAAGACGAAGGGGAAGGGCTGAGGCCCTCCTCGCGATTCGTCCGCGATCGCAATCCAAACGTAAAACAATCGTCATGGCCCGGCTTGACCGGGCCATCCATGGCCAAGCGGGCGCGGACATAAAGCGGCGGTTCCCGATCGTGCCACGGACCGGTGGATGGCCCGATTAAATCGAGCCATGACGGCATATAGGGGTGTTAGGGAGCAGGCTTTGCCCGCTTCGTATCGTCCCACCTCCCCTTGCCCCTCCGCCCGGTCCTGGGCGGAGGGGAATTCGGCTAGGTTGAAATCATTTTCTTTTCGACGCCGACGCCGGCCTTGACCGCGCGCTCGTATTCGAGCGGCACGGTGGCCGAATCCTGAATCGCGATGCCGGTTGAATCGAACAGCGTGATATCGGAATCTGACAGTCGGCCCTTCTTTTTGCCGCACAGCACCTCGCCGATTTCACCCACGATGTCGCTCTCCTTGATGACGCCTTCTTTCAGCGGCATGTTGATCTCGCCATCCGGCACGCATTGGCGGATATCATCGACGAAGATGCGCGCGCGCTTTAAAATCGCGCTTTCGATTTCCTGCTTGCCGGCGAGATCGGCGCCGAGCGCGGCGATATGCATGCCTGGCTTGATCCAGGCATCGCGCACGATGGGGCCGGCGCCGATGGTCTGACAAACCACCACATCCGATCCGACCACAACCTCTTCGGCGTTGGTCGAGGGTTTGATTTTGAGGTTCGGATAGAGCGCCTGCTCGCTTTCCAGAAATTCATCGAGCGACTTTTGCGTGCGGCTCCAGACCCTGACCTCGCTCCAATCCTGCACCGCCATGCAGGTACGGAGCGAGCCTTTGCCAACATCGCCCGCGCCAATCAGCGCCAACACTTTTGAGTTCTTGCGCGCGAGATGGCGAACCGAAACCGCGGCCGAGGCCCCGGTACGCAACATGGTGTGGTAGGAGCCGTCGCAAATCGCGAGCGGAAAGCCGGTTTCGGGGTGGGTGTAGATCAGGATCGAAAAGACGGTCGGCAAATCGAACTTCGCGCGGTTCTCTTCGCGGATCGAGACCCATTTGCAGGCCGCCGCCTCGGGCACGCCGGCCAGAGGTTCCTCGATATAAGAGGGCATGACCTCCCATTCGCCGGGATATTTTTTGAGCACGATGTGGCCCTTGGGCTCCATGTAATAGCGCTTCTCGCCATGGCGAAGGAACGCGCGCTCGACGCAATCGACATATTCGGCCGGCGTCAGCAGGCCCATCATATCGGTGCGGCTCAGGATCAAGGTCTTACGGTTGCGCCAGCTTTCGCTCATGGGCGGACTTCCTCTCATCGTGCTTGGTGGATTGTGCAAAGCTTGCCACGAGGCCCCGCCGTCGTCGAGAAGCTGGCCGCGCGACCTGATGGTGAATGTTCCTCAATCATGATCGCTAACCACAGCGCAAACTATTCGGGTCAACACTAGGTTACGGCCCCAGGGCTTCGCCTATGGGCTCGACGAGGATTTACGCCATGTTCACGGCCCATGACTCGATTAGCGCGCGACCGGCACCAGCACGCTCCGCTGTGCCCCGCCAGAGCGGCGGAACAGAGCCTGTTGCCCTGGGCCACAAGGCGGTGCGCGTGCCCGCCTCGCCCCTCATCAGCGCGATCGCGGGTGATGGCATCGGGCCCGAAATCATGGCGGCGGTGCAACGCATGCTGGCGGCGCTCGACCCCTCCGTGCGCTGGGAGACATGCGCGGCCGGCGCCAGCCTATTCGCCAAGGGTGTCACGACCGGCGTGCCGGAAGAAACGCTGAGTTCGATCGCGCGCAATCGCGTGGTGCTGAAAAGCCCGCTCGAAACCCCAAGCGGCCATGGCGGCAAAAGCGCCAATGTGACGCTCCGAAAATATTTCGAGACCTACGGCAATATTCGACCGGCGCGCGAGTTGCCGGGGATCGTGACGCCGTTCACCGGGCGGGGCATCGACCTTGTGGTGGTGCGCGAGAATGTCGAAGACGTCTATACCGGCGTCGAGCACATGCAGACGCCCAATGTCGCGCAATGCCTCAAGCTGATCTCGCGCAAGGGCTGCGAAAAAATCGTGCGGCTTGCGTTCGAGTTGGCGCGCGCCGAGGGCCGCAGAAACGTGCTGTGTGTGCACAAGGCCAATATCATGAAATTGACCGAGGGCATGTTGAAACACGTGTTCGACGAAATCGCGAGCGACTATACCGGCATCAAGGGCGATCACATGATCGTCGATAATTGTGCGCATCGGCTAGTGATCACGCCGGAGCGCTTCGATGTGATCGTCGCGACCAATATGAACGGCGATATTTTGAGCGATTTGACCGCCGGGTTGATCGGCGGGCTTGGCCTCGCGCCGAGCGCCAATCTGGGCGATGACATCGCGATCTTCGAGGCGGTGCACGGCTCGGCGCCCGATATCGCCGGCCAAAACAAGGCGAATCCAACCGCCTTGGCGTTGGCGGCGGCGATGATGCTGCGCCATCTCGGTCGCTTCGATGCCGCGTCATCGCTCGAGCACGCGCTGCTTCACACCATCGCGGTTGATGGCGTGCGCACGGGCGACATCGCGGGCAAAAACCCCGCCGCGGGCACCGATCGCTTTACCGATAAGGTGATCGCCAATCTCGGCCGGCGTGTCGAAGCCTGGACGACGCGGCCTTATAGACCGCTCTCCATGCCCAAGATCACCGTGCCGCCGCCCGCGCCCAAATGTCGCGCGGTGGTCGGCGTCGACATCTTCATCGAAACATCGGTCACGCCCGAAGCGCTTGGCCAGCATCTTGAATCGATCGCCAAGGCAACGGCGTTTCGCTTGAAGATCATCGAGAGCCGTGGCGCGCAGGTTTTTCCGCTAAATGGGGCCGAGACCGATTTGCTTGACCATTATCGCTGCCGCTTCGTTTTGGATCGGCATGGGCGCTCGGCGGCCGATGACGATGTGCTCGCGCTGCTCGCCGCGGTCGGCGCTTCCTATGGCTGGATGCATGTCGAGAAATTGCAGAGTTTCGACGGCACGCCAGGCTTCACGCTGGCCGCCGGCGAGGCCTGAACTCGGTCCCAAACTATTGACAATTCACGCCTTGCATGGCCAAGTGGCGGCCATGAAACGCGTGACGCGCAAGATTTGCGGCTGGTGGTGGTGGCGCTGAAAGGCGGCCGCCAACCACGCATATTGCGTTGACGTTTGGAGGGGTCGCCGCGAATACCGGGCGGCCCGTTTGTTTTTCTCCCTCCCTGGCCGCCCGCCGCGCGGCGATCCCGTTTTGAAGGGGTCGTGTGAATGAGCGAAACGCGAATTTCCTATCGCACCGCCGGCGGCGTGACGGTGCATCGCGTGCAGGCGCCGGCCGAGCGCCACGATGCGCAGGCGATCATCGACCGCTTGGATGGCGAGCGCGGGCTTTATTTGGCGTCGGGCTATGAATATCCGGGGCGCTACCACAAATGGGAGATCGGCGTGGCGGCGCCGCCGCTCGCCCTAACCGTGCGCGGTCAACGCTTCGCCGTCGAGACACTGAACGGACGCGGCGCGGTCTTGCTGCCGGCCATTCGTCGTTCGATCGCTGGGCTCGCCGACATCACCATCGAACAAGATGATGCCGAGATCATCGCCGGCACGATCGTGCGCAGCGAATCCGCGGGTCGCGAAGAGGAACGGACAAAGCGACCATCGGCGTTCTCACTCATTCGCGCGGTGGTTGGACTGTTCGCAAGCAAGGAAGACGTGCAGCTCGGGCTTTATGGCGCGTTCGGCTATGACGCGGCGTTTCAGTTCGATCCGATCCGGCTCAATTTGCCGCGCGATGAGGCGCAGCGCGATATCGTGCTCTATCTGCCCGATGAAATCGTGATGCTCGACCATCGGCGCGAAACCGGCATGCGCTATGTTTATGAATTCGAGGTCGATGGTCACGCGACGCAAGGTTTGGCGCGCACGGCCTCACCCAGCGTCGCCAGCGATCGGCATGCGGGACCTCGGCATGACGACACCCAAGCCGGCGGCTATCAAGACACCGTGCGCGCGGCCAAGGACGCGTTTGCACGTGGCGATTTGTTCGAGGCGGTGTGCTCGCAGCTTTTCGTGCGGCCGCAAACGCTGAGCCCGGCCGCGCTCTATCGCCGCCTCGCCGCCGGCAATCCGGCGCCCTATCAAGCGTTGATCAATCTTGGCGAAGGCGAGGCGCTGGTTTCGGCCTCGCCTGAAATGTTCGTGCGCGTGCGCGGCCAGCGGGTCGAGACCTGCCCGATTTCGGGCACCATCAGGCGTGGCCGCGACGCCATGTCGGACGCCGATCAAATTTTGGCGCTCTTGAATTCGACCAAGGATGCCGCCGAACTGACCATGTGCACCGATGTCGACCGCAATGACAAATCGCGTGTTTGCGTGCCGGGATCGGTGCGCGTGATCGGACGGCGCCATATCGAAATGTATTCGCGCCTGATCCACACCTGCGATCATGTCGAAGGCACGTTGTTGCCGGGCATTGAAGCGATCGATGCCTTTCTCACCCATGCCTGGGCGGTCACCGTGACCGGTGCGCCGAAGCGCTGGGCGATCCAATTCATCGAAGACCATGAACACTCGCCCAGGCGCTGGTATGGCGGCGCGTTTGGTTGGCTCGGCTTTAACGGCGATGCCGATACCGGCTTGACGTTGCGCACCGTGCGCCTTGCGGCCGGGCGAAGCGAGGTGCGCGTCGGCGCGACGCTGCTCTATGACAGCGACCCCGAGGCCGAGCACGCCGAATGCCTGCTGAAAGGTTCGGCGCTGTTTGCCGCTTTGGAAGACGTCGCGGAGCCTATGCCGGTTTCCGCCGGCCCAACGATCATGAGCGGCGCAAGCCGAACGGGCGTAGGACGTCGCGTGCTGTTCGTCGATCACGAAGACAGCTTCGTCCACACCCTCGCCGATTATTTCCGGCAAACCGGCGCCGAGGTTGAAACCTACCGCGCCCAAGCGGCGCGCGCCGCACTCGACAAGGGCTATGACCTCGTCGTGCTGTCACCGGGGCCGGGCGCGCCGCGCGATTTTGGCCTCAATGAGACGATCGACGCGTGCTTGGCGCGCAGTCTCCCGATTTTCGGGGTTTGCCTCGGGCTTCAGGGCCTCGCCGAATATTTCGGCGGCCGGCTTGGCCGCATCACGCCGCCGATGCACGGCAAAGCCTCGAAAATCTGGGTGCTGGGCGGCCGGCTGTTCGATGGCCTGCCGAGCGGGTTCCAGGCCGGGCGCTATCACTCGCTTCATGCGCTCGCGGCCTCATTGCCGCCCGAGATCAAAATGACCGCGCACAGCGATGACGGCATCGTTATGGCGTTCGAGCACGAGACCCTGCCGGTCGCGGCGGTGCAATTTCATCCCGAATCGATCCTGACCGCGACCGAGGGCATCGGCCACGCGCTGATCGCGAATGTGATGAGCCGGCTGCGCCACGAGACCTGGAACCGGAGCGACCTCGACCCCGATCCGGCGTCCGCCCGGCTTAGTGCCTAATACTTGGTCTCCATGAGGCGGGCCAATCGAGACTTGGGCTAGGCCTCCCTTCCCATGCTTGCCCCAGCCGAGGAATCTGCGTAAGGTGGCGCCCGTTCGATCGGAAGACGCCTAGGAGAAGAGGTCCGCCATGGCCGCGCCCACCACCAAGCCCGCCATCACCATATCCGAAAAGCTGATGGCCTATTTGCGGACCTTGGATGGCAAGGCCGCCGTGGTCGGGGTGCTCCTCTGCGTCATCACCGCCATATTGGCGATCTTCTTTCTCCTGCCCGAGCTCAACATCATGGGCGCGCTCGGGGTTCTGACGATCTATATCATCATCTATATTCTCTTTGCCGCGATCGCGAAAAAGGTCCTTGGGCGGCTGTTTAGGGCCTAGGCCGCCAGCGGCGGAGCTTGCCGCTTGGCCTCTTCTCATTCTCTATGACGAAATGCGCCGATCCGCTGTGATCGGGGTCTCCAATGTAACGGTGTCCGTTGATACGAAACCGATGGTCGCTCTGACCATTCGCCTCGTCATTTTGCTTTGCGTGATCCTAGCGACAGCACAACTGTGGCCCGCGCGCGCAAACGCCACCGAATCTGACCCCGCGCGAATAGTTGGCGGGCAGTTTGAATACGTGGTCGCACGGGGTGATCTTTTGGCCCGCATCGGTGCTCGGTATGGCATCGATTACACTGTGATCGCGCGCGATAACGGATTGACCGTCGACGCGATATTAAGGCCAGGACTGTACGCCGTCAGCGCCTATGAGACAGAATTGGGGTATTGATTAGAGGAGGGTTTTGGTCTCATCGCAGTGACGAAGGAACGAAGATGAGAGCAAAACCCGTGAGTTCGAAAGCCCCGGCTGAACAGGTCCTGAAGGACATTCGCCGCG
>CAMDNF010000016.1:0-37471 GCA_945902735.1 Rhizobium sp. Q54 | reverse complement strand
CGGTGATAAGCGCTGGTCGTCTCTTCGTCATCTCTTATGACAATCAAACCTGGGCGCTCGATGGCCAAGATGGCACGATCCTTTGGACCCATGCGGGGCTGGCGGAATCCGCGCGCCTCTTCGGCGCGGCGAGCCCGGCCGTGGAACGCGATGTCGTGGTGGTGCCGTATTCGTCAGGCGAGCTCTATGCGCTACGCGCTGATAATGGCCGCGTCGTGTGGTCGGAATCCCTGAGCGGGACGCAATTGGGTGGCGAGGGCCTCGCCAGCCTGAACACAATTAATGGCAGCCCTGTGATTGATAACGGCATGGTGTTCGCCATTAGCCATGGCGGACGTTTCTCCGCGCTCGATTTGCGTACCGGCAATCGGGTGTGGGAGCAGCCGGTCTCCGGCACCAACACGCCGTGGTTGGCGGGCGATTTCTTGTTCGTGGTGACCGTCGAGGGCGAAGTGGTTTGTGTCTCCCACGACCGCGGGCGCATTCGCTGGGTGCAGGCGCTTCCTGGGTTCGAAGATCCCGAGGAGCGACGCAAGCCAATCATCTGGAGCGGCCCCATTCTGGTCAGCGATCGCCTGGTGCTGGTGTCGTCCGCCGGCGAAGCGGTCTCGCTCTCGCCCTATGACGGCCATATTCTCGGCCGGCTCGACCTGCCTGCGGGTGTGCGGGTGTCGCCGATCGTGGCGGGCGGCACCGTCTATATGTTGACCGAGAACGCCGACATCGTCGCGCTGCATTAGTCCAAAGGCGGCCATGTCATTCACTGTTGCGATCGTGGGCCGACCGAATGTCGGCAAATCGACGCTGTTCAACCGGCTGGTTGGGCGACGCGAAGCCTTGACCCATGACGAACCCGGCGTCACGCGCGACCGCCGCGAGGGCGAAGGGCGCATCGGCCCCTTGACCTTCCGCGTGATCGATACCGCCGGGCTCGATGAGGGCGATCCCGAAAGCCTGGCCGGGCGCATGATGCGCCAAACCGAACGCGCCATCGCCGATTCCGATGTCTCGTTGTTCGTGATCGATGGTCGCGCCGGCATCACGGCGGGCGATCGTCATTTCGCCGATCTCTTGCGCCGCTCGGGCGCGCGCGTCGTGGTGGTCGCCAACAAATGCGAGGGCGGCGCGGGCGAGTCGGGCCGGCTCGAGGCCTTCGAGCTTGCGCTTGGTGAACCCATCGCCGTGTCAGCCGCCCATGGCGAAGGCCTCGGCGAGCTTTATGACGCGCTGGCGCCATTCGCGCCTGAAACCGCAACGCTTGATGACGAGGCCGAGCCCGGCGAAGGGGGGGACCGTCCGCTCCGGCTCGCCATCATTGGGCGGCCGAATGTCGGTAAATCATCGCTTCTAAACCGCCTGATCGGCGAGGAGCGCGTCATCACCGGGCCGGAGCCCGGCCTCACGCGCGATGCCATCGCGGTCGACTGGAATTACAAAAACCGCGCGGTCCGGTTGATTGATACCGCGGGCCTACGCCGCAAGGCGCGCGTGGTCGCGGCGCTCGAAAAATTGTCGGTCAGCGATTCGCTCCGCACCATTCGCGCGGTCGAGGTCGTGGTCATTGTGCTCGATGCGACCGAGCCACCGTCCAAACAAGATTTCACCGTGGCCGCGCTCGCGGTCGAGGAGGGCCGCGCACCCGTGATCGCGCTCAACAAATGGGACGCGGTTGAAAACCGCAAAAACATTCTGACCGAATTTCGCCGCATCCTCGATGAAACGCTGGCGCAGGCGAAAGGCATTCGCCTTGTGCCGTGTTCGGCGCTCACCGGCGAAGGCGTGCAAAAACTAATGCCCGCCGTGTTGGAAACCTATGAGGCGTGGAACACGCGCGTAAAGACGTCTGAATTGAATCGCTGGCTTGAAGTGACGCTCGATCGCCATCCCCCGCCGCTCGTTGGCGGGCGGCGCGTCAAGCTGCGCTATATGACGCAATTATCGACGCGCCCGCCGAATTTCGTGGCTTTCATCAGCCAACCGCTCGATCTGCCCGATGCCTATACGCGCTATATGGTGAATGGCCTGCGCGAAACCTTCGGCCTCGATGGCATACCGATCCGCCTGAGTTATCGAAAGGGCGAAAACCCATACGAGCCGAAGAAGACCAGAGGGTCGAAGGGCAAGCCGTCAGAGAGCGCCAAACGATCGGGCGGCGCCAAACGTCTTGGCAGCGCCAAAGGAAAAAGTGGCACGAAGCGACCAAGCGGCGCCAAGCGACCAACCGGCAAGCTTAAGCGTCGCACACGCTAAATCGTTCGCCGCCGCATCTCTTGGTCTACGCCCGGCCGCAGGGACACCGATTTAAGCATAAAGAAAACACGTAATTTCATCTCGTCATGCCCCGCGACGGCGGGGCATCCAGGGGCGGCGGCACAGGCGGTTTGCCGGCTTGGCTGGGTCCCCCGGCCAAGCCGTGGGACGACGACCTGGGAGTCAGCAATGTTCTTTGCGAGCTTAATGGGGCAGCCGTGGGTCAAGCCTGGCCGCGACGACATAATCTGCGACGACGATCGAACGATCATCGTCATTGCTTCGAAGTACGAGTAAACCTCTCATGCGCGTGCGACGTCTCTGACGCGTCACGAGACCATCGTTCCACCAACTTTCGAACGCCCCAATAGAACGGGTCTAGCCACAATACGCGCTTCTCTGGTGTCACGACGAGGCAAGGTTTGGAGAACGGTTTATCCGACCGGCCCTCCAATTCCACAACTCGTTGCTCGGCATCGCTGGTGCCTCGGAAAACTTGTCCGATCTTGACCACTGGGCCGGTCGCTCTGTTCAAACCAAGTTTGTGGATCAACGGATTGCGAAACACATCATAGAGAATCTTGGCAGCTTCTTCCTTTGACGCGCCCGATGGAGGATCAACGTCCCAAGGAAAGAACGTCGTCAAACAATTCTTGAACCGATCTCCAGTACCTCCGGAACGAGAATACAATTCGGTGGAGACCCCTGCGACCACGGCGAGCAAGGTAAGCGCAATCGGCATCTGTAGCTGTCGCCCTGGTCCGTCGTCACTCGGATGGGCGATCGTGGTCGCAAGCATCCAATGAACGTCTTGCAGTAATGGCTCCACACCAAAGTGTATGACGGACCGAACAGACTCTTCGAGCGCTTCCGGTAAATCGAGTTTCACGTATGCCATCTTCGGGTACAAGTTCGAGAAAGCGTCCTTTCTCTACGCTATGCGTCGCCCACGCTGAAGCGTTCGCCGCTGGCCTTGAAGCTCGCCTCGGCCAGGCGCACGAAAAGCTCGGTGATCTCGTCCGGCTGTTTCAGCGTTTTCGGGTCTTCGCCGGGATAGGCCTCGGCCCGCATGCGGGTGGCCACCGCCACCGGATCGAGCAAATTGACCTTGAGATTGGTTTGTTTCAGCTCATTGGCGTAGGTACGCGCCATGGCTTCGAGCGCGGCCTTGCTCGCGGCATAGGCGCCCCAATAGGCACGCAAGGATTGCGTGATGCGCGAGGTGACGAGGATCACCCGCCCCGCCTCCGCGCGCCGCAAGAGGGGGTCGAGCGCGCGCAAGAGCCGCCAATTGGCGTGCACATTGATGGCGAAGGCGTCGGCCCACAAATCGGGCGTGTAATGCGTGAGCAGGCGCAACTCGCCCAACACACCGGCATTGCCGACGAAGATATCGAGTTTTCCGAAGCGTTCGGCCAAAGCCGGTCCGAGGCGGTCGATCGCCTCGCTGTCTTTCAAATCGAGCGGCACCAACACGGCCTGGCCGCCTAGACTGCGCACCTGATCGTCGACCTCCTCGAGCCCGCCGACCGTGCGCGCGAGCAGCACGAGCATGGCGCCCTCGGCGGCATAACGGCGCGCGACCGCCGCACCGATGCCACGCGATGCGCCCGTGATCAGGGCGACGCGGCCCTTCAGGCGGGGCTCAGCCATTCGTGGTCAGACGAATTCGGCTAGCAGCGAAAGCTGCGTCGGCGTCGAGCTGTCATTATGGTCGGTCAGCGCGATCGGATAATCGCCGGAGAAACACGCATCGCAATAACGCGGCGCACTCGGGTCGCGACCTTTTTCGCCTATCGCGCGGTAGAGCCCATCGAGCGACAAAAACGCCAGGCTATCGACACCGATAAAACGCGCCATGCTGGCGACATCATGCTTCGAGGCGAGCAATTTATCGCGGCTCGGCGTGTCAACGCCATAGAAGCATGAATGCGTGGTTGGCGGGCTCGCGATGCGCATATGCACTTCGGTCGCGCCGGCGTTCCGCACCAGATCGACGATCTTGGTTGAGGTCGTGCCGCGTACGATCGAATCGTCGACCAGCACGACGCGTTTGCCTGTGAGCGTATTACGATTCGCGTTGTGCTTCAGTTTCACGCCGAAATGGCGAATCTGGTCGGTCGGCTCGATGAACGTGCGCCCAACATAATGATTGCGAATGATCCCGAGCTCGAAGGGCAGGCCTGCCTCGGCGGCAAAGCCAATCGCCGCGGGTACGCCTGAATCGGGCACCGGCACCACGATGTCGACCGGGGCCGGCGATTCGCGCGCAAGCTCGCGGCCGATGCGCTTGCGCGCTTCATAGACGCTGATGCCTTCGACCGTCGAATCGGGCCGCGCGAAATAAACATATTCGAACACGCAAAAGCGCCGCCGTGCCGGCGGAAAGGGCTGATAGCTTTTCAGACCTTCCGAATCGATCACCACGAGTTCGCCGGGCGCCACGTCGCGCACCAGCTCGGCGTTTAAAATATCGAGCGCGACCGATTCGGACGCCAGGATATAGGCGCCATCGAGCCGGCCGATCAACAAAGGCCGCACCCCTAAAGGATCGCGCACGCCGATCAGCGCATCCTTGGTCAGCGCCACCAACGAATACGCGCCTTCGCATTGCTTGAGCGCATCGATGATGCGATCGATCACCGACTTGCCGAGCGCGCGCGCGATCAAATGATTGATCACCTCGGTGTCCATGGTCGATTGAAAGAGGCTGCCCTCATTCACCAACTCGCGGCGCAAGGTCACGGCATTCGTCAGATTGCCGTTGTGCGCGAGCGCGAGCCCGCCGAAGGAGAAATCTGCGAAGATCGGCTGCACATTGCGCAGGATCGATTCGCCTTGCGTCGAATAGCGCACATGGCCGACCGAGGCGTCGCCCTTCAAACTTTCGATCACCTTGACCGAATTGAAATTGTCGCCGACTTGACCGAGCGCGCGATGGCTATGGAACTGAATGCCATCATTGGTCACGATGCCGGCCGATTCCTGCCCGCGATGTTGCAGGGCATGAAGGCCGAGCGCGGTATGAGCCGCCGCCTCGGGATGGCGGAATATGCCGAACACGCCGCATTCCTCATGCAGCTTGTCGTCATCGAACGGATGGTGGGGCAAATCGGCGAAAGTCGGAGTCATTGGGTCTCCGGCGACGGCTTGGGCGGGGTGGCGGGCGGCTTGTTGAGCTCTTCGTATCGGCGGAGCGCCTTGAGGCTGTCGGACGTGTTGCCAGATTGCTTGCGGACGGTTTCCTCCGCCTTCTTTTCAACGTCGTCGGGCACCACGGACCGCAACGCGTCCGCACCCTGCACAATATAGGGCAAGGTCTTGGCCTTGGCGATCCAGGGCGGGCGATCCTCGGGGTTCATGGCCCAAACGAACAACAAATAGGCCACGCAAATTATTACCGCCCCGCGGACTAGGCCAAAAATAAAGCCAAGCGAGCGGTCGAGCGGGCCGAGCTTACTGCCCTGAATCCGGCTCGAAATGACCTGGCTTATGACCACGAGCACGATCAGCGCCAAGAGGAAGGTCACCAGAGCCGCGCCGCCATCGGCGATCAGCTGGCTTTCGACCAGGCCGCGCGCCAACGGCTGGACATGGGGAAACGCGAAGACGGTCGTGAACGCCGCGCCAATCCAGGCGCCGATGCCCAAGGTCTCGCGCACAATGCCGCGGCTAAAGGCGAGGATCGCGGAGAGCAGCAGAACCACCGCGACGATGATATCGACCGGGTTGACCGGGAAATCATCCATGGCGCTCGACCGCCTTTCGCATCGGCCCCGCGCCGCGCCGCGCTTTAGGGGCGCCCGATCCGAGCCGCTCAACCAGGTCCTCGACGCGCGCCACGGTTTCAACCACAAGGCCGCCGCCGGCCGCCGCCGCATCGCGTGGCGCCAGCGCGCGCTCAAAGCCGAGCTTGGCCGCCTCTTTGAGGCGGGCTGCCGCTTGCGCAACCGGCCTGACCTCGCCCGAGAGCCCGATTTCGCCAAAAATCACCGCGCTGATATCGAGCGGTGTTTCCAGGCGCGCCGAGACCAACGCCGCCGCCACCGCCAAATCGGCCGCCGGCTCCTCAATCCGAAGGCCGCCGGCCACATTGAGGAACACGTCATAGCCGCCAAAGGCGAGCCCCGCGCGTGCTTCCAAGACCGCAAGCACCATGGCGAGCCGGCCCGAATCCCAGCCCACCACGGTGCGTCGTGGGCTGCCCGGGGGCGCGCTCACGACGAGCGCTTGAATCTCGATCAGGAGCGGCCTTGTGCCCTCGATCCCGGCGAAGATCGCGGTTCCGCTCACCGGCGAGCGATCGGCCGGCAAGAATAACGCCGAGGGGTTGCTGACTTCCTTAAGGCCGCCGCCGGTCATCTCGAACACGCCGATTTCGTCGGTCGGGCCGAAGCGGTTTTTGATCGCGCGCACGATGCGGAATTGGTGCCCGCGCTCGCCTTCGAAATAGATCACCGTGTCGACCATGTGCTCGAGCACTTTGGGCCCGGCGATCGTGCCTTCCTTGGTCACGTGACCAACGATCAAGAGCGCGGCGCCGGAGCGCTTGGCGAAGCGGATCAGCTCATGCGCCGCCGCGCGCACCTGAGCGACCGTGCCAGGCGCCGAATCGAGCGAGTCGAGAAATAGCGTCTGGATCGAATCGACGATCACCACGCATGGCGCGGGGTCGAGGCCTTCAAGCCCAGTTAAAATATCGCGTAGCGACGTGGCGGCGGCGAGAGCCACCGGCGCGCCACTCGCGCCCAAACGGGCCGCGCGCAGGCGAATCTGCTCGATCCCTTCCTCGCCTGAAACATAAGCCGTCGGCAGGCCCTTGGCGGCAAGGCCGGCAGCGGCCTGCAGAAGAAGGGTCGATTTGCCGATCCCCGGATCGCCCGCGACCAGGGCCGCGGAGCCCGGAATCAACCCGCCACCGAACACGCGGTCGAACTCGGCAATGCCGGTTTCAAGGCGCACCAATGGCTCGCCCGGACCATCGAGCGGCACGAATTCAATCCGCCGGCCAGGCTTGGTGCCGAGCCCCTTAGGCGCCGCCTCGCGGGCGGGTGGTTCCTCGACGATGGTGTTCCAGCCGCTGCATGCTTCGCAGCGCCCTACCCACCGCGAGGTCACGGCACCGCAGGCTTGGCAAACGTAGTGCCGTTCAATGCGTGCCACTCTAAAAAACTCTCGGCACGCCGCGGATCCCGCGGGCGATGCTCACAACCGGCGAACCTGCATTTGAATCGGTCCCTCGGCGCGGCCGTGGATGAACTGTTCCACATAGGGATTGCCGCATCGGTCGATCTCCGCAATCGGGCCGGACCATATGATCTTACCATCATAGAGCATCGACACCCTGTCGGCGATCTTGCGGACGCTGGCCATGTCGTGGGTGATCGAGAGCGCGGTCGCGCCGAGCTTGCGGGTGATTTCGACAATCAGATTATTGATCACGTCCGCCATGATCGGGTCGAGCCCGGTGGTCGGCTCGTCGAAAAAGATGATTTCGGGCTCGGTCGCGATCGCGCGCGCCAGCGCCACCCGCTTTTGCATGCCGCCCGAGAGTTCCGAGGGCGAGAGCTTGCCGACCTCCGGCCCAAGCCCAACCATGGCGAGCTTCTCCATCGCTAGGTCGCGCGCCTTGCGTCGCGGCACGTTCCGCGCGTGCAGCAATCCGAAGGCGACATTCTCCCAAACCGGCAGGCTGTCGAACAGCGCGCCGCCCTGGAACAACATGCCGAATTTCCGATCGATCGCCTCGCGCGCCCGCGCGCTCATGCGGCTCACTTCTTGACCGTCGATCTTGATGCTGCCGGCATCGTGGCGAATCAAACCCAGCACGCATTTAATGGTGACCGATTTGCCGGTGCCCGAGCCGCCGATGATCACCATCGATTCGCCGGCCTGAACGTCGAGATCGACGCCAGCCAGCACCGATTTGGCGCCGAACGACTTGGTCACGCCGCGGCACGAAATCTTGGGCGGCTTGCTGCCGACCGAGGCGTTTGTTTCGCTCATCGGGAGAAGAACGCTTCGGTGATGATGTAGTTGAAGACCAGCACGAGGATCGCGCCGCTGACCACCGCATTGGTGGTTGCGGCGCCCACGCCCTGCGCGCCGCCCTTCGAATTGAAGCCGTGATAGCAGCCCATCAACGCGATCAAAAAGCCGAACACCGCCGCCTTGACGAGCCCCGAAATCACGTCCATCGGCTCGAGGAAATCCCACGTGTTCTTGAGATAGGCGGCGGCGTTGAAATCGAGTTTGTGCACGCTGACGATATAGCCACCCATGATGCCGATGATGTCGGCAACCAACACCAGGATCGGCATGGTGATCAGGGCGGCCAACAGGCGCGGCGCAATCAGATATTTGAACGGGTTGGTCGAGAGCGTTCTGAGCGCGTCGATCTGCTCGGTCACGCGCATCGTGCCAATCTCGGCCGCCATCGCGGCGCCAACGCGCCCGGCGACCATCAATCCAGCCAGCACCGGGCCAAGCTCGCGCGTGATCGAAAGCGCCACCACGTTCGGAATCGCGCTCTCGGCCGCGAACCGCGAGAAGCCGGTATAGCTTTGCAGCGCCAGCACCATGCCGGCGAAAATGCCGGTCAGCCCAACCACCGGGAGCGAGTAATAGCCGATCTCGATCATCTGATTGAGCACGAGGCGCGGGAAGAAGGGCGGCCGCAAGCAATGCGAAATGGCTTCGAGCGTGAAGACAGCCAAACGACCGGTCGCGCCGAGCACCGCAAGGAGGCTCCGGCCGATCAGTGCAAGCAGGTTAAGGCGCGAGGCGAGGATCACGGTGATGTCCCGAGATAGCGCCGCTCATAGCGATGGCCGAGCGCGGTCAAGATTTCATAGGGGATCGTGCCGGCGTCGGTCGCCAAATGCTCAACATTATAGGTGCCGTCGAGTAGATCGACGAAGGCGCCAGGCCTAGCGATTGTTTCTGGTACGTCGGTCACGTCGAGGGTGATCAGGTCCATGGACACACGCCCGACGACTGGTACGCTAAGGCCGCCGAGCCGGGCGCTGGCCCGATTGCTCGCGCTCCGCAAAAAACCGTCTGCGTAACCGGCTGCGACGACCGCGATGCGGCTCGGCCGCGCCAACAAGTGCGTTGCACCATAGCCAACGGTCTCCCCCCTGTCAACGCGACGGACTTGCAGGATTTTCGCTGCCAATCGAAGGACTTCCATCATCGGATTGGGCGCGTTTGGCGTCGGGTTGACGCCATAAAGCGCGACGCCCGGACGCACCATCGCATAGTGGAACGCGGGCCCAAGAAAAATCCCTGAGGAGTTGGCCAAGCTCGCCGGTTTTGTTCCCAGGCGCGCGCTCAGCGCGCTCAGTGACGCATCAAATCGCGCCCGCTGCGTCTCATTCAGCGGGTCGCTCGCGAGTTCGGAGCTGACCAAATGGCTCATCACCAGCCGTGTCTTGAGGCCGGCGAGGAGCGGCGCTTCACTGGCCACGCGCGCCACCTCATCGCGTGGCAGGCCGAGCCGGTTCATGCCCGTGTCGAGGTGTAGCACCGAAGGCAAAGTACTACCGGCGGCGGCGGCGGCGGCGGCATTGCGCCAAGCCTCGATCTGACCGAGATGATTGAGCACTGGGGTCAAGCGGTGCTCGGTCAGCGCGGCCGCGGTTGCGCTATCGACGCCTGCCAAAACATAGATCGCGCCATCGGGCAAAACGCGCCGAAGGCTAATGCCCTCATCGGGCGTCGCGACAAAAAAATCGCGGCAGCCTTCGACATAGAGCCTGGCCGCGATGCGCGTCGCGCCGAGGCCATAGCCATCGGCCTTGACCACCGCGGCACACAGCGTGCCGGCCTGAAGCCGGCTCTTGAGCGAGCGCCAATTCGCCGCGACCGCATCGAGATCGATGGTCAAGATTCCACTCGACCGCTCGTTCGTCATGGCCGGGGAGCCTGATTCAGAACGGCGGCGCTTCGGGCGGCGGGTGCATATTGCTATCCCGCACGCGATTGCCGAAGGAGGTGAAGGCGGCGTCGAAATCGAGCTCGACCGAATCGGTCGGGCCATGACGCTGTTTGGCGACGATCAAATCGGCGCGCCGATGAATGCGGTCCATGCGCTCGCGCCATTCGGCATGCTTCGCCGAATCCGCCGGATCGGGCTCCTGGCGCTGCAAATAATATGACTCCCGATAAACGAACATCACAACGTCGGCGTCCTGCTCGATCGAGCCTGATTCGCGCAAATCCGCCAATTGCGGGCGCTTATCGTCGCGACTTTCGACCGCGCGCGAGAGCTGCGAGAGCGCGATGACCGGAATGTTGAGCTCCTTGGCCAGCGCCTTGAGGCCCTGCGTGACCTCGGAGATTTCCTGCACGCGGTTATTCATGCGCGCGCTGTCGGTCGGCCGCATGAGCTGAAGATAATCGACGATGATGAGCGACAGATCATGTTGCCGCTTCAGCCGCCGCGCGCGGGCGCGAAGGCCCGGAATGGTCAATTGCGGCGTATCGTCGATAAAGAGCGGCAGGCGCTCGATCTCTTGGCTCGCGCGCACCACGCGATGAAAATCATCACCGCTAATCTTGCCGCGCCGAAGATGGATCGAAGGAATACGCGCTTCCTGCGCCAGAACCCGCGTGGCCAATTGTTCGGCCGACATTTCGAGCGAAAAGAAGCCCACTACCGCGCCATCGACTCGGCGCATGCGGCCCATCTCGTCCTTCTCGCCGCGATAGGCCTTCGCGGCGTTAAAGGCGATGGTCGTCGCCAGCGCGGTTTTGCCCATGCCAGGGCGCCCGGCGAGGATCAGCAGGTCCGAGGCGTGCAGGCCGCCCAACAACTCGTCGAGATCGGCCAATCCGCTGGTTACGCCGACCAGCCGATGATCGTGCTTATAGGCCGCCTCGATATGGCTGATCGCGCTCGCCGCGGATTCGGTGAAGGTTTTGAAGCCGGATTCAGCGAGGCCTTCCTCGGCCAAATGGAACAGTTTCTGCTCAACCGATTCGATTTGGTTATTGGCATCGGCATCGAGCGTGGCCTCATAGGCGTTGAGCACCATCTCTTCGCCAATCCCGATCAGCGCACGCCGCAGCGCTAGATCGTGGATCGTCCGGCCATAATGCTGCGCGTTGATGATGGTCACCGCCGAGCCCGCCAGGCGCGCCAGATATTGCGCGCCGCCGGCTTCGCTCAGCGCCTCATCGCCCTCGAACATATGCTTGAGCGTGACCGGGTTGGCGATCTGGCCCCGGTCGATCAATTTGCCGATCGTGGCATAGAGGCGGCCATGCACCGGCAAATAGAAATGCTCGGCCTTCAAAAAATCGGCGACCCTGTTGAACGCCTCGTTATTGAGGAGGAGGGCGCCGAGCAAAGCCTGTTCGGCCTCAAGATTGTTCGGCGCCTCGCGATAGGGCGCGAGCTTGGGCGCGGGGGGCTCAAAGGTTTCAAGAATGGGGCGTGTGGCCATCGAACACCTATAGCCGGCATGACCGGCGCAATTCAGCATTCATGCGAGCGACCAGCCTGTGTATTTCGCCCACAAATTTTATGCACAGGCTGTGAACTCTGGGAATCCTACAGCATGCGCCCGAGTCGCGCCTAGATTTCGGGCTTCCGTGAAGCCGCGTTCATAGTTTCGTAATGCTGGGGATCGCGGGGATAAGTCCCCCACACGCCTCAAATCGGGTTGCGGCGTTCCCAATCGACCATGTAGTCGCGCGTGAGCGGCGCGGCATCTTGGCGGCGCGCGAGCTGGAATTGCGCGATCATGTGGTCCTGCCGGCGAAAGGCGATTTCGGCGCCGGCCAAATAGAATTCCCACATCCGGCAAAAGCGCTCGTCATAGATCGCCTTCACCTTGTCGCGATTGGCCTGGAAATTCCGCGACCAGTGTTTCAGCGTTTCGGCGTAATGGAGGCGCAGCACCTCCATATCCAGCGTCTTCAGGCCGCTACGCTCGATCGCGGCAAAAACCTCGGAGAGCGAGGGGCAATAGCCGCCCGGGAAAATATATTTCCTGAGCCAGGGGTTAGTCACGCTCGGGCCATCGAAGCGCGCGATCGTGTGGATCACCGCGACGCCGTCCTCGTTCAGCAAGGCCTTTAGTTTGCGAAAAAATTCGATGTAGTGCTTGACGCCCACATGTTCGAACATACCGACCGAGACGACGCGGTCATAGACGCCGGTTTCCTCGCGATAATCGCGCAGATTGAAGCGCACGCGACCGTCAATGCCGAGCTGCGCCGCGCGTTTCTGGGAATACGCTTGTTGCTCGGTCGAGAGCGTCACGCCGGTTACGTCGGCGCCGGTCTTTTGGTGCAAATAAATGCCAAGCCCGCCCCAGCCCGAGCCGATGTCGAGCACTTTGAGCGCCGGCCCCGGTTGATCGAGCAATAGCTTCGACGCCAAATGCCGCTTCTTCGCGATTTGCGCCTGCTCGAGCGTGTGGTTTGGGCTGTCGAAATAGGCGCAGGAATATTGCCGGTCCGGGTCGAGGAACAGATCGAACAGCGTATCAGACAAATCATAATGGTGCGCGACGTTCTTCTGCGCCTTGCCGATCGGGTTGTATTGCTGGATCGGCCGCACGAAGCGCGCCAAGGCATTGCGCAGTTGGACGATGGGCTTGTCGTCGAGCTTGATCAGATTGCCGCCGACCAGATCGATGAAATCATAGATCCGGCCGCCATCCTCGATCGTCAGCGAGCCGTCCATATAGGCTTCGCCGGCATAAAGCCGAGGGTTCCAGAACAATTTATTGTGCAGCGCCTTGTCGTGCAGCTTGATGGTGACGCTCGGGCCCGGCGTACCCGTATAGGTGTGAAGTTTGCCGCCCGCATCGACAACGCGCAGCGTGCCCCATTGAACCAGATGCTTGAGCAGCAGTCCGACCAGCATCGGCTTTATCCGGTGTCGTGCGTATGGGCCCGCGCGGCCTAGGCCGCGTCCCCGGCCGGGCCCGCATCCGCTTCCGCGGTAGCAGATGCAACTTCGGCCGCGAACTCCGCCGCCGCCGCGCGATCTTGGCCAACGGCTTGGATGACGCCGCCTTTGGCTTGGATCTCGGCCTCTTCGGCTGAGCGCGCCACGTTGACCTTGACGGTGATGATGACCTCGGGGTGCAACGCCACCCGCACATCGTGCACGCCAAGCGTCTTGATCGGCTTGTCGAGCCGAACCTGGGCGCGGCTGATTGCCGTGCCGGCGGTGCTCACCGCGTCGGCGATGTCGCGCGCGCTGACCGATCCATAAAGTTGCAGCGTTTCGCTCGCCTGCCTGAGCAGCACATAAGACGTGCCATCGAGTTTCGAAGCGCCGCCATGGGCCTGCGCCTTGCGCTCATCGTTGAGCTTGACGAGCGTTTCGCGCTCGCGCTCGAAGCGGGCTTTGTTTTCGGTCGTGGCGCGGAGCGCCTTATGCTGCGGCAGCAGGAAGTTGCGGGCGAAGCCGTCCTTCACCTTTACCACCTCGCCCATATGGCCGAGCTTTTCAACGCGTTCGAGCAAAATCACTTCCATAGCCAATCCTCCTAAACGGGGCGCGGCCCGCCAATGCGGTCGCGCAGTTTAATCCACTGTTCGGCAATGCCAAGGGCAGCCACGGCCAAAATCGGCGCGGCGCCGTGGCCGCTGACGATCAGGACAATCATGAACAGATAGCAGCCGATCAGGGCCAGCGGCCCCGGGCCCCAATTACGGCACAATGCGTGCAAACACACCATGCCGACAAACATGAATGGCACGACAAAAATCAGGCCGAGGGTCCAGCCGATAAAACTGAGATCGCCATCGGCTACCAGGCCCAGGAGCGCGCAGAGGCCGAACAACGCAATCAGCCAGCGCGGCAGGTACATCCGCCCTAAAGAAAGGGCGGGGCGCAGATTCCGGCCCCACTTGGCCAGGAGCCGCTCAGCGACCGACAAATTAAGGAGAACGATGACCAGCCACCAAGCCGCCGCCATGCCCGGAAAGAGTAAGGCCATTGTCTCCGCGCTCGTGGCGATATCGGCTGGCGACGCGTCGGGTCGCGACAAAGTGCCTAAAAAGGCGCTGAACTGCCCGCTCAGCGCGCCGAGCATGCCATTTTCACGCCCCATCAGCGCGACATAAAGCACCAGGAACAGCGCTGCCATATAAAAGGCTGCCGAAAGAATTAGCGGCCCAGCAACGGTGAAACGGGCGACGCCATCGGCCCCAACGCGCTTTCTCAGCGCCAGGCGCGAGAGGCCGAGCGCGGGAATGGCCTCGGCCGCGGCGTAGAGGGCCGCCACACTCAGGCTGCCCCCGACCAGACCAACAACCAAGATGGCGGAGACCGCGGCAAGCCCGCTGGTCAACGCCGTGCCGCTCAAGCCAATCAGAATCAGCGGCAGCATGGCGAAGGGGCTGATCATCAGGGCGAGCGTCGGGTCGAAGGTAAACCACGCGAACATGAGCGCGGATAACACGCCCGCGCCGATCGCGAGGGGGATAGTGCGGGGCATCATCGAACCCCGTATTGGGGTTTGTTGGCTTAGTGCATGACGTAGGGCAGGAGTGCCAAATGGCGCGCCCGCTTGATCGCCTGCGCCAGCTCCCGCTGCTTCTTGGCGGAAACCGCGGTGATCCGGCTCGGCACAATCTTGCCGCGCTCGGACAGAAACCGCTGCAACAGACGCACATCTTTATAGTCGATGGTTGGCGCGCCGGTGCCACTGAACGGGCATGATTTGCGCCGACGGAAAAAAGGCCGCCGTGGGAATGCGCCTGCTGGTACGGGCTCGCCGCCGCCTTCACGCGGGCCGCGCGCGCCGAAGCCACCGCGCCCGCCGCCGCCGCCGCCGCCAAAACCACCGCCGCCGCCGCCGCCAAAACCACCGCCGCCGCCGCCGCCGCCAAAACCACCGCCGCCGCCGCCGCCGAAGCCGCCACGCCCGGCGCCGCGCGGACTATCGCCCGAAGGCGGACCTTGTCTCATATCACTCATGATGTGTTCTCCTTAGGGCCCCGGACGCTTAAACGCCGGAGTCCATCAAGTCACCGTCGCGCGGCTCGTCATACCGGCGCGGCCGGTCATCGCCGAAGCCTCGATCGTCGCGCCCGCGTCCGCCACGCCCGCCGCTGCCGCCGCGGTCATCGCGCGCATTGCGCGCCTGCATCATGGCCGACGGGCCGGCCTCATGGCTCTCGACCTTGACGGTCAAATAGCGGATCACGTCTTCATTGATGCGCATGTTGCGCTCAAACTCGGCCACCGCGACCGGCGGCCCATCGATCTGCAAATAGGAGTAGTGGCCCTTGCGGTTCTTTTTCAACCGATAGGACAGGCTCTTGAGCCCCCAATATTCGGTCTTCGGCACGTTACCGCCCTGCGCCTTGATCAGGTCGGTAAATTGCTGAGTCAGGGCTTCGACCTGCTGCGCCGTGATGTCAGGGCGCATAATGAAGGTGCTCTCATAGAGCGGCATCGGCGCAAAACTCCGTCAAAAATCGATCGTCTGATGTGAAACACCATCAGCGCCGCACGGCCAATTTATCCGGCGGCTACAAGGCCGCGCACTATACAGGATCGCAAAAGGGGTGCAAGGCCGGCCGTGGGGTCCGGTTGACCTTATCATGAAAGGGACGCTCGATAGGTCGGCCGGTCAAACCGACCCACACCCCTAAGGCCGCTTGACAGGTCCCAGTCTCATGCGGAGTGTGACGCCCCAATCAAGTCGCCCTCGCGCCACGGCGGAGTTATCAACCACCCATGCGGGCGTTCGTATTTCCAGGGCAAGGGTCCCAGGCTGTTGGCATGGGACGCGAGCTTGCCGCCGCTTTTCCGGCCGCGCGCCACCTCTTTCAAGAGGTTGATGACGCGCTGTCCGATCGCCTGTCGCGCCTCATTTTCGAGGGGCCAGAGGCCGACCTTGTTTTGACCGAAAACGCCCAACCGGCGCTGATGGCGGTCTCGCTCGCCGTGGTGCGCGTGCTCGAGGCCGAAGGCGGGCTCAAATTCGGCCAGCATGTCAGCTTCGTGGCCGGCCATTCCTTGGGCGAGTATTCGGCGCTCGCGGCCTCGGGCAGCATCGCGGTTGGCGATACCGCCCGCCTCTTGCGCCAACGCGGCCTGGCCATGCAAGCAGCCGTGCCGGTCGGCGAAGGGGCCATGGCCGCGCTGTTGGGGGCCGAGCTCGACCAAGCACGTGAAATCGCCGCTGTCGCTGCCAAGGGTGAAGGGGGCGCCGAAGGCGAGGTGTGCGATGTCGCCAATGACAACGCGCCCGGCCAAATCGTGCTCTCCGGCCACAAGGCCGCGATCGAACGCGCCATGAAATTGGCCGCCGATCGGGGCATCCGCCGGGCCATTTTGCTGCCGGTCTCGGCGCCCTTCCACTGTGCGCTCATGAAACCGGCCGCGGAGGTCATGGCCAAGGCGCTTGAAAAAACGGAGTTCGCCCCAGCCCTCGTCCCGCACTACGCCAATGTGACGGCCCAGCCGGTCCATGAGCCGACCCGGACCCGCGAATTATTGGTCGAGCAGGTCACCGCCATGGTGCGCTGGCGCGAAAGCGTCATGGCGATGAAGGAAGCGGGCGTCGACACCATGGTCGAAATTGGCGCTGGCAAGGTACTCGCCGGCCTGATCAAGCGCATTGACCGCGATATTGCGACTCAATCCGTGCTCTTGCCGGCCGAAATCGAGGCATTCCTCAAAACGCTGTAGGTCTCATGTTCGATCTTTCTGGCAAGGGCGCGTTGGTCACGGGGGCGTCGGGCGGCATTGGCGGCGATATCGCGCGCGCATTGCACGCCCAAGGCGCGACGGTCGCGCTCTCCGGTACCCGCGCCGAGGCGCTCGAGGCTGTTCGGGCCGAGCTCAAGGAGCGCGCCTTTTGCGTGCCGTGCGATCTGGCGCAGCCTGCCGAGATTGACGCGCTGCCCGGTCGTGCCGCCCAAGCGATTGGTACGGTTGATCTTTTGGTCCATTGCGCCGGCTTGACCCGCGATGGCCTCGCGCTTCGTATGAAGGACGAGGACTGGCAGCGGGTCATCGATGTCAATCTGAGCGCCGGGTTCCGCCTGGCACGGGCGGCGCTGCGCGACATGATGAAGCGCCGCTATGGCCGCATCATTTTCATCACCTCGATCGTGGGCGCGACCGGCAATCCCGGCCAGGCGAACTATGCCGCCGCCAAGGCCGGCTTGACCGGGCTGGCCAAGGCACTGGCGGCCGAGGTCGCCTCGCGCAATATCACGGTCAATTGCGTCGCGCCCGGTTTCATCACCACGGCAATGACCGACGCCCTGAACGAAACCCAGCGCGAGCGCCTGATGCAGGCCATTCCGTCGGGCCGATTCGGCGCCGGCGCGGATGTCGCGGCGGCCTGCGTCTATCTGGCCAGTGCGGAAGCGGGCTATGTGACCGGCCAAACCCTGCACGTAAATGGCGGCATGGCGATGTTTTGAGCGGGCCGGGCCCGGATAGCCGACTTGTAAGCGCCGGGAGTCATGCTAAAAGATGGCCCAGCGGACGCCCTTGCCGCGGTGTGGGGGCGCATCGCAACGAATGAGGCCACGCAATAGCGTGGCCCGGCCATAGCGGTAAGGGCTGTGGGCCGTTAGCGAGTCTTCGAAATCGTGATGTCCAGAAGGTGGATAGATGGCTGAGAATGATATTGGCGCGCGCGTGAAAAAGATCGTCGTCCAGCATTTGGGCGTGGACGAGGCCAAGGTCACCGAGAACGCCAGCTTTATCGACGACCTCGGCGCAGACAGCCTCGACACGGTCGAGCTGGTCATGGCGTTCGAGGAGGAGTTCGGTTGCGAAATTCCGGACGACGCGGCGGAGAAGATCCTGACCGTGAAAGACGCCATCAACTATATCGAACAAATTACCTGAGTGCCGGGGGGATGCCGAAGGTGATGCTTCGGACCTTGACGGCCAGCAGGTTTGTATCGGTATGGCAAGTGGGCCAGCCATGAGGCGGGTCGTTGTCACCGGGCTTGGCTTGGTCACGCCGCTCGCCTGCGGCGTGAAGCCGACCTGGGAGCGGCTGCTCAATGCCGAATCCGGCGTTCGGCGCATCGAGACCTTTAGGATCGATGATCTGCCGGCGAAGATCGCCGGGCAGATTCCGCGCGGACCTGGCGCCCACGAATTCCGCCCCGATGAATGGGTCCCGCCGAAGGACCAACGCCGGATGGATGATTTCATCATCTATGGGCTGGCCGCAGCGGTGCAGGCGGTTGAGGATTCGGGTTGGAAGCCGGAGGACGACGAGGGCCGCGAGCGCACCGGCGTCATGATCGGCTCCGGCATTGGCGGCCTCCGCACCATGGAGGAAAACGCCATCCTGGTGCATGAGAAGGGCCCGCGAAAACTCTCGCCCTTTTTCATTCCGGCCTGCCTGATCAATCTCGCCTCGGGGCATGTCTCGATCCGCTATGGCTTCAAGGGCCCCAATCACGCGGTGGTCACCGCCTGCTCGACAGGCGCGCATGCGATCGGCGATGCGACCCGGCTGATCAAGCTCGGCGATGCCGATGTCATGGTGGCGGGCGGCGCGGAAGCCGGCGTTTGCCGCTTGGGCGTTGCCGGGTTCTCCGCGGCACGGGCGCTGTCGACCAAATTCAACGACGAGCCGACGCGTGCGTCCCGCCCTTGGGACCAAGACCGCGATGGCTTCGTCATGGGCGAAGGCGCGGGCATTGTCGTGCTCGAAGAGCTTGAGCACGCCAAACAGCGCGGCGCTCATATCTACGCCGAAGTGCTTGGCTATGGCCTGTCGGGCGATGCCTATCACGTCACGGCGCCGTCGCCCGATGGCGATGGCGGGTTTCGCGCGATGCGCGCGGCGCTCAAAAGCGCGGGGCTCAGCCCCTCCGATATCGATTATGTCAACGCGCACGGCACCTCGACGCCGCTGGGCGATGAAATCGAGCTCGCTGCGGTCAAACGCCTGTTCGGCAACGCCGCTTACAACATGTCGATGTCGTCGACCAAATCGTCGATCGGTCACCTCCTCGGCGCGGCCGGCAGTGTCGAAATCATTTTTTCGATTCTGGCGATCAATCATGGGGTCGTGCCGCCGACACTCAATCTCGACAAGCCCTCCGAGGGCTGCGACCTCGACCTTGTGCCGCACCAGGCCAAAGAGCGCCCGGTACGCATTGCGCTGTCCAATTCCTTCGGGTTTGGTGGCACCAACGCGTCGGTAATCGTCGGCGCGTTGAACTGAGCCGATCGAGACCGGATCGCGGTGCGCCGCCTTCTAACCCTCCGGCCGCTAACCCTCCTTCTGATCGCCATCATTTTGGTGGCTGCGGCCTATGCGTTTGTCATGGGCAGCTATGAGGGCGCGGGGCCGCTGACCAAACCGCGCACCGTCACGCTGGAGTCCGGCAGCAGTGCGCGCGCGATCGCCGCGAAGCTCGCTCAAGAAGGCGTGATTGCGAGCGAGCGTATGTTCTTGATCGGCATTTGGCTTTCCGGCAAATCCGATTCACTCAAGCCCGGCGAATATGAATTCCCCGCCCACATCAGCGAAGAAGGCGTTGCGAAAAAGCTGGCCAAGGGCGAGACGGTCGTTCGGAAGATGACATTCGCCGAGGGCATGACCTCGACCGAAATCATCGAGCAGCTCAAGATTTCAAGTAGCTTCTCGGGCGAGATCACGATGGCGGCCGAAGAAGGCTCGCTCCTGCCCGAGACCTATCATTATGGCTATGGCGATCCGCGCGATGCGATTCTCAAGCGCATGCGCGAGGGCATGGCGAAATTGCTCAAGGAGCTTTGGCCCAAACGCGCGCCAGGCCTGCCGCTCGAATCGCCTGAGCAAGCCCTCGTGCTGGCCTCGATCATCGAGCGTGAGACGCCGCTTGCGGAAGAACGGCCATTGGTCGCGCGCGTGTTTTTCAACCGATTGAAAATCGGCATGCCGTTGCAATCCGACCCAACCGTGATTTATGCCCTAACCGAAGGCAAGGAGCCGCTTGATCGCGCGTTGACGCGCGATGATCTCAAGACCGACAGCCCCTATAACACTTATGTGACAAAGGGCTTGCCGCCAGGCCCGATCGCAAATCCGGGGCGCGCCTCGATCGAGGCGGCGCTCAATCCTGGCAAAACCGATGCGCTCTATTTCGTTGCCGACGGCAAAGGCGGCCACGTCTTTGCCAAGACGCTCGATGAGCATAACAAAAACGTAAGGCGCTGGCGCAAAATCAACCGCGCATCGGATTGACCCACTAATCCTTCGGCACCGCGAAGCCGAGCAGCGGTTGACGCAGCGCGGCCGGCAATGCGCCGATCATCCATGTCACCAGATGGAGCGGCCAGGGGAAGGCGATGATCGCGGGGTCGCGCGCCAGACGGCGCGTGATCAGGGCCGCCGCCTGATCGGCCTCTAAGACGAACGGCATCATTTTAGGGCCATTGGCGGTCAGCCGTGACCGCACATAGCCCGGGCAGATCACCGTGACCCCGACGCCATGGGGCCGGAGCTCGGCGCGCAAACCCTCGCCAAAACTCTTCACCGCGGCCTTGGTCGCGGCATAACCCGCAATGCCCGGCAGCGGCGTATAGGCCGCGAGCGAACTCATCAGCGCGATCTGGCCGCGCCGGCGCGCTTTCATCAACGCCGCAACCGGCAAGACGGTGTTGAGAACACCATCCAGATTGACCGCGAAGACCCGTCTGATCACGGCGTCGTCGTCAGCTCGCCCACCGCCCTCCGTTGTGCTTGGCCCGATTCCCGCATTGGCGTAGACGAGATCGAAGGGCCGCGCGGCATCCAAATTTCCAATTAACGTACCCATCGCGTGGCGATCCGCGACATCGACAATTTGATCGACCACCTCGGCCCCTTGCTCCCGGCTTTGCGCGGCGACCGCATTGAGCCGCGCCCCGTCGCGCCCGGTCAGAACCAGGCGAATACCGGGCCCAGCGTGGGCCAAGGCAAGGGCCGCGCCGATGCCGCTTGAGGCCCCGGTGATCAGAATGCTTTGAGGCGACAATCGGGCCATGGGACGATCGGTTGGAGGGCGGTTGGCACACGTATATAGTCCCGCCCGACCGCACGCGCCACATGACCTGGAAGGGATCACCATTTCGTATGTCAATTGCCAGCATGACCGGTTTCGCCCGCGCCAGCGGCCAGGACGCGCGCGCTGCCTGGACCATCGAATTGAAATGCGTCAATGGCCGCGCCTTGGATGTGCGCTGTCGTCTACCGACCGGTCTCGATGCGCTTGAACCGGGCCTGCGCGCCGCGGCGGCCGAGGTCATCAATCGCGGCAATTTGAGCGTGCTCGTGCAAATGACGCCAACGAGCGGCGTCGCGCCGATCCGCCTCAATCGCCAGGCGCTCGATGCGGTGCTGGCACTTGTGCGCGAACTCGGCCCGATCGAAGGCGTGGCGCCCGCCAGGCTCGATGGCTTGCTCGCGCTCAAGGGCATCATCGAAAGCATCGAGCCTGAGGATGACGAGGCCGCGCGGGAGGCTCGCCATGCCGCCCTCCGCGCCTCGTTCGCCGACGCGCTAAAAGCGCTGGTCGCCGCGCGCCGGGCGGAGGGGGCCGCGCTGGCCAAAATACTTGGGACCGCGCTCGGCACCATCGCCGACCTGGTCGCGCGCGCCGAAGCGAGCGCCGTGCAACGCACCGAGGCCGTGCGCGAGCGGCTCAGGGCTCAAGTCAGTGCCTTGCTCGAGGCCGGCGCGCCTCTGCCTGAAGAGCGGCTCGCGCAAGAGCTTGCTCTTCTGGTCGTCAAGCTCGACGTGCGGGAGGAGATCGATCGCCTCAAAGTGCATATTGATGCTGCACAGAAGTTGATCGAGGCCGGTGGGCCGGTTGGTCGGCGGCTCGATTTCTTGGCGCAAGAGTTCAATCGCGAGGCCAACACGCTTTGTTCGAAGGCGGGCGATCCGGCCCTCACCGCTCACGGGCTTGAGCTCAAGGCGGTGATCGATCAGTTCCGCGAACAGGTACAGAATATCGAATAGGATTTGAGCTCAATATGAACACGACGCGACGCGGCCTTCTCTTCGTGCTGTCCTCGCCATCGGGCGCGGGCAAAACAACCATCACGCGTCGCTTGCTTGCCGATGATCCAAGCCTCTCGATGTCGGTGTCAGTAACGACGCGCCCGCCGCGCGCTGGCGAGGTCGATGGGCGCGACTATCATTTCATCGACAAGCGTGCCTTCGATGACCTGATCGCCACGCACGCTTTGCTCGAATACGCCCAAGTGTTCGAGCATTGGTATGGCACGCCATTGGCGCCGGTCGAGCAAGCGCTTGAAGACGGCCGCGACATGGTGTTCGACATCGATTGGCAGGGCGCCAAACAAGTGCGCGGCCGCTTGCCCAATCACATTGTGAGTGTCTTCATTTTGCCTCCCTCGATGACCGAGCTGCACGATCGTCTGCGCCGGCGCGCCAAGGATAGCGAGAAGGTCGTCATCACCCGCATGGCCAAAGCGGTCGACGAGGTCAGCCATTACGACGAATATGATTATGTGCTGGTGAACAACGATCTCGAACAAGCGCTGGCCGAGGTCAAAAGCATTCTCTCGGCCGAGCGTCTAAGACGCACGCGTCAGCTTTGGCTGGTGCCTTTTGTCACGAAGCTCCTAGGACCCAATTGATGGCGCGCAAGCGCGTTTTGGTCACCGGCGGGGCGGGCTTTATCGGCTCTCATCTTTGCGCGCGTCTGCTCGACGATGGCCATGAGGTTCTCTGTGTCGATAATTATTTTACCGGTACGAAATCAAACATCGTAGCGCTGCTCGACAATCCCTATTTCGAGCTGGTACGCCACGATGTTACTTTCCCGCTCTATGTCGAGGTTGATGAAATTTATAACCTCGCCTGCCCGGCCTCGCCGATTCACTACCAATTCGACCCCGTGCAAACCACCAAGACCAACGTGCACGGCGCGATCAACATGTTGGGTCTCGCCAAACGACTGAAGGCCAAAATCCTTCAGGCCTCGACCAGCGAGGTCTATGGCGATCCAACTCAGCATCCGCAGAGCGAAGATTATCTCGGCAACGTAAACCCGATTGGGCCGCGCGCCTGCTATGACGAAGGCAAGCGCTGCGCGGAGACGTTGTTCTTCGACTATCACCGCCAACACGGCCTGCGCATCAAGGTCGCGCGAATCTTCAATACCTATGGGCCGCGCATGTTGCCGAACGACGGGCGCGTCGTTTCCAACTTCGTCGTGCGTGCGCTACGCGGCGAGCCGATCACCCTCTATGGCGATGGCGAACAGACCCGTTCGTTTTGTTATGTCGACGATATGGTCGATGGGTTGATTCGCTTGATGGCGAGCGATGAGTCGGTCGCTGGGCCGATCAATCTCGGCAACCCTGAGGAAACCAGCGTGCGGGCCCTCGCCGAACGAATCATCGCGGCAACCGGCTCATCATCGCGTCTCGAATTTGCCGCTCTGCCGGCCGACGATCCGCGCCGCCGTTGCCCCGATATCAAGCGTGCCAAGGCGCTTTTGGGCTGGCAGCCAAGTATTGCGCTCGACCACGGCCTCGAGCGAACGATCAATTATTTTCGCTCGACTTAGAAGGCTCGTAAATCTTGCCCTGATTGAGGCGCGGCAGCGGCGCATCCAACCGGCCGGCTTGCTCATAGGCCTCCTTGAACCGCGTCATGCGGTGCGCGTGCAGGCCATCCTTCGGATTGAGCTGATAAAACACCGTCACGGCGCGGCTCTCGCCCCATTTGTAGCGGCGCAGCGCGCTGAACACATTGCGATCCGCCGACATGCCCTTGCGATCCTTTGGGAGCGGAAAGGCCCAGCGCCGAATGACCCGCTCGCAGGCCAATTTATCGATCATCAGGCAGTTCGGGTCGACCCAGCCGCCCAACGGCTTGGCATAGCCGCCTCGGCCCGGACCAACCGATTCCCAATCGTCGATCGCGACGGGCCGTTGCGTCTCGGGATGTGTGAAGCAACGAAAACCGAAAGCCCATGCCTTGCCCTCGATCGCCTCGCGCATCCGTCTCAAATGATCGGGCGCCCAACAATTATCGTCGTCGAGATAGGCCACATAGCGGGCATTGGCGAGATAGGTCAGCACGCAACGCAGAGCGCCGCCATCTTGAGCCAAATGTAGGCCGCCATGGCGGACCGAGGTTGAATAGCCAGGATCGAACAGGCTGATGACGTGCCGCGGCGGCAAATGGGTAAGCGCGGTCGTCACCGGTTCGAGCGACGTCTCTCGCTTGTCGATGCCGATCAGGGTTTGCACGCGGCCGTCAAAATCTTGATCGATGATCGAACGAACCGCGCGCGTCAGCGAGGGGCGGAGCACCGTCGGCATGACCACCGCCAAGTCGAAGGGCTGTTGAAGCGCGTCGGTGTCGCCAAAATGCTGGAACAATCCGGTCACGGCCTGGTCTACCCCACGCGGCGTTTTGACCGCTTATCCGACGCCCCGCGCGCGGATCGTATTACACCGGCGGCGCCGCTGAGCGCGCCAGCGGCGAGTTCCGTCACCAAAAAACGCTTATCATCGACCGGAACCGGAAAGACGAAGCCAAGCGGGCTCGCCGGTTTGAAGCCGAAGCGGCCGAGATAGGCCTTGGCGCCCACCGCGATGACAAGGCGAAAGCCGGCCGCCTTTGCCGCGTCGAGGCCGGCACTGACCAAACGACTACCAATGCCATGCCCTTCATGATCGGGATGTACCGCGATGGGGCCGAGCAACAGCGCCGGATTATCGCCAATCAGAATCGGCCAGAAGCGCACCACACCCACGAGCCTGCTATCGACCTCGGCGACCAAACTAAGATCATCGCGCTTGGCCACGCCCTCGCGCAAACGGTAGGACGGCCGGCCATGCCGGCTGGGCTCGAAGGCGATATCGAGGAGTTGTTCAATGGCCTGGGCATCGGCCGCTTGCTCATTTCTGATGGTAACCATCACGCGAGTCCCGTCATTATGCGCTTTGGTGAAAGGGAAGAAAAACGACGCAAAGCGCTCGCGCGGGGCGCGGGGCACTTAGCGTGGCGGCGCGTCGGCCGCCAGTCCTCGTCGTGACTCTTTCGGTACCATCATAATGGCGTGCTGATTACTCCGGTTGGGGCGTCGTCGCAATAGGATTTCCCGCCGCCCGAAGCGCTGCCAAGGCCCGCGCCAGGGCACAAAACGCCTCGATTTTCAGAGTCTCGGCCCGGGCCGTCGGCTCGACGCCTGCGCTCGAGAGCAGCAAAGCCGCATCGACGCCGAGTGTCTTCAGCGCGCCGCGCAACATTTTTCGCCGCTGTCCGAACGCCGCCGCCAATACCGCCTCGAAGGCAGCCGGCTCAGCCTCGCAAAGCGGCTTCGGCCGTGGCTCAAGCCTGATCACGCTCGATGTCACCTTGGGCGGCGGTGTGAACGCGCGGGGCGAAACATCGAATAAAAGATTCGCCTCACTCACCCAGCCGACACGCGCGCTGAGCCGGCCATAGGCATCATCGCCGGGCCGCGCGGCAATGCGTGCCGCCACTTCCTTCTGCACCATGAGCGTCAGGCGTTGATAATTGGCGATCCGGTCAAGCCACTTGATCAGGAGCGGCGTTGCGATGTTGTAGGGCAAATTGGCCACGATCTGGCGCGGTGACGCGGTGAGGGTCGTTTCATCGACGTCAAGCGCATCGGCCTCGATCACTGTAAGACGACCGGCGGCGGCCTCGACCAAGGGCTGCAATGCCGCAACGCATCGTCGGTCGCGCTCGATCGCGATCACCCGTGTTGCACCCTCGATCAGAAGGGCGCGCGTCAGCCCGCCTGGCCCGGGGCCAATTTCGATCACCGTCGTGTCGTTGAACGGCTGGGCCGCGCGGGCAATTCGTCGGGTCAAATTAAGATCGAGTAAAAAATGTTGGCCGAGCGACTTACGCGCGGCTAAGTCGTGCGCGGCGATCGTCTCGCTTATAGTCGGCAGGCGATCAAGATTAATGGTCGGCGCCGTGGCGCTCGGCACTTTGATTCAGATCCGAATATCGATAAAGGCGGCCCGGCGCAAATCGCGCAAATAGCGCCGTGCGGCGAGATCGATTTTTCTGTTGCCGAGATCGCGCTGCACCGCCTCGCGATCAACGCGCTGCGGAACGGTCTCAGCCTCATTCCGCTCGCACACCATGATGATTCGCGTGCCGCCCTCATAGGGTAGGGGCGCCGTGGTCTGACCCGCCCGCAATGACTGGATCGCGGCGCGCAACTCAGCCGGCAAATCGGCGAAAACGATCATGCCCAAATCGCCAGAGAGCGCCGAGGCCCGTCCTTTGGCCACAGCCTGGAAGCGCGCGCAATCGCGCGTCGCTTTGACATCGCTCACCAATTTTCGTGCCGCCGCATCATCGACCGTTCCCGGCTCGATGACGACCTGTGAGAGCTTGAACGTCGGATCGCCCGTCGCGCCGGTCAAGGCAAGCCGCCGCGCGATCACCGTAACGATATAATAGCCATCGAAGGTTCGTATCGGATCGGAGATTTGCCCCGGTTCGAGAGCGATGACGCCGTTTTCGATCTCGGGACTGAGTTGCCCGGCGACCACCCAACCAATCTCACCACCCTGATTGGCGCTGGCACCCTTTGAAAATTGTCGGGCGACCGCCGGAAACGCGCCGCCAGTCCGAAGTTGCGCGACGAGATCCTCGGCCGTGCGCCGCACCGCAGGCTCTTGATCGGGGTCATCCACCGGCAAAAAGATTTCGGCGACGCGGTTTTCCGGCCGCCCGCGATTGGCTTCAATACGCGCGACCGCCGAATCAACCTCTTCATCGCTCACCGAAACCGTACTAGAAAATCGGCGGCGAACGATTTTCCCCCACGCTATCTCGGTTCGGATCTGCTCGATGATGACGTCACGTTGCAGCCCGGCCTCTTTGATGTGGCCGTCGAAGCTGCCTTTTTCCCATTTGTTTTGCGCCTCGATCTGCACGATAGCGTCGTTTATTTCCTTTTCAGAGGCAACAATCGTCAGGCGCTTGGCCTCTTGGCCTTGAAGACGTTCATCGATCATGGCGCGCAGGACTTGTGGCGCGAGCTGACGCCGAAGTTGCGGCGTATCGTCAAAGCCCGACGACCGAATGGACACCGCAAGCCGCACCGCCAAATCAAAAATCGAGATCACATCTTCATTGACGACCGCGGCAATGCGTAGCACGTCTTCTTGCGCGGCGGCTGGGCGAGGGGCCAGAAGCATCGAAAACGGCGTGCTGAACACAGCGAGAATTAGAATCACGCAACAAAGAGCGAAATCCCGACGCCTTGCCTGGCGCGCGGATCGCCGGCCCATGGCATCGGTCGTTTTCCGACTTTTCATTCAGCTCACGCCCTTGAAAATAATTCTGAACATGAAGCTGGTGTCGGGTTCGACATCGCGCGTTTGCGTGTAGGACCGGGAGGCCAACAACGCCGCGATGAAGCACTCGTCTTCGTAGGTTACGGAGCCGTCCACGCTCAACGGATGCCCGCCGCCTGTTAGATCCCGGCGCGTTCCCGCCTGCAAGCGCCAATATTCGGCGAATTTCAACGTTGCGCCCGCCAACACTTCTTCGCGGCTTGGGAAACTCGTGAGGTTATCCTCGCTGGTCTGCTCGGCCACCTGCAAATAACTCACGCTGAATCTCAAAAAATCCGGACCAGCGGTAACGTCGAGCTCCGAGCGTTTCAGCGAATAATCCTCGCTGTCCAACCTGAAGCGATAGCCGAGATCGAGATAGGACGCCGGCGTTACATGGACGCGGCCCACATAGTCCGAAAAATTGCGATCGAGACCGCTTTGTCGGGTCAAGGCATCGTCAGTCTTGGCGCGTAGGGTCTGGCCAAGCAGGAATGTCGCGCTGGCACCGCTGCCATCATATACGCCCAGTCGCGCACCATAATTAACCCGCGGGCCAACCTCGATGCGATCGAGGCCGGTGAAGCGGTTGCTGGAGAAGACGTTCGTGTCGTCAAACTCTAGATCTTGGCTGTCCTCATTCGGGATGCTTGCCGGATTGCCGCCATAGGGACTAGCGATGGCTTGAACAATTGGCTCGATGACGGCGCGAAGTTCGCCATGGCGGGCGATCAGGGGGTAGCGCCAATCGAGCGATAGCTCTGGCACCAATCGGCCAGTTACGCCCTTTTCGACCACCCGCGCGTCATCGGGGTCGATAACATTGTCGACATGATAGAGATCGCCCCGCAACGAGGCCGCAAGTTCGAAGACGTGACCGCCATCGCTCACATAAGGCAAATGCCACCCGCCACTCAGCGAGAGGCGCCGACTGTCGACGCCATTCACGCGATTCAAAACGAGGCCGTTGGCATCGAAGGTGAGGTAGTCGTCGCCCTGTTCGTGATCATCGACCAAGCTAAGGTCGATCAACGGCAGGATGAACGGCGTTCGCGATTGAGAATCGCCCTGATCGAGGCCCTGAAAGAGATATCCGGTCGCCGCGAAATAATCGCGATCGGCGATACGCTCCGCAAAGGGGCGTGTGACCAATGTCCGCCGGCTGCCTAATTTGGGCACGTTATATCTATTCAAATAGGTTGAATCCGAAGCGCGCTCCAACTGAAGGCCGGCGTGCCATTCGGGGTCGATCTGAAAATCAGCAGTGCCGGCGATATGCCCACGGATAACTTCGCCGCCGACTTCCGTGCCGTAAGCGGGATCTTGGGTGGTCGGTCGTGTGATGCTGCCGGAAAAATCGAGACTGCCATCGGCGGTAAGCTCGCGATATTGAAGGCCCAAAATGCCGCCTTCTTGGGTGGTCGCCGTCGGCTCGATGGTCAGGTCGCGCCAGGGTTCGAGGACAATGTAATAAGGTGTCGTCAGTGTCGTACCCAGCGTCGAGGAACTGCCATAGATCGGCGACAAGAAACCGGTGCGTCGCTTAACGCTTGGATCGGCGTGTTCGAAATAGGGTGTGTAGAGCACGGGCACGCCAAACATCTCGAGCGTGGCATCGTAATACGCAATGTCGTGACTGACTTCGTCATGCACGATCCGTTTGGCTTTAACTTGCCAAAGTGGGGCACGCTCCCGATCGGTGGCGCAAAGCTCACACGGCGAATAGACCGCCTTGGTCATCTCCGTACGATTGCCGCCTGTTCGCCGCGCGCCATTTGCCGCCATGCGGGCACCGTCTGATAGACGAGCGCGGAATTGACTAATGACGCCTTCGCGCAAATCGTCCTTGAGTTCGGCATAATCGGCGAACACCACATTGCCCGAAGGTTCCAGCAACGTGACATTACCGCTCGCGGCAACCACATTGTCTCGTTCGTTATAGGTGATGGTATCGGCGACAATAAGGCGCAGGCCTTGCGCAAGTTCAACATTGCCGCTCGCCCGCGTGAGGCCTAGCTCATCGTCCCGCTCGATATTGTCTGCGATCAGCACAACAGGCTCGTCCGCCTCGATCGTGAGACGGGTTTGATCGGGCTCGGCCGCGTTCACCGCCGCCGCCAGAGCGAGCAAGCCGATCGATGCCAATAGGGCGTGCCAACGAGTCAAAGGTCTAGCCGTCCTCAAGATAGAAAAGGCTCGCGACTCCAAGGAGGGAGAAGATACCGGCTGGCGCCCAAGCTGCAAGCCACGCCGGAATCTTACCCGATAGACCAAGTGCCAAAACGAGATCGGACAGAAAATAAAGCAGGAAGCCGGTCAGGATACCAGCGACGACGAGCAACCAAATGCCGCCACGCCGGGTCAATCGTAGCGAAAAGGTCGCGCCGATGAGTACCATGGCGCAGAGCAGCAGTGGCGTGGCAATTGTCGCATGCCAGTACAGTCGATGTCGTACCGACGAGAAGCCCGACTCATCTAAGACACGAATAAACCCCGGCAGTGCCCAGAACGAAAGGGTTTCAGGCGGCGCGAAGCTGTTTTCGATCTGTTCAAGCGTTAACTCAGTGGCGATTTGATAGTGCGCATAGGTTTCCGAGGGTCGATCCGGCGCCGTCACCAGCGCATTGGTGAGGTTCCAGCGGTCTCGCTCAAGCGTTGCCTCGGAGGCATCGATGCGTTGGATAAAACGATCATCCCCCTCATAACGGAAAATCACGACATCGTGCAGCGTCAGTGTGTCTCGCGCCATACGTCTGGCGTGCACGACATCGGTCATCGTGCCATTGCTTTGGCGAAGCCAGATACCCGCGTCGGATACGGCAAGAAGGCTCGAGCGCCCCTGCAAATAGCGCCCTTCCATCTGCTCGAAGCGCGAAACCATGGCCGAAGCAAACGGATTGAACGCGGTGACCACAAAGCCGCCGATCAAAAGGGCGATGGTCAGCGCAGGCAAAAGAAATTGCCAGACTGAAACCCCCGCGGCGCGCGCCACTATAAGTTCTTGGGTGCGGGTCAGACGCGTCAGGCACAGAATCGCGCCGATCAACGCGGCGAAGGGCAATACTTTTTGCGCCATAAAGGGGATGCGCAGCACTGCCATCTCGATGAGGAGAGAAAAGGTGGCGGCCTCTTTGCCCGAGCCGCGTCGAAGCAACTCCACCGTATCGAATACGAAGACCGTCACCACGAACAACGCGAAAACGATACCCAACCCGATTACGAATTGTCGGCTGATATAGAGGGAGAGTGTGCCCGAGAGGCGCATGAATAGCCGGTTCTCTACTCAAACAGACGCGGTCTGAACGTCGTCGGGCGGCGGCCGGCGGTGGGAGCGAACGAGGCCGCGGCGGCTCAACAATACGATGGGAATGCCGATACCGAGCGCGACATTCACGTAAAACAGGCCAGCGAGTGAGGAATTTTTTACGATCAGGTTCGACAAAGCGAGGCCGATCGCTTCGACGGCGAGGGCTGCACCGATCGCGATCAAAATTCGCCGCCATTGGCCACGCCGATTGTGTTCGCCGGTCAACAGGGCGGCAAGCCCGATGAGGGTCAACGCAAAGGCATAGAGCGGCGAGACAATCCGTTGATGTAGTTCGGCGCGGAATTTGCCCATGTTGCGCAGGTCATCCTCGGTCGTGCCTGGATTTAGGAGTTCATGGACGTAACGTTCCCGCGGTTCGCGCCAGCGTTGGCCTGGCTTTTCGGCGAGTTGGGCGAGGTCGAGCGCATAGCGATCGAAATAGAGCAGCGAAAGCTGGCCATGTTCGCGGTCGATTTCCTGCCGGTTGCCTTTGAACAAAACGAAACGCGGGCCATCCTCGCTCGGCACCAGCTCGCCCTGTTCCGCCATCATGGTAATGGGGCGGTCGGGATTTTGCTCGTCATGGACCAGAATGCCGAGAAGCGTGCCGCCTTCGCCTCGCGCCCGAACATAGACGGTACGGCCGCTCCCAAGCGGCGTGAACACCCCTTCTTGCAACAACAGCGAGGAGAAGTCGCCGCGAATGACAAACTGTCGCTCCTTGAACTCCCGATAAGACGCCGGCGTGAAATACAGATTGATCGCATAGACGAAGATGGTCACCACGGCGGCGATCCCGAGGGCCGGCCCGGCAATGCCCCAGGGCCCGAGACCGGCCGCTCTGAGCGAGATCAATTCTGAATCGAGCGTCAGTCGATTAAAGGCGAAGATTAGCGAACAAAAGAGGGCAATTGGCAGGATGACGCCCAGAAACGACGGCATCAGCAGCACGCCCAGATAGAGAAAAGCCCCGATCGAAAGGCCTTTATTGACGATCAGGTCGATGAAACGCAGCGATTGCGACAGCCAAATGACCGCGGTCAGGCCGGCCGCAACCAGCAGAAAAGGCCCGAGAATCTGGCGGGCGAGGTAAAGTTGGTAGCGCTGCACCGCCCCAGTATAGCGGCTCATCCGAATCGGGCGCCAGCGCGTAGAGCCTCGCACGGTTCGCACCGTGCCGATCCTCCGTTCATTGTGGCTTCACGGCCGGGGTCGGCTTCGCTATAGCTTGTGGCTTGCAGGCGCCGCGCGCGTTCGCGCGGGGCGCCTTCTTTACGCGTCGTTTCGGAGGTCTGAATGAAGATCGATTTTGCCGGCATCGCGATACCCAATCAGGGCACAATCGTGGTCGTTGTGCTTGAGGAACGTGTGCTCGGGCCCACCGCTCAATTGCTTGATGGAAAGACCGAGGGCGCGCTGTCGCGCGCGATTGCGACCGGGCGCTTCAAGGGCAAAAAGGGCCAGCAATTGGCGGTCGTCGCGCCGGCCGGCGTCACCTTGGATCGTATTTTGTTGTGCGGCCTCGGCAAGGCGAGCGACGTCGATGTGCCGAAATGCGAAAGCCTCGGTGGTGGCATCATTGCCACACTCAACAAAGTGGGCGAACGCGCCGCGGCGATCGTGATCGACCCGATCGAGGGGTGCCCGCTATCGGTCGCGCGAATGGCGGCCGCCGCCGCCTATGGCGCGAATCTCGGCAGCTATCGCTTCGACAAATACCACACGAAACAGAAGGAAGACGATAAGCCCACGCTCGCTGAAATCTCCGTGATGTGCACCGATCCGCAGGGCGCACGCGCCGCCTACAGCCCGCTCGAAAAGATCGCCGAAGGGGTGTTTTTCACGCGCGATCTAGTGTCCGAACCGGGCAATGTGAAATATCCGGAAACCATCGCGGCCGATATTCGCACGCTCTCGGCGATCGGTATCGATGTCGAGATCATGGGCGAGGCGCGCATGCGCGAGCTGGGCATGGGCTCGCTGCTCGGCGTTGGCCAAGGTAGTGAGCGCGAATCTCAGCTCGGTATCATGCGCTGGAATGGCGCGCCCGAAGGCTTCGATCAGCAGCCGGTTTGTTTCGTCGGCAAGGGTGTAACCTTCGATACCGGCGGCATTTCGATCAAGCCGGCGGCCGGCATGGAAGAGATGAAATACGATATGGCCGGCGCCGGCTGTGTGATCGGCCTGATGAAGGCGCTGGCCGGCCGCAAGGCAAAGGTCAACGCCATTGGCTTGGTTGGCCTGGTTGAAAACATGCCCGACGGCAATGCGCAACGACCGGGCGATGTGGTGATTTCGATGTCGGGTCAGACCATCGAGGTCATCAACACCGATGCCGAAGGCCGGCTCGTCCTGGCCGATGTGCTGTGGTACGCCCACACCAAGTTCAAGCCGAAATTCATGGTCGACCTCGCGACCCTCACCGGCGCGATCGTGGTCTCGCTCGGCACCTATCAGGCGGGCCTCTTTTGCAACAATGACGAACTCGCCACTCGATTGATCGCGGCGGGCAAAGCGGTTGACGAACCGGTCTGGCGCATGCCGCTCGGCGATAAATATGACAAGGACATCAACTCCGACATCGCCGACATGAAAAACGTTGGCAAGGGCCGCGAGGCCGGCAGCGTGACGGCCGCGCAATTCCTCCAGCGCTTCGTCAATGATGTGCCCTGGGCGCATCTCGATATTGCCGGCATGGCGTGGATGAAAAGCGGCGATAACGCGCTCGTGCCCAAGGGCGCCAGCGGCTATGGCGTGCGCCTCTTGGAGCGCCTGGTGCAGGATTATTACGAGGCCAAGTGAGCGAGATCGGTTTCTATCATTTGCGCACCTCGCCGCTCGAAAAGGCGCTGCCGCGCCTGTTGGAAAAGGTGGTCGAGGGCGGTCGGCGCGCGGTCGTCATGGCTGGCTCGGCCGAGCGCATGGCGTGGCTCGATGCCACGCTCTGGACCTACGACCCAGCCTCGTTCCTGCCTCATGGCACAGCGCGCGATGGCCGGCCCGAGCGTCAGCCGATCTACCTCACCACCACGGGGGAAAATCCCAATGGCGCCGATGTCTTGGTCTTGATCGACGCGGTTGAAACCGCGCCTATCGGGAATTTCGCGCGCTGTGTCGATATGTTCGATGGCGGCGACCCGGAAGCGGTCGAGGCCGCGCGGCGGCGCTGGCAAGCGTGCAAGGCCGAGGGCCACAGCGTGACCTATTGGCAGCAGGAAGATGGCGGGCGCTGGGAAAAGAAAGCCTAAAGCGCCAGTTGCCCGGCACCGCCCGAGCCCTTATAAGACCGCTTCCACAACGAATTTGGGATTTGCCGCCATGGCGATCGAGCGCACGTTTTCCATCGTCAAGCCGGATGCGACCCGGCGCAACCTGACCGGCGACGTCATCGCCCGGCTCGAAAAGGGCGGCCTCCGCGTCATCGCCCAAAAGCGCCTCCGGCTCACGCTTGAGCAGGCACAAGCCTTCTATGCCGTGCACAAGGCCCGGCCGTTCTACAATGACCTTTGCAAGTTCATGACCTCGGGGCCTGTGATCGTCCAGGTGCTCGAGGGCGAAAACGCGGTTGCCCGCAACCGTGAAATCATGGGCGCGACCAACCCGGCCAATGCGGCGCCCGGCACCATCCGGAAGGACTTCGCCGAATCGGTCGAAGCCAATTCGGTGCATGGCTCGGACTCGGCCGAGAACGCCGCCAGCGAAATCAGCTTCTTCTTCGCCGATATCGAAATCGTCGGCTAGGTCCGGCTCACCGGCTGCCGGCGCGGCGCCAACGCCCGAACACCCTAGGGCTGGCGCCAGGGCTCGCCGCACCCCATATTCTACCGGTCGGGGGCGCCCAGCCTTGCCCCATTCATGCCCGATTCACCGGCCATGCTATAGTGATTCGCGTGTGGGCCACAGCCAGCGGTACGATTCTGAGTCGATGAGCGACGACAACAGAGACGGCGAGATACGGCGACAAACCGGCGTCGTGACGGCGGTCAAGCCCAAGACCAAGAAGCCGTCCATGTACAAGGTGCTGTTGCTGAATGACGACTATACGCCGATGGAATTCGTCATCATCGTTTTGATGCGGTTCTTCAGCAAAAGTCAGGACGAGGCGACTCAAATCATGCTCCACGTTCATCGACGTGGCGTCGGCGTCTGCGGCGTGTATCCTTATGAGATTGCCGAGGCCAAGGTGACCCAAGTATGCGACTTCGCGCGTCGGCACGAGCATCCGCTCCAGTGCACGATGGAAAAGGAGTAGGTCAGTCCCATGTTATCGCCAAATTTAGAGAAGACACTCCATCGCGCCCTCAGTCTCGCCACCGAACGTCGGCACGAATTCGCGACGCTCGAGCATCTGCTGCTCGCGCTGACCGACGATCTCGATGCCGTGCCGGTCTTGAAGGCTTGCGGGGTTGATGTCGAGAAACTCAAAAACGATCTGATCGGCTTCATCAATACCGAATTGAAATCGCTCGTCCTGCCCCATTTGAGCGATGCCAAGCCGACCCAAGGCTTCCAACGCGTCATTCAGCGCGCGGTGCTGCACGTGCAATCATCGGGCCGCGGCGAAACCTCGGGCGCCAATATGCTGGTCGCGCTGTTCTCCGAACGCGAATCGCACGCGGTATTTTTCCTGCAAGAGCAGGACATGTCGCGCTTCGATGCGGTGAATTACATTTCCCATCGCATCGCCAAAGTGCCGGGCCGGAGCGCGAGCCAACCCGTCAGCGGCACGGATGAAGGTGCCGCCGCCGAGAAGGTCGTCAAACAAGGCCCCGATGCGCTGACCTCCTATTGCGTCAATTTGAACAAGAAGGCGCGCGATGGCCGCATCGATCCCTTGATCGGGCGCGAGGCCGAGGTTGAACGCACGATTCAAATTCTCTGCCGGCGCACCAAGAACAACCCGCTTTATGTCGGCGATCCGGGTGTTGGCAAAACCGCGATTGCCGAAGGCCTGGCGCGCCGCATCGTCGAGGGTGATGTGCCCGGCGTGTTGGCTGACGCCACGATCTACGCGCTCGATATGGGCGCGCTTCTGGCCGGCACACGCTATCGCGGCGATTTTGAGGAGCGCATCAAGGCGGTGCTTTCGGAAATCGAATCGCACGACAAGGCGATTTTGTTCATCGACGAGATCCACACCGTGATCGGCGCGGGCGCCACATCGGGCGGCGCCATGGATGCCTCGAACCTTCTGAAACCCGCGCTCCAGGCGGGCTCGCTGCGTTGCATCGGCTCGACCACCTACAAGGAATACCGCAATTATTTTGAGAAGGATCGCGCGCTCGTGCGCCGCTTCCAGAAGATCGACATCAACGAGCCGACCGTCGAAGATTCCGTAAAAATTCTGCGTGGCCTCGCACCCTATTACGAAAAGCATCACGGCGTGCGCTATACGCAAGAGGCGATCCGCGCCGCGGTCGAGCTCGCCGCGCAATACATCAATGACCGCAAACTGCCCGATAAAGCGATCGATGTGATCGATGAGGTCGGCGCCGCGCAAATGCTGAAAGTGGAGAGCAAGCGCAAGAAGGTGATCGGCGTCAAAGAGGTCGAGGAGATTGTGGCCAAGATCGCTCGTATCCCGCAAAAGAGCGTGAGCCGTGGCGATAAGGCCGCGCTCGAGCGCCTCGAAGAGGATTTGAAGCGCGTCGTGTTCGGCCAGGATGACGCCATCAAGGCGGTCGCGACCGCGGTCAAAATGGGTCGCGCAGGGCTCCGCGAGCCCGAAAAGCCGCTCGGCTGTTATTTGTTTTCAGGGCCAACCGGCGTCGGCAAAACCGAAGTGGCGCGCCAGCTCGCGAGCGTGCTCGGCGTCGAGCTGATCCGCTTCGACATGTCGGAATATATGGAGCGCCACTCGGTCTCGCGCCTGATCGGCGCGCCGCCCGGTTATGTCGGTTTCGATCAAGGCGGCATGTTGACCGATTCGATCGACCAACACCCCCACGCGGTTCTCCTGCTCGACGAAATCGAGAAAGCGCATCCCGATCTGTTCAACATCCTTCTGCAGGTGATGGATTACGGCAAGCTGACCGACCACAACGGCAAGAAGGTCGATTTCCGCAATGTGATCCTGATCATGACGACCAATGCGGGCGCCGCTGAGTTGGCCAAGTCGGCGATGGGGTTTGGCCGCACCGAGCGCGAGGGCGAAGATCAAGAGGCGATCAAGCGCATGTTCACGCCTGAGTTCCGCAATCGGTTGGATGCCATCATCCCGTTCAAGGGGCTCGAGCCCGAAGTCGTCGAGCGCGTCGTCGACAAATTCGTCATTCAACTCGAACTGCAACTCGCCGACCGCAATGTCGAAATCGAAGTCAGCCCCGAGGCGCGTCATTGGCTCGCGCAAAAGGGCTATGACCGGTCGAATGGCGCGCGGCCTCTGGCGCGTGTTATTCAAGAGCACATCAAAAAGGCGCTGGCGGATGAGCTTCTGTTCGGCAAGCTCGCCAAGGGCGGGCGCGTCGTGGTTGAGCTTGGAGATGGCGAGTTGCGCTTCAGCTTCCCGCCCTCAGAGCCACGCACGCCCAAGGGCGGCAAGCCCAAAGTGCCGGAATACGCGCGGTAGATGTATCAAATGGGAAGCCACCTCTCCCCTTGTGGGAGAGGTCGCCGTGCAG
>CAMDNF010000015.1:0-37594 GCA_945902735.1 Rhizobium sp. Q54 | reverse complement strand
AGTTCTCGGGATCGATCCAGCACTTGCCTTCGGGCGATTCCTCGTCCGACAGTGTCGCCGGGCCTTGATCCTTGTAGTTGCCCGACACGTCGCGCAGCATGCGCGGCGTGATGGCTTCCCAATCGCCGCCCGTATTGTCGAGCGCACGTTCGAGCGCCTTCACCCAGAACAGAATGCCGGTGTAGGTCTCTTCCATGTTGTAGTGGGTCACGCCGTTCTTGCCCCACTCGCTCGCGAAATACTCCTGCACGAACTTTTGGTTCGTCGGATTTTGCAGCGTCTGGAAATACGGTGCCGACAGGAAGTGGCCGGCGCCCGCTTCGTTGCCCATCGCCTTGGTCTCGATCTCACCGGTCGTCAGGGCGGCGATCGGCAGTTTGTCGGACTTGAAGCCTTCCTGCAGGAACTGCTTGTGGAACGCGATGTCCGAATCGCCCACCACGGTCGACATGATCCAATTCGGCCCGGTCTGGCGGATCTTGTTGAAGACCGGCCCAAACTCCGAACCGCCCAGCGGCACATAGTCTTCGCCAACCACTTCGCCGCCGGCCCGCTCGAGCCACACTTTGACGTTCTTGTTCGACTCTTTCGGCCAGATGTAGTTCGAGCCGACCAGATACACCTTCTTGCCGAAATTCTTCACCATGAACGGTACCAGCTCGAACGAGTGCTGATTGGCGAGCGGCCCCGTGTTGATGATGTTCTGCATGCACTCCCGGCCCTCATAGCAGGTCGGGTAGTAGAACAGGTGATCCCACTTCATCACGATCGGCATGACCGCGCGGCGGCTGGCCGAGGTGTAGCAACCATGGGTCGTGACCACGCGATGCTTCAGGATCAGCTCGGAGATCTTCTCGGAAAAAACCTTGATGTCGGACTTGGCGTCGATGATCACGGGCTCGATCATCTTGCCCTTTACGCCGCCGGCCTTGTTGATCTTGTCGATGGCGAATTGCGAGACCATGGTCGAGTCGGTCTCGACGACCGCGAGCGCACCGGTGAGCGACCACAGGAGGCCGACCTTGATGTTGCCGTCCTTCGTGATCCAAGGCTTGTCGGCGCCCCACGCCTGGCCAAAATCCTTGACGAAGACGTGCGGGAAGCCCGCCACGACGCCGGCGCCGGCTGCTGCTGCGCCTTTCAGGATTGTCCGTCTGCTAATACCCATTCGCATTCCTCCCGCTCACTGTGTTGCAATATGTCTCATCATCGCCGCGAATAGCCCGCTCGGCCCTTCGTTCGCCGCGACTTCGCGCCGAAGAACCTCCAAATTTTTACCGCCCGGCCCAATAGGGCCGCGCGAACGCTGGTCATGTTGGCGCCGCCGATTTGGCCAGCGCTTTGGCTTTCGGTCTTCCCCCCGACATCGTAGGTTCCGCATCTTTTGCCGGCGTTGAAGCCGGCCGCTCGGTTGACCCGCGATAAAGTTCCTTTCCTATCCTGAAATGTTAAGCCGAGACGCGCCCACCTTGTCAATTGGCAATAACCGTTTTGAAGAAGACCCTGCCTGACGAACACGGCGCGCGACACACGCGCGCCTCAACATAGGCCGCCACGCCACAAGCTTGAGCAGACTGACTAAGGATTAGGCGCGCGTGACACTGGATCGAATAACGCCGTGCCGCACCAAAGCGCCGCGCTCAGCCCTCGAATCCGCACGCCTTGAGGGCGGCTCGCATATGGGCAGGCACCGGCGCCTCGACCGTGATCGCCGCGCGCTTCTCATAGAGCGGAATGGTGATCGCGCGTGCTTGCAGCATCAAGGCGTCGCGTGGCGGCTCGACAATCGGCTTCGCACCAGGCCCATAGACCGGGTCGCCGACCACCGGGCAACCGAGGGCCGCCGTGTGGACGCGGATCTGATGCGTCCGCCCGGTCTTGGGCCTGAATTCCACCCAAGCGCGCCCTTTGGCGCGACCGAGCACACGATAATCGGTGATCGCGCTCTGGCCGTCCGGGTGAACCATCATGTGCCAGCGCCGTTTGTCTTGGGTGCGTTTGCGCAATGGCAGGTCGATTCGCCCTTCTGTCTCGGGCGGCGCGCCCTCGACCACCGCCCAATAGATCTTCTCGACCAACCCAGCGGCGAACAATCGGCCGAGTCGGGCCAAAGCGCGCCGATGGCGGCCGAGCACCAAACAGCCTGCCGTATCGCGATCCAAGCGATGCGCGAGCGCCGGCGCCTGCGGCAGGCCGAAGCGCAGGGCATCGAGATACATCTCAAGGTTCGGACCGCGCCCCGGCCCGGCATGGACCGGAATGCCGGCTGGCTTGTCGATCACCAGAATCAACGCATCGCGATAAAGCACGCGCGCCAGCATCGCGGCGGGCGACACATCGAGCCCTGGGGGCGCGGCATCGTCAGCGCGGCCGGCGCGGCTCAATTCGGCGCCGCCTCATATTTGTCGATTCGCACTGTCTCCGCCTGAGCGCCCGCGACCCATTCCGCGACATGGGGATGGGCGTGGATCGCCTTCATATAGGCCGCCGTGACCGCGCTGACCGGCACCTGATAGGTGGTGAAGCGGGTTACCACGGGCGCAAACATGGCGTCGGCCAGCGTGTACCGGCCGAACAGATAAGGCCCGCCCGTGCCAAAGCAGGCGCGGCAATCGGCCCAGATCGCTTCGATCCGCGCAATATCGGCGGCAAGTTCGGGGTTCGTGATCGGGCGCGCCTCATAGGTAACCCGGCAATTCATCGGCATGGTGCGACGCAAGGGCATGAACCCGGCATGCATTTCGGCCGAGACCGCACGCGCCAACGCCCTCGCCTTGACGTCTTCCGGCCACAAACGCGCGGCCGGGAACTTCTCGGCCAGATATTCGCCAATCGCGAGCGATTCCCAGACGCTGACATCGCCATCCACCAAGACCGGCACTTTGGCGGATGGCGAATAACGGAGGATCCGTTCGCGGGTATCCGGGCGATCGAGCGGGATCATCACCTCGTCGAACGGCTCACCCGTCGCCTTGAGCGCCAACCAGCCGCGCATCGACCATGACGAATAGGCCTTGTTGGCGATCACGAGCACGAGCCTGGCCATGGAAAAATCTCCTTCCCCTTCGCCGTCCCAGCATAGCCGGCGGAGCGCGGGTGCGCAGTAGCCTCATCGCCCCGTCATTGACAAGGCCCGGCGTACGCACCTCATTATGGTCGAGCGAAGGGCGGGCAACCATGGGGAGGTGGCGATGCGGAATTTGATGCGCGGTTTAGGCGTCGCGATTTTCGCATTTTTGGTCGGCATTTCAGCGTTGCAGGCCGCCGACCAGAAGGTCGTCCACGTTTACAACTGGTCCGACTATATCGACGACACGATCTTGAAGGATTTCGAGGCCGAGACCGGCATCAAGGTGGTGTACGACACCTTCGATTCGAACGACATTCTCGAAACCAAATTGCTCTCGGGTAAAACCGGCTATGACGTCGTGGTCCCGAGCGGCAGTTTCCTAGCGCGTCAAATCACCGCTGGCGTCTTCAGACCGCTCGACCGCGCCAAATTGCCGAATTGGAAAAACCTCGACCCGGCCGTGCTCGCGCGCATCGCGATTTGGGACAAAGGCAACAAACACGCCGTGCCCTATATGTGGGGCACCACGGGCTTTGCCTACAACGTGAAGAAGATCAAAGAACGCATGCCGGACGCGCCGGTCGATTCCTTCCGCATGGTGTTCGATCCGGCGGTGGTGGCGAAGTTCAAGGATTGCGGCGTCTACCTGATGGATGAGGTCGACGAGATGCATCAAGCGGTGCTCGCCTATTTGGGCGAAGACGGCAACAGCCACGACGCCAAGGTGCTGGCCAAAGTTGTCCCGGTGCTGAAAGCAGTGCGCCCGTTCATCGCCAAATTCCACAATTCGGCGCAGATCGAAGCCCTGGCCAATGGCGACATCTGCCTCGCCATGGGTTGGTCGGGCGACATGTTGCAGGCGAAAAGTCGCGCTGAGGAAGCCGGCAATGGCGTCGAGATCGCCTATGTGATTCCGAAAGAGGGCGCCTTGATGTTTTTCGACAATTTGGCGATCCCGGCGGATGCGCCACACGTCGATAACGCCCATGCCTTCATCGATTATCTGTTGCGCCCCGAGGTGATCGCCAAGGCGTCGAACTTTATCATGTACGCCAATGGCAATGCCGCCGCGACGCCCTTGGTTGACCCGGCCGTCACCGGCAATCCCGGCGTTTATCCGCCGCCCGAGGTCATGGCCAAGCTGTTCGTCGTGACGCCCTATAACGCCAAGCTTCAACGCACGGTGACGCGCCAATTCACGACCATCAAAGGCGGCGAATAGCGCGCAGCGAGATCGATCTCTGTTTAACCGACGCTGGGCAGGGTTGCGGTCATATGGCGATCAGCACATCGGGAAGCTCCGCCGCCCGACGCGGCTATGAACCGTGGGATGATCCGAACGCGACACCGATTCTAAAGATCGCCTCGCTTTCGAAGTCCTTCGGTCCTGTGGTCGCGGTCGACCATGTTGACCTCAATATCTTCAAGGGCGAGTTCTTCGCGCTGCTCGGCCCGTCCGGGTGCGGCAAAACAACGCTACTGCGCATGTTGGCCGGCTTCGATCGACCCGATAGCGGAAGCATCATGCTTGATGGTGCCGATATGACGGCGGTGCCGCCTTATCGCCGTCCGGTCAACATGATGTTCCAATCCTATGCTTTGTTTCCGCATATGTCGGTCGAAAGCAACATCGCCTTCGGCCTGAAGCAAGAGGGTCTGCCCGCGCGCGAGATCAAGGCACGCGTCGCCGAGGCACTAGCCCTGGTGCAGCTTCCAGATCACGGCAAGCGCAAGCCGCATCAACTCTCGGGCGGCCAGCGCCAACGTATCGCGCTCGCCCGCTCCCTGGTCAAGCGACCCAAGGTTTTATTGCTCGATGAACCGCTCGCCGCGCTTGACCGTAAATTGCGCGAGGAAACGCAGTTCGAGCTAATCAATATTCAGGAGAAAGTCGGCATCACCTTCGTCATCGTCACGCACGACCAAGACGAGGCGATGACCATGGCTAGCCGCATCGCGGTGATGGATCGGGGCCGCATCGCGCAAATCGCGACCCCGGGTGAAATCTATGAGCAGCCGAATTCGCGCTATGTCGCGGATTTCATCGGCAAGGTCAATCTGTTCGAAGGCAATCTGGTGGGCGGCGAAGCGCCGTTGGTGCGCAGCGCCGAAGCTGGCTGCGATATTGTGCTGGCCGATGCGCCCGGCCTAAGAGCAGGTCAACGCCTGTGGGTCGCCGTCCGGCCCGAGAAGTTCGAAATTTCGCGTGAGCCGCCGCCGCCCGGCAGCACTAATAGCCTCTCCGGCGTGGTTTGGGACATCGGTTATCTCGGCGATGTGTCAACCTACCGGATCAAACTCGACACCGGCAAAATGGTCGTGGCGGCCGAGGCAAACCGGGTCAGGCGCACCGAGCGTACGATCAATTGGGAAGATCGCGTTTATCTTCGCTGGACGCCGCGCGCGGCGGTGGCATTGCTGAATTGAACAACCTATCGCCACTAAGCGAGCTGACCGAGCGGTGGCTCCGGCCAGCTGTTGAGCGAGTCCCGCGCGGGCTCGCCATCGGAATTCCTTATGCGTGGTTGCTGATCTTCTTTCTCGCGCCCTTCGCAATCGTCTTGAAGATCAGCTTCGCCGAACCCCAATTGGCGATGCCGCCCTATACCTCGATCTTCGAATTCCTGAACGAAGCCGGCGACTATTTTTCGGTCAAGCTCAACCTCAGCAATTACCTTCTGCTGATCGAGGATGACCTTTATTGGCGCGCCTATCTCAACAGCCTGAAGATCGCCGCCATCTCGACCGCACTCGCGCTGCTGCTCGGCTTCCCGATGGCCTATGCCATGGCGCGTGCGCCTGAGCGTTGGCGCGGCCCGCTTGTCATGATGATGATCCTGCCGTTCTGGACCTCATTTCTGATTCGCGTCTATGCCTGGATCGGCATTTTGAAAGGCGAAGGGCTGTTGAACGGTTTTCTGCAATGGCTCGGCCTGATCGACCAGCCGCTCGCCATCCTCAATACCGATATTGCGGTCTATATCGGCATCGTCTATTCTTATTTGCCGTTCATGGTGCTGCCGCTCTACGCCACGCTCGAGAAAATGGACGAGAGCCTGCTTGAGGCCGCCGCCGACCTCGGCTGCCGCCCCTTCAAAGCGTTCTGGAAAATCACCGTTCCGCTGGCGCGTCCCGGCATCATCGCGGGCTCATGCCTCGTCTTTATTCCGGTTGTGGGCGAGGTCGTGATCCCCGATCTGCTCGGCGGCTCCGAAACGTTGATGATCGGGCGCACGTTGTGGTCCGAATTTTTCACCAATCGTGATTGGCCAGTCGCCTCGGCGGTCGCGATCGTGCTGCTGCTCTTGCTCGTGGTGCCGATCGCGCTCTTCCAACGTCACCTCCTGGTGCGGGCGGAGGCGACACGATGAAACGCGGTATGAGCCCGATCAATTTGACTGTGTTGACGCTCGGCTTTGCGTTTCTCTATCTGCCGATTCTCATCTTGATCGTCTTTTCATTCAACGAATCGAAGCTCGTCAATGTCTGGGCCGGCTTTTCGACCAAGTGGTATAGCGAGATGGCCGCCAATGACGCGTTGATCGACGCGGCATTGGTCACGCTCGAGGTCGGGCTCGCGTCATCGACGCTTGCAACCATCCTCGGCACCATGGCCGCGGTATTGCTTACCCGCTTCGGGCGCTTCCGTGGGCGCACCTTATTCGCCGGCATGGTGCTCGCGCCCCTTGTCATGCCTGAGGTGATCATCGGCTTGGCCTTGCTCCTGATGTTTCTTTCCCTCGGGCTTTCGCGCGGCACGCTGACCGTCGTCATCGCGCACGCCGGATTTTCGATGGCCTATGTCACGGTGATCGTACAATCGCGCCTGATGACCATGGACCGCGCGATCGAGGAAGCCGCGCAAGACCTCGGCTGCCCGCCCTTCAGGACATTCCTTAACATCACGCTCCCGATCATCGCACCGGCGGTGATCGCGGGCTGGCTCTGCGCCTTCACACTTTCGCTCGATGATCTGGTAATCGCCTCTTTCACCACCGGGCCAGGCGCGACCACGCTACCGATGAAGATCTATTCCCAGGTCCGCCTCGGCGTGACGCCGGAAATCAATGCGATTTCGACCCTCATGATCGGCGTTGTGACCGCTGGCGTGATCGCGGCCAGCCTGATCAACCGGCGGAGCCACCGCCGACAGGGTCGCGCCGATGCGCCGCCGCGCCCGGCGTGAGGGTTAAAGATCCGCCCACATGCGCATCAGATTGGCGTGCGACTTCGAGATCAGGTCAAACTCCGCCGTCTTGCCCTGCACCTGGAAAACGCCGCGCCGGGCATTGTCGAGATCGTAAATGATCTCGCGCTTGAACGGATCGGCCACCACACACTGCGCCCAACTCACGGCCGCGAGCCGAATGCCGCTACTGAGCGACGCGACGCGATGCAGCGTGGTCGAGGGGTAGACCACCATGGCCCCGGCCGCGAGCTTGAACGAACGCGTACCGAAGGTGCTTTCAATCACCAACTCGCCGCCCTCATAGATGGCAGGGTCGCTGAGAAACAGCGTCATCGAGATATCGGTGCGGATGATCGGATTGGCGCCCATCAACGGATCGTCGACATGCGCGCCATAGGACATGCCCGGCACATAGCGACTGATCATCGGCCGCCTTAGGGTCTTCGGCTTGAAGGCGCGATTGAATTCGGTGTGCTTCGCGATTGCCTCATTGGCGATCGTCAGCGCCGATTTGGTGCGCTCGTCATTGGCCGCGAGCTGCGTGTTGTTCTTGACCAGTTTGGCGTGCCAGCCGGCGGTCAATTTACCGTCGACAAAATCTTCGGGCTTCAGACTATCCGCGATGCGCGCGATATCCTCGGCCTTGAGCACGTCATCGAATGTCAGGATCACGGTAGGGCTCCTGGTGCTAATTCATTCCTGGGTCGCTCGTCTCAGCCATAGGTGAGGGCCTGGTCCTGATCGTCCCAATCTTGGTCGAGGTCGCCCTCGGGCACATCGAGTTCCGCGGCATCGACCTGATCGCCGCTCGACTGGACGAGGTGGAACAGCGCGTCGCCCTCGTAGACCAAGGGCAGATTGGTAAGCCCGATCACCATGCCATCGGCACGGCTTTTGACCTTGGTTCGCCCGGCGCCAAAGGGATCGGCGACATAGCCAAGCGCCGAGCCTTTTTCGACCGCGGCGCCGAGCGCGACCGCATCGCGCAGCACGCCGCTCTGCGGCGCCCGGGCCCAACTGCTCGAACGCGCGATCAACGGTTCGATCTTTGGCGCCCCATCACGCTTGGCCGGCAACATGCCAAGCGCATCCATCACATTGCGCACCCCGCGCACACCCTGCTCGATGCTCGGCCCATCATGGCGCAACGCCTCGCCCGCCTCATAGACCAGCACCGGCACGCGCCATTTCGAGGCGCTTTCGCGTAGGCTCCCTTGGCGAAACCCTGAATTGATCACCACCTGAGCCCCAAAGGCCTTGGCCAGTTTTTCGGTTTCGGGCTGATCGAGATTGGCGCGCACCTGCGGATAATTGGCGCGGTGGATCGCCCCCGTATGAAGGTCGATCCCGTGCGTCGAATTGGCCACGATCTCGGTCAGGAATAAGTGCGCGAGGCGCGCGGCAAGCGAGCCACGCGGCGAACCCGGAAATGAGCGATTGAGATCCCGCCGATCGGGCAAATAGCGCGATTGCGACACGAAACCGAACACATTGACGATCGGCACCGCGATCAGCGTGCCATGCAGTTGCGCGAGGCCCGGATCGGCCATCAATCGCTGCACGATCTCCACACCATTGATTTCGTCGCCATGAATGGCGGCGCTGACAAACAGACGCGGCCCCTCCTCCGTGCCATGAATCACCTGCACCGGCATGGTCATCGGGGTCCGGGTCGAAAGATCGACGATCGGCACATCGAAAGAGAGCTGCTCGCCGGGCTTGATCTCCCGGCCGGCAATTCGGATCGGATCTCGCATCGGCGTCTCTACCCCCACAGGCTCGGGCCCTGCCTTGGCGGGGCAATATATAGCAGGCCCGCCCGGGAACGCTGAAAAAGCAAAGGGCCCCGCCATTTCTGGCGAGGCCCTCGCTAAACGAACGTCAGGCTAGATAATTAGTACTTGTACTCCTGGCCGAACAACACTTCGGTCGGGACCGCCTCGCTAAGCTTCCAAACATCCGCCACGCCAGCCTTGCCGTTCATCACACCCATGATGCGCATTTCGGCCTTGTTCTGGTGATGCAGCGTGTTGGTGAAGGTGCGCGGCCCGAACAGGGTCGGCTCGTCCCTCATCTTTTCCATCTCGGCGACTACCGCGCCGGCGTCGAGCGTATTGGCCCGCTTGACCGCAAGCGCCCAGACATAGATGCCGACATAACCCGGATAGACGTACTGGCTCTCAGGACGCGCGCCGGTATTCTTTTCGAACTTCTTGTTGAACTCTTCGACCTTCGGATTCGGGTCGTCGCCATAGATCGAGCCCTGCTCCGGAATATAGACATCGGTCAGGTTCGGGCAGCAATTGTGCCAATGCGAGCCGGTCATCGAGCTGCCTTGGCCGAGCGGGGTATTGATGCCCGCCGCGCGGATTTGCTTGACCGCCGAGGCGCCGCCCGGAACGTAGGTGCACATCTGGATAAAATCAGGTGCCTTGGCGAGGCCCTTGATGCGGGTGATTTGCGCCGCGATCGAAGGATCCTCGTTCTTGAACACGTCATGGCCGAGGATTTCGCCGCCGAGCTTCCGCCACATCCAGTCGAAGCCGAAGCAAATGCCCTTATTATATTCGAGCACGTCGTCGAGCAGGATATAGGCCGTCTTCCAGCCCCGCTTCTTGAAGCCCCACTCGGCCATGATCGCACCCTGCACCGCCGCGAGCACGGAGCCCGAGAACGAGTGCGGGCCAACGCCTTCGATGCCGGCCAATGCGCTTTCGGCGCATAGGAAGATCGAAATCAGCTTGGCGTTCTCCGCCGCCAGAGCGGCCGGCGCGCCGAAGTCATAGTCGCAATCGACCATCACGAGGTCGGCGCCCTGATCGACCACGGTCTGGCCGGCCTTGGCGCTTTCCACGCGATCGGTCTTGGCGTCGGCATAGACCGTAACGATCTTTTTGCCGAGCAGACCGCCCGCGGCGTTCAGTTCTTCGATCATGATTTCGCCGGCCTTGGTCGGCGGGACGCTGTAGTTCTGCATCCAGCCCGACGACGAGCGGGCATAGCCGACAACGATGTTGCCGTCCTTGTCCAATGCCGCGGCTGGATTGGCGAACGCGCCCCCAGCGGCCAGCGCGCTAACTGCCACGATGGTATAAAGACGTTTCATTTAGACCCTCCCGGTAACTAAAATTTCGATCAGCCACAAAATCGTGCTTCGCCAATTGCTGTCAAGAGGGTAAACAATGCGCGCCATAGCAGCGTGAGCAAATTTTTTCAGTGAGTTTGTTGCGTTGCATCATTTTTTCTGTTGCTTTTTTGCATCGCGTCAATTACGTGACATGCCGTGGGGGACTGGCGTTTGGCGAGGCGATAAATTAAAATGAACGCTAAAAGCGTCAGTCGGGAGAGCAGTGTCGGAACATGTTTAAATTGCCCGGGAAAAGCGCTGTCGGCGCCACAAAGCGCGGACACGACGATGGCTTGACGTTGCAGGCGATCGACGTGTCGGTCCGTTTCGGCGGCTTAACCGCGGTCGACTCGGTCAATGAAACGCTCCATCGCGGTGAAATTCTCGGCCTGATCGGCCCGAATGGCGCCGGCAAAACGACATTCGTCAACGCGTTGACCGGCTTTCAAGAGCCGACATCCGGCCAGGTCAAACTGGGCGATCGCGTTATTTCGGGTCTCTCGCCGAATTGGATTCGCCGCCACGGCATTGCGCGCTCGTTCCAGGCCGGTCGTTTGTTTCGCGATCTGCCGGTGAGCGAAAACGTCGAGGTCGCGGGCGTCAGCATGGGTCTGTCGCGACGCCGCGCGCACAAACATGCCATGGAGCTGATCGAATGGATCGGCCTCAAGGACAAAGCGCGTCAACCCGCCGGCGTGTTGCCCTATACCGATGAGCGGCGCGTCGGCATTGCACGCGCCCTTGCCATGCAGCCGGCTTTCGTATTGCTTGACGAGCCAGCGGCGGGCATGTCCGATCTCGAATGCGACGACATCATGCGCTTGGTGCGCGAAATTCCCTCGCGCTTCGGTTGCGGCGTGTTGTTGATCGAACACAATATGCGGGTCGTCATGGGTGTGTGCGAACGCATTCACGTGCTCGACTCGGGCAAAACGCTGTCACGCGGCTCGCCAAGCGACGTACAAAAGGATCCCGCCGTGATTCAAGCCTATCTCGGACACGGCTAATGACCGCACTCCTCAAGGTTGACGGGATTACCGTGCACTACAGCCGCTTGGCGGCGGTGCGCAATGTTTCGGTCGAAGTCGGCGAAGGCGAGATCGTCTGCATCGTCGGCCCGAACGGCGCGGGCAAATCGACCACGCTCCTGGCGATTTCAGGCATTCTCAGCCCGACCGAAGGCACGGTGACTTTCGGCTCGAAGAACATCACGGGCGCCAATCCTGAAAACGTGGCGCGCATGGGCATTTCGCAGGTGCCGGAGGGCCGCCATGTGTTCACGGTGCTCAATGTCGAAGAGAATTTACGCATCGGAACACTGATGCGTCGCGATCGGAACGAGATTGAGAAAGACTTCAAGATGGTCCTCGATATGTTCCCCGTACTCGCCGAGCGCAGGCGGCAGCCGGCGGGTAAATTATCCGGCGGCGAGCAGCAAATGCTCGTGATCGGCCGCGCGCTTTTGACGCGCCCGAAGCTGATGACGATCGACGAACCCTCGCTCGGGCTCGCGCCGAAGATTGTCGATCGCGTCTATGAAGTGCTGACGGATCTTCGCAACAGAATGGGGCTGACGCTCTTGATCGTCGAGCAAAGCTCGGAGCGCGCGCTCAAGGCCGCCGACCGCATCTATGTGTTGAGAAGCGGCCAAATCCAGCTCAGCGGCGATGCCAAGGATTTGCGCGACGGCGAAAAGGTCAAGCAGGCCTATTTCGGCTTTAGCGATGCCACCAAGCACTTGGGTGAGGTCGCCTTCTGATGGGTTACATCGTCCAAGTCATCGTCGACGCTTTGAGCCTCGGCAGCCTTTATGCGCTGGCCGCGCTTGGCATTGGCCTGCTGTTTGGCGTACTGCGCCTAATCAACTTCGCCCATGGCGACTTCATCACGCTCGGCGCCTATGCCTTGATCGTGCCGGCCTATGGCCCGCACGCGATCCGCTTCATCGCCGATTTTCACCCCGTCGCGCTGGTCATTTGCACGATCTTGGTGGTTGTCGCGATCGCGCTTCTATCGGAACTCTTGGTTTTCCGGCCGTTGCGCTATGCGAGCGCCGCGACGCTGATGGTGGGCTCGTTCGCGCTCTCGTTCGTGATGCAGAACCTGATCATCATGGTCTATAGCGGCCGGCCCAAATCGCTCAACCTTTGGTCCGAACTGACCGAGATCAAATTTGACGTCGGCGGTGTCGAAATCGCGCTCTTGCCCCTCCTGATCATCGCCGTCACGGGCATCTTGATGGTGCTGCTCGTTCTATTCTTGAAGCGCACCCCTTGGGGCGTGCAGATGCGCGCCGCCGCCGAAGACTTCAAAATGGCGCGCATGCTCGGCGTGCGCGCGAACTTCGTCATCTCGCTCGCCTTCGTTCTGTCGGGCGCCCTCGCGGCCGTGGTTTCGCTGCTCTTTGAAGCACAGCTCGGTATTCTGATGTTCCGCATGGGCACGCCATTGATGGTGTTCGCCTTCATCGCGACCGTGATCGGCGGCATGGGCTCGCTGGTCGGCTCGGTGGTTGGCGGCATGTCGGTGGGTATCGTCAGTTCGATCCTTCAGGCGGCGCTACCGTCCGATATACGCGGCTATCGCGATGTTTTTGTCTTCGGGCTGGTGATCCTGGTTCTGTTGCTCAGGCCGCAAGGCATCATGCTCTCGCGCGCCACCCGCGAGCGCGTGTAGCGTTGGTTTGGAGAAGATAGGGATGACAACCAACACGGAAAGCGGGAAGCGCCGGTGGCCCTCGCCTTTCAACTATACGATCGAGGCCAAAAGCCCGGCCATGCTGACGCTGCGCGCCTGGTGGCCGCCGATCCTCTGGTCGATCGTGCTTCTCCTGATCGTCGTCATCGTGATGGGCCTCGGCAACGCGACCCTGCACAAGACGCTGACCGACGCCCTGGTCAAATTGATGGTGGTGGTCGGCCTCTTCGTCTTCATCGGCAATTCGGGCATCCTGTCCTTCGGCCATATCGGCTTCATGATGATCGGCGCCTATGCCGCGGCCTGGCAGACCTGTTGCCCCAAAACCAAGAAGCTGTTCATCCCCGGCCTGCCTGATTACATGCTGACCCACCAATTTCCGTTCCTGGTCTCGGTCATCGTATCGGGCCTTTTGGCGGCAGTTGTCGCACTGATCGCGGGCTCGGTCTTGATGCGATTGTCGGGCATCGCGGCCTCGATCGGCACCTTTGCCTTCCTGATGGTGATGTATTCGTTCTATTTGCGCTGGGATCCCTGGACGCGCGGCGCCAGCACCATGACCGGCCTGCCCGTGCATACCGACTCCTGGGTCATGCTCGCCTTCTGCGTCGTCGTGATGTTCGGCGCCTTCGTCTATGCCCGCTCCCGCTATGGCCTCTCGGCCAAGGCCTCGCGCGACGATGAAGTCGCCTCCAAGGCAGCCGGCGTCAACGTGGTCGGCCAGCGTTTGCTCTCCTTCGTGGTCAGCGCCTTCATCGTCGGCATGGCGGGCGCGCTGTTCGGCCACTTCCTCGGCATTCTGACGGTCGACTCCTTCGGTCTGCCGCTCACCTTCATCACGCTCTCGATGCTAGTGGTCGGCGGCATGCAGAGCCTATCGGGCGCCGTACTTGGCGCGATCGTGATCTCGACCCTGTTCGAGGCGCTGCGCCAACTTGAGATCGGCTTCGACGTGGGGGGCGGGTCGATCCTCGCTCTGCCAGGTGGCGGACGCGAGGTCGGCATCGGTATTCTGATGTTGGTGATCCTGATCTTCCGGCGCAACGGCCTGACCGCGAACCAAGAGGTCTATTGGCCCTTCAAAGGCGATGCCACGGCCAAGACCGCGATGTCGAGACGGTCCTAAGCAATAATCGCCGCGGAATGAACAACGGGGCCGGCTTTTGCCGGCCCCTTTTGTTTCAGCCCTTGGCATCGTGCAGCAAGGCGCCTGCGATCTCATCCCACTCGGCCGGCAAAGGCTGTTCGGATCGCGGTCGCTTGGCTTGGCGATACCAATAGCCGGCATTATCAAGATCACCCTCGATCCGGTGCAAATGCGCGTGCACCCAGGCGGCCGCACGGCCCTTTTCATCCTGCACAAGCTTGTGCGCGTCATCCCAGCCGCCCTTGGCGGCGTGCCAGAGCGCCCGCAATTCAGGTGAAAGCTGAGCCGATGGGGTCGGCTCTTGGAGTGATCGCTTAAAATGCGCGAGATCCATGACGCGCCCTTTCACCGCATGGAAGAGCTCAAATCTAGCCGATCGCTTCGCCGCCGGACATGCGGTTTGAACAATGCGGGCCCGAATTGCGCCACTTGGCTGATGATGTATAAGGATGACGCCAATTTCCGGGCTGCGCGGGCCTTTCAGACGCCGTCGTACGCCCGTTCATAAGAGGGATGGTGTGTATGACCGAAGCCGCGTCCACGGATGGCAATGCCGGTCTGTTTCCGCTCGGCCCGGACAAAACCATTTATCGCAAGCTGACCGGCGATCACGTCTCCCTCGCCACCTTCGAGGGCGAAGACGTTCTCAAGGTCGCGCCCGAAGGCCTGCGCCTGGTCGCCGAACAAGCCTTCATCGACATCAATCATTTGCTGCGACCCGGTCATCTCCAACAGCTCCGCAATATTCTCGACGATCCCGAGGCCACCCCGAACGACCGCTTTGTCGCGTTCGATCTGCTGAAGAACGCCAACATATCGGCCGGCGGCGTGTTGCCCATGTGTCAGGACACCGGCACCGCCATCATCATGGGCAAAAAAGGCCGCCGCGTGTGGACGCGTGGCGGCGATGAGGCGGCCCTCGGCGCGGGCGTTCGCGATGCCTATCTCAAGCGCAATCTGCGCTATAGCCAGGTCGCGCCGCTTTCCATGTATGAGGAAAAAAATACGCGCACCAATTTGCCGGCGCAGATCGATATCTTCGAAGAGGGTGAAGACAGCTACAAATTGTTGTTCTTGGCCAAGGGCGGCGGCTCGGCCAACAAATCATTCCTCCATCAAGCGACGCCCTCCGTGCTGGCGCCCGATCGCTTGCTCAAATATCTCGATGAGCGGATCAGAACGCTCGGCACCGCCGCCTGCCCGCCCTACCATTTGGCCGTGGTGATCGGGGGATTGAGCGCGGAGCTCAATCTGAAAACGGTCAAGCTTGCCAGCGCGCGTTATCTGGATGAATTGCCAACGACGGGTTCCGAGAGCGGCCATGCCTATCGCGACCTCGCCATGGAGGCCGAAATCCTGAAGCTCACGCAGAACATGGGCATCGGCGCGCAATTCGGCGGCAAATATTTTTGTCACGACGTGCGCGTCATCCGCATGCCGCGCCACGGCGCCTCCTTGCCGATCGGCATTGGCGTCTCATGCTCGGCCGATCGCCAGGCGCTCGCCAAAATCACGCGCGACGGCATTTATCTCGAAGCGCTCGAAACCGACCCGTCGCGCTTTTTGCCCGAGATCGACCCCACCGCGCTCGCGAGCGATGTGGTCAAGATCGACCTCAAACAACCCATGGCGCAAATCCTGGCAACGCTGTCGCGTCACCCGATCCGCACGCGCCTCTCGCTTACCGGGCCCCTAATCGTGGCGCGCGATGCGGCCCACACGCGGCTTCGCGCGGCGCTCGATCAAGGCAAACCCTTGCCCGACTTTTTCAAGAATCACCCGATCTACTATGCCGGACCCGCCAAAACACCCGCCGGCTACGCCTCGGGCTCATTCGGGCCAACCACCGGCGGACGCATGGATGGCTTTGTCGAGCAATTCCAAGCGGCCGGTGGCTCCTTGGTAATGCTCGCCAAGGGCAATCGCAGCGCCGCCGTACGCGACGCCTGCAAAAAGCACGGTGGGTTTTATCTCGGCTCGATCGGCGGCGCGGCGGCACGGCTCGCGCAAGACTGCATCAAAAAGGTCGAGTGCATCGCCTTCGAGGACCTCGGCATGGAAGCGATCTGGCGCATCGAGGTGGAAGACTTCCCCGCCTTCATCGTGATGGACGACAAAGGTAACGACTTCTTCCAGGAATTGAAGCTCGGCTAAACAAACGAATCGGGCGCCGGCTCACGCCGACGCCCGATCATCGAGAAATTTAGTCTTAGTTCGGCAGGCCTTCGGCCTTGCGCGCGGCCTGCACCGCGGGGCGTGCCGCGACGCGATCACGATAGGCAACAAGGTTCGGGAACGGCGTCAAATCCATCTTGGCGCCGCTCGACCATGTCAACGTGGTGTAGAGGTAGGCATCGGCCACGGTGAATTGGCTGCCCATCAAAAACTGATTCTGGGCGAGGTGTTTGTTCAGATAATCGAAGCGCTGCGCCAGCCTGGTCTTGACCGTGCTGTCCTTGAAGTCCTGCGGCGTGGTCGGCCAGAACAACGGGCCGAAGCCCTTGTGGATTTCCGTCGAGATGAAATTAAGCCACTGCACCACCTTATAGCGCTCGGGCGAGCCGGCCTTGGGCAGGATGCTGGTCGCGCCCTTGGCATCGGCGATGTACTGCATGATTGCCGGGCCTTCGGTCAAAATGCTGCCATCGTCGAGCTGCAGCGCCGGAACATAGCCGATCGGGTTGACCTGTGTGTAATCCGAGCCTTTTTCGGTTTTCTTTGATTGAAGGTCGACCTTCTCAAGGTCAAACGTGCTGCCGGTCTCGCGCAACACGATATGCGAGGCCATCGAGCAGACGCCGGGGGTGTAATACAGCTTCATGGGTGTGTCCTTGGTTACATTATGTGGTTGTGGCGCCATTGGGCGCTTAGTGCCGCTCTATTTGGCACTCGAAGACACGCCCGCCAAGCCACGAGATGGTAACCACCGGCCGGGGGGAGCAATCAAGTTTTGTGTTAGGGGATCGGCCGACCGTCCAGAAAAGCAGCGATTTGCGACGTAGCCCGCAGGCGACCTAGCTCATTGTCGTTCGGCAATTGCGGCTTGTCGCGCTCGGCATTGACCATGCAGAGAAAGCCGAGGGGCTCATCCGGCGGCGCCCGAAACTGGTGCCAGGTCATGGCGGGGACCGAGACCAGATCATGAGCGGCAACCGGCCGCACCTCGGTTCCGAGCAGGCAATGGCCTTTGCCGCGGAGGATCATCACGGCATGGACATGTTCGTGGCGCTCCAGCGTCGAATAGCCGCCCGGCGCCATCTCGAAATAGCGCAATTCGCATTTGAGGGCGGGATCGGCGAAAAGAATCTGCCGACTGATCGCCTTGAAGGGTGCCGAACCTTCTTCCTTATAGGGCATGCGTTCGACCGTCTCCCATTGAAACGATGCGGCAAACCGGCGAATGAGGCCCTTTAGGTTCAACTCCAACCCCGCATCAGGACACGTGCTCGGCAACGCGTTTTACAAAACGGGCGGTCTCGGCGCTCAAACGCTCCCGGGCCGCGAGCAGCCCGCCACCGATCAATAGGATTGTATCGGGTCCGTAGAAGTAGAGCATCTCCGTAACGCGTTCGAGCGACATGCCACCGGCGGGCACTGGAACGGACGGACGCAGCCCGGCCCACTCATGGCGAGCCGCGGCCGCGATGGCCCGACAGGTCTCGGGCGTATAGCCAAACCGACCTCCATGATTGGGAAAGATCGTCGCGTCGGCGCCAAACAGACGAAACAGTTTCCCGAGCAAAAGCGGCGGCGCGATTCGCTGAGCGCCGGCCATCGCCGGGTGCGCCATGAAAGCAAGATCGGCATTCTCGCGCACGAGAGCGCAAAAGGCGGGCAGCCCAACCACCATGGGCGCCACCAACGCGGTATCGAGCCCAATTTCACGCAAAACCACCACCTGTCGGCGCAATTGATCGAGATTGCCCGATAGACTCGGCAGATAGACCGTTCGCCCGCCGGTCGCCCGATTGGCCTCGCGCACGGCAGCGGCACAAGCGCGCGCGCGCGCGTCGAACGGGCTAAAGGCCTGATCGGCCAGACCATGATCGTCCTTGATCAAATCGATGCCGCCCCGCGCCATTTGACCGGCAAGCGCCGCCAGAGCATCGGCCGGAAGCCCTTGCGGCTTGAGCGCGGAACACGTGAGCGCGCGCCGTGCCGCGCTGGTCCGCCGGCGAAAGCCCTCGAGACCTTGGCGAGGCCCACCGAATGTCGCGATCAGCGCCGGGGTCAATTCGATGTCCTCGAGCACCACATCGTCTTGGATCGACGTATTGCCGAACGCCATGTTCATGAGCTGCCCGACCTCAAGCCCGGTGGTCGCCTCGGCGAGCCCGATGCGTACCGCGAAAAAGCCATCACCTCGCGCATCAATGGCCTCGACCCGGCCAATGATCTCGGCCTTGACGACCGGATCATCGACCACCTCACGCGGCAGCTCGACGCTCTGCTCAAGCGCGATCGCCTCGGCGCGCGCTTCGATCGCGCCTGCCTCGCTTTTGACCCGATATGTTACGTGAATGCGGCTCATGGACCGATCAAACGGCTAGAAACAATAATAAGCCCAGCGCGCTTTCAGCGCGGTGGTCGCCCTGTTTTGCCGGGAGAACGCTCATGGGGCAACAGAGAAACGCGGGCCCCCGTCTTGATTCGGCGTCGCGTGCCTAGAATTTGGGCTTGGGTTGCCCGGGCAGGATAACCCTCACGCGCGTTCCCTTGCCGGGCTCGCTCTGAATATCCAACCGCCCGCCAAGTAGACCGATCAACTGCGAGGCGATCGCCAGCCCCAGCCCCGCCCCATCGTGGCTCCGTTTCGTGCCATCCTCGACCTGATAGAACGGACGGGTAACCTCGCTAATCTTATCGGCTGGAATGCCGATGCCTTGATCGGCGACTTCGATGATCACGGTCTGATCATCACCGCGCCGACCAGAAATTCGTACATTGCCGCCCTTGGACGAAAATTTGACGGCGTTCGTAACCAGGTTGATCAAGATTTGCCTCAGCGCACGAACATCCGAATTTAGAACGATATCCGAGGCATCCCACCGAACCGCGACACCGCGCCCTTCGGCCAACGGGATCACCATCCGTCCGCATTGGGCGATCAGATCGCCGAGCTGAATGTCCTCATAACGGAAATGCGAAGCGCCAGCCTCCAGCTTCGACCATTCGAGAATGTCGGAAATCAAATCGAGCAAATGTTTGCCGCTCTTTTTGATGTCGGAGAGATATTCCTTATAGGAGAGATTGCCGATCGGCCCGAACACCTCGCTCAGAATGACATCGGAAAATCCGATGATGGCATTCAACGGTGTACGCAATTCATGGCTCATATTGGCGATGAAATTGGCCTTCGCCACATTGGCGACATCGGAACGCTCTTTGGCCGCGCGCAAATCGCGTTCCATTTGACCGATGCGCGAGACGAACTTCAAGCGATGGTGGACCAATCGCCAATTGATCGGCTTCGTCAAGAAATCCGTAGCACCAGCGGCGAAGGCCCGATCGATCGACGCTTCATCATCAAAGCTCGTCATCAACAAGATTGGGGTTCCGGAGAAGCGCTCATCGCGACGAAGCGCCTCGCACACCGCGAAACCGGTCATCTTGGGCATCACGACATCGAGGAGAATCAAATCGGGCACTGTGGCGATCGCTTGCGCGAGGGCCTCCGCGCCATCGCTGGCAACCACAACCTCGAAGCCGGCATTGACGATACATTCGCGGAGGATCATCCGCTGCGTCGGATCATCTTCGGCCAACAATATTTTTGGCACCGATCGCGCGTGCGCCTCATTCGGCGCTGGTGCCGTCATGGCGTCATGACCGGACGCGCTCATGATCGCTTAGCGCCCCGCCGCCGTGCGTAGGGAATTGAGGACGGAGAACCTCAGGACGAGCGAGCGAACGCCTGCCCCGATCCTGGCCAAATTCGACATACAAAGCCTCTCCGGTTCCTGTGGCGAGCGGCAGATTTGGGATCGGCGACCGTGCCAGCGAGGGGCCGGATCGCTCGAAAAACGCCGCGCTTATTCCCGGCAAACTACCGCTCTGCCTCAGTCTTGTCACACCTTGACTATAGGGAAACGTCTAAGGAGCCCTTAAGCCAGCGCGACGCTCGGCGCGCGCTTGGGCGCATTAACCATCAAGACGTTTGAAGGCCTTAGGTAATTCGGCAGCGCTCGCGCATGGCGGCCGCGGTACCCATATTTGTCAAAGCGAGACTGACCGAGAGCACGGCAACCGCGATCCACACCCAAAAACTCAGCTGATCGCCAAAAAGGACGCTCGCCCAGATCAAACCGGCCGCCACCACGACATAATTCAGTAACGCAAAAAACGACCCCCCGGCCCGGCGAACGATCTCAAAAAAGCACGCATAGGTGATCGATTGCGCGGCGGTCGCCCAGAGCACGACCAACAAGCCCTGATTGCCGGCATCGGTCGGTAGCACGAAGCCATCGCGCGCCATCATGACGATAAACAAAATGACTGCGCCCACCGCCATCATGCCGGAGGCGAGACCGAGCGAACCGGCCTTGGGCGGTGCGAGCCGCTCGCCATAGACATTGTTGAGCGCGGCCAGAAGCGGAACCAAAAGTGCGAACACAACCCAGATCGCCGCTTCAGGCGAGGGCAAGCTTCCGCTCGGCAAAACAATCAAAAGAATACCGCCAAAGCCGAGCGCGACGCCGGCCAGATTGAGCCAACGAAATCGGTCCACACCAAGCATGAGCGACAACGCATAGGTCGTGGTCGGAATCAGCGCGACGATCAGCGTCAAAATTCCGGCTGGCACGCGATCGGCAACCGAGGAAAACACCAAGAGCGGCCCGACCATGCCGGTCACGGCCACCAACGCATAAAGCTTGAGCGCGCCAAAATTGACCGGCGGCAAGTCGCGTTTGAGCGCGGCACCGACCAAGAGCGCGCCCGAGGAAAACAAGGCCTGCCAAAACGCATAGGCCGCAATCGGCATGCCAGCCTCGACAATAAATTTGTTCGCTGAAAACATGCTGCCATAGGCAATGCCGCCAACCAGCAACAGGATGGTCGGGAAAAGCATGGTCGCTGATTTGATCGGGAGTTTGTCGGTCACAGGCTGCCTTTCAGAAATTTGAGGAATATACGTTAAATCTTTAACTCACCCTTCCGCCACGCTTTAAGAAAGTTTCGACAATTCCGGTCGCGGTCGAGGATGATGTCTTCGGCGAATTTATAGGCCGCGGTCGTGCGATCGAGGTGGGCAAGCTCGGCCGGCTTGCTGACCACCGGATCCATGATGGCGGAATCGGCCCCAGCCTCCATGGCGAGCACCAGAAACACATCGTTGATCAATTTGCGCGCCGGAATACCGAACGACACATTGCTCATACCGCCTGTGATGTGAATCTCCGGGCCGTAGCGCAATCTGAGCGCCCGGATCGCCTCGAGGCAATGAGGGCCGAACGCGGTATCGACCGAAACCGGAAAGATCAGCGGGTCGACATAGAGATCATTGAGCGGAATGCCGCGTTGCAACGCCGCCTCGACCATGCGGGCCGCATTATCGACGCGCGGTTGAATGCCGTCCGGCATGCCCTTTTCGCCTGCCGCCGTCACCACCACGGGTGCGTTATAAGCCTTCGCAAGATCGAGCGCATCGAGCCGCTCGAGCGAGGCCGAATTGAGCATCGTGCGTTGGCCCTTGCCTGAGAGCGCCTCAAACCCCGCTCTGATATTCTCGACACTCGATGAATCGATCGAAAGTGGTAATTTGGTCATGCCTTCCATCGTCTTAACCAGCCAACGCATGGCCGCCTGCTGGCCCTCCGCTTTCATTGAAATCTCATCGACATTGAGATCGAGAAAATGTGCGCCCGTGCGCTCCTGGTTACGCGCCATCGTTCGGAGATATTCGACACCAAGCGCGGCCTCTGGCCCGCCGCGCATGGCCGTGTCGATCGCGACCATGACGTGTTTAACCCGGCCCTGCTCCCAATCCTGGGTCCTCTTGGCGGAATCGGGAACCGTCAACGCGCTCTCCACACCATCGACCGTGGTGAATTTGATCACGTCGACGCCGTCGATCGTGGCGAGACGCGGCCCTTTGCGGAGCAAGACACGCGTGGTGTGGATGTTCTCGCCGATCACGATGAGGGGGCTGGTCATGCGGGGCTCCTGTGGCGTTCGGCGGCCTGGCGTGACGCTGGCGCCGCGAGAATCTCGGGCATCGGTTTGAACTGACAGCCCTCGACGAAAATCTCGAAAAAATCAGGAGTCGTTTCTAACTCAACATGCTCGATCCGCGCCACCATGGCTTCAAGACCGAGGCGCTTCGTGCGCGAGAGCAGAGCGAGCCTCGCGCCCTTTAGCGCGGCATTGCCGACCTTGACCACGCGCTCTTCCGGCACCGCGGCCAAGAGCCCGATCAGCACCGCGTTTGAGACATCGACATATTGCGCGAAACCGCCGGCCAAATAGAGCGTCCCAACGTCGCGCGGATCGGCGCCCGCCAGCCGTAACACGATATATTGGCCGCAATAATTGGCCGCCTTGGCCTGGGCGAGATTGCTCGCGTCCTCGCGCGAGAGCGTGATGCCCTGCTCGGGCACCACGGGCAGCTTTTGCAACCGTCGATCGGGCGCGAACACGCCTTTCGGCGTCATGCGCTCATGACGCCTGAGCTCGGCCAGAAGATCGATCAGCCCCGAGCCGCAGAGACCGATCGGCGGCACGTTACCGATCGTCCGGCAGTCGAAGCGATCCGTGCGCGGGTCGAGCCTCACACTCTCGATCGCACCGTCATAGGCCGGCATGCCATAGGTCACGAGACCACCCTCGAACGCGGGCCCGGCCGGACATGACGCCGCGATCATGCGGCCTCTATGGCGCAACACGACCTCGGTGTTGGTGCCCATATCGACCAGGAGCACCGTGCCCTCGCCGTCCGGCGTCAGATCGAGCGCGAGAAGATCGGCCGCCGTATCGGCGCCAACATGGCTCGCGATCAACGGCAGGCCATAGGCGCGCGCTTTGGCATTGACCCTGAGGCCGAGGCGCTTGGCGCGCGTCGTCAGCGCCGTGGTCGTGCGCTTGCCCGCGCGCCAGTCATGCTCGATCGTGGATTTATACGGCCGTTGACCCACACTCTCGACATCGAGCTTGAAGAAAATATCCCGCATCGTGGTGTTGGCGGCGATCACCACCTCATAAATCGCCTGACGCGGCAATTTGAGCGCATCGGTCATGGCGACGATCGCGCGATTGATCTCCGTCGCGACGGCACGCTGCAATTCGCCTTTGTGCTGTGGCGCGCAATCATAGGAGATGCGGTTCATCACATCCGAACCGCCAAAGCGCTGGGGGTTTTCGAACGCCGCGCGCCGCAAGCTTTTGCCGGTTTCGAGATCGACCAGATCGACCACCACCGTGGTCGTGCCAATATCGATCGCTAAGCCCAGCAGATGACCGCGATAGCGATCGATCACCTCTTCGCCATAGAACACGTCGTCGCCCTTTCGCGTGACCAGCGGATCGAGCGTCGCCGCGTCGTTCTCATCGAGCGCGTCGGTCACGATCCGGGGCGAGCGCCGGAGTGGCGCGAACGAGATGTCGATACCTTCTCGCGTGATCCGAGCCTGACAGGCGAGCCGATAGACGCCCCGCAAAAACGCCTCGGCCTCGCTCGGGCCCGAAAGCGCCTCAGCGCCCCCGGTCACCTCGACGATACATTCATGGCAACGGCCACTGCGCTTGCACGAGGTCGGCACCGTGACCTTCAGGTCATCGGCGAGATCAAAGAGGGTCCGGCCCGCCTCAATGGCGCGGGCCTCACCATCGTGCCGAAGTGTACTCAACGCTCCGGCGCTTTCGGCGCTCCATTGGCGCGCCGCGCCGCCGCCTCTTCCCGGACGCGTTTGACGCGTTCCTTGGCGCGGGGATAGGAATCCGGATTGCTTTCCCAGGCGGTGCGATAATCCAGCCCGCCATCATGGCTGCATTGCTGGAGTTTGGCGCCCTCGCGCGGCGGCCGCTGATTGCGGCAGCGTATCGCCGCCGTGCAATCATCATGCCGGTCGCGATAGGGGCAGCGCGTGAGCGATTTTGCGTCGGCCTCGCGCACCATGCCGGAGAACAGCTCGGTGATACGATCGAGCCGCTTTTGATATTCCGCCGGGTCAATTTTACGCATGATCAGGCGGGGGCGTTGCGCCGCTTTGCTTCGATCAATTGCTTGGCGAGCGAGACGCAAGCGAGCGCATCCTTGCCATAGCCGTCGGCCCCCATATCATCGGCGAATTCCTGCGTCACCGGCGCGCCGCCGACCATGACCAACACCTGCTCGCGAAGCCCCGCGTCGATAAATGCTTCGATCGTCTTGCCCATGTTCGGCATGGTGGTGGTCAACAGCGCCGACATGCCAACGATCGGCGCGCCGTGCGTCTCGATCGCATCGATAAAGGCATCGGCCGAGGTATCGACACCGAGGTCAATCACCTCGAAGCCGGAACCCCGCAACATCATGATGCAAAGGTTCTTGCCGATATCGTGCAGATCGCCCTTCACCGTGCCCATGATCACGGTCGCGATCGGATCAACCCCCGAGGCTGAAAGGATCGGCTCGATATGCTTCATGCCGGCTTTCATGGCGCGCGCGCAGGCCAACACCTCGGGCACGAAGATGAAATTCTCGCGGAACTTAATGCCGACCACGCCCATGCCCGCGATCAGGCCGTCATCCATGACCTCGAGCGCCTCATGGCCCGCCTCGATCGCCTCGGTGGTCAGTTTGTCGACCAGATCGTCATCGCCATCGATGATCCCGGCGGCGATCGCCTGCATGCGCTCGTGGGCGCGCGTGAACAGCGCCACATTGCGCGCGATCTCCTCCGGGCGGGTGACGAACTCCTCGATCTCCGCCCGGATGGTCGCGTTCTTGATATCGGACAGCTCCGCCATGGTGGCGTTTCCTTGTCTTTATGCGGTGTGGGGCTTAATGCACGTGCGGGTGAGCGTGATGCCAATCGCGCACGGTGCGCGAAATCTCGGTCAAATTTTCGATCGGTGTCTGCAACGGAATGGCGCACTCGGGGCCGACCAGATGCACGCCGGCGGCGAGATTGGCCTCGACCTCCGCACGCACCTCTTCCGGCCCCTTGGAGAATAGAGTCTCGGGGTTGTTGATATTGCCGACCAGAGAGATTTTGCCGTGCACGGTCTCCATCGATTCCTGTGGCTTGTTCTTTGAATCGAAATGGAAGGCCGCCATGCCGGTCTCGGCGATATAGCCCATGCGGTCGACCGTGCGGCCGCAAATATGGAGGATCAGGGGCGCCGGAAAGCGCTCGGCGAACTCGGTATGCATTTCCTGCAAAAAGCGCTTGTAATACTCGGCACTCACCAAATCGCCGGTCGCGTGATCGGGCAGCGTCAGCGCGTCGGCGCCCGCCTCGATCTGCGCCAGGCCGAACAAATAGGTGATCTCCTTCATACGATCGAGCGCCAGCATCGTCTTGCCCGGATCGTCGAGCGAGAGCAGCAGGAATGGCTCAACGCCGAAGCAATGATAGCCCAGCGTCCACGGCCCCATGGTCTTGCCAACAATGGCGACCTCATCGCCAAATTCGCGACGCAACAATTTGATCGCATCGAGCACGCACACAATATCAGGGTGCTTCATGAAATCCTTCGGCACCTTGATGTCGTCGACATCGGTCCAAATCGGCTCGCGCATCCGCACGGTCGGCCAATTGTCCTTCTGCTCCCACTGCATCTTGCAGCCGAGCGCGGAGGATTCCTGAATGATCGAGAACACCGGCATGATCGTGTCGAAACCGAGCTCGGTATAGCCGGTCGCCGCGAGCCTCGCCATCAACACCGGATCGCGATTAGCGTCAGGGAAATGGGCATCGACCAAATCCATCAATTCAACAGTCGCGACCGATGTCGGGTTGCACACCGGCGTGCGGTCGACCGGTTCACGGCGGAGCGCGGCCATCACGCGCTGGCGGCTGGTCATCGGTTTGATCGGCGCTGGGTTCACGGTGTCACCCCCATTTATTCGCATCAGGATTTCTGTGCGCTTGGCGCGACGAGGAGGCCACGGCCCATCGCCTCTTCCTGCTCGCGCATGGCGGCCCGCAAATTAAGCGCGCGCGGCAAAAGCAACCCGACCAGCTCATCATGCGGCGTGCCGCAGGTGAAGCGCACGCGCGCGGCATCCTCGCCGATCAGTTCCATCTGCGCGAGCCGGCTCAAGCCCCGCCCGATCGCGCCGATGCGCTGCGCCCGGCCTTCATCCAAGCCATCGGCGGTCACGCGATAGGTCGCCTTGTCTTCGCGAATGACTTTTATATTCCGCCCGGTCGTCTTGTCCGAAACCTCAAGCGGCATCGGCTCCGACACGACGCCGAGCTTGACCTTGCAGGCGGCCACGAAAAGTCGGCGGCAGGCGAGCTTATGGACTTCGCCACAGGTGAAGCAGAGGCGTTGCGGGTCATTGCCGGCCCGCGCCATGCCGCCGAGCTCCAGCATAATGGTCACGACCCGCGCCAAACGCTCATCGGTGTCTGGAATGCCGCTATAGCTGTGCACGAAATATTCGATCACGCCGGGCTTAGGCTGCTGTTCATAGAGCCCGATGGTGATGTTGTGAAACAGCGGATCCATCGATTGAAGCTCGATGCGCCGCCCCAGCTCGACGACATGGACAGCCGGGCGAATGTTCACGCCGCCAGCCTCATCCGCTCGCTTTGCCATTTCCATGTCGCGCCCCTTGCCCAACCCAACGCCAGTCCAGCAGATCAGGCACTATTCGGCCCTATTCTACAAGCTATCCGCCTATTGTCATCGCCGTTTGCCAAGACGCCGGGCAAGCTGCGCCAGCAACCGCGCTCCAGGGCCGCCGGGCCACAAGGAGCCGGTTTGTCATCCTCGGTCGAGTCAGACAGGCCCCCCGAATGACCCTCGTTCGGCTCGGCCCCAGGCCGGCGAATGCCCGAATTGCTAAGGGTTTCTTTCCGATTGGCGGTCTTCAATTTGGCCCCCTTGGCCTTGTCAAAACGAAGGAAACGCCATGATCAGGCTCGCCCCGATTTTGTTCGGATTGTTCCTCGGTCTTTGCGCCACGACCGCTCTCGCCGAAGACATTGAAGGCGCGGCGGATCACCCGCGCATTCCGCGCATGCCTGGCTATAACATCGTGGATTACGAGGCGAATGATTTCGGCAAATACGAGTTCTACCGCTCAGACGAGGAAATGGTAACGCTAGAGGGGCGCTTTTGGTCGATCTACTACGAAGTCCCTGAAGGGACTAAACCGAAGGGCCCGTTGGAAATCGCCCGAAATTACGCGAGCGCCTTTGCGGCAAAGGGCGGCGGGGGCTATGACGGCTCCATGGATAATAGTGGCGGCACTGCCTATGCTTGGCTTACTGAGCCCGAGCGTGAAACCTGGATCGAGATCAAAGTTTCCAATGATGGCGAAATCTATACGTTGACCATTGTCGAGCGGGCGGGGCTTAAGCAGCAAGTTGAGTTGGGCGCGGATGCCATTGTTAAGGCGCTTGACGAGCAGGGCTCCATCGCCCTTTACGGCATCAATTTCGATACCGGGAAGTCCGATCTGCGGCCGGATTCCGAAGCCGCGTTAAAAGCGATCGCCGACGCCCTCAAGGCCCGGCTCGAACTCAAAATCGAGATCGGCGGACACACCGACGATGTCGGCGATGACGTGGACAATCAAACGCTATCCGACGCGCGCGCCGCGACGGTCAAACGAGCTTTGATCGAACGCTTTGGCATTGCGGATGCACGCCTTGTCGCCAAGGGCTTTGGTGAAACAAAGCCGGTCACCCCGAACGACAATGATGAAGCCCGCGCCAAGAACCGACGCGTAGAATTGGTCAAACTGCCCTCATAGGTCGCTAGCCCTCCCGCATCGACGTACGCATCCAGCGTCCGGACCCGCCAAACGCGGGGCCGACGCTTGCGGTGTTCTACCCGGCCGTGCCACCGTGGCGCTACCGAAGGGGAGCGCGCGGGATGATCGTCGAATTGCGCTATGGTAAGGGCACGCTACCGGTTCGCCTGCCGACAGATATTGTGGTCAACGAGATCCGCAAGCCCGCCATGCCGGTGGTTGCGGATGCCAAAGCGGCGGCCCGCGCCGCGCTGATGGCCCCGGTCGGCAACGCCCAATCCCTGATTAACGCCGCGCGTGGCAAGCAAAGCGCCTGCGTCTTGATTTGCGACATTACGCGGCCAGTGCCGAATGGCGTGTTGCTGCCCCCGATTATCGAAACGCTGATCGCCGCGGGCATCAAGCGCGATAAAATCACGGTGCTGGTCGCAACCGGGCTGCATCGCCCGAATGAGGGCACCGAACTCGCCGAATTGGTCGGCGATCCCGCGATTCTCGACCAGGTCCCGGTCGCCAATCATTTCGCGCGCGATGACGCGGCCCACGCACTGGTCGGCACCACCAAAAGCGGCACCGTGGTCAGGCTCGACCGTCGCTTCCTCGAAGCCGAATTGAAAATCGCGACCGGCCTGGTCGAGCCTCATTTCATGGCCGGCTATTCCGGCGGCCGCAAGGTGATCGCACCCGGCGTTGCCCATGCCGAAACCATTACGACCTTCCATTCGGCGCGTTTCATGGAACACCCGAACTGCGCGAATTGCGTGCTCGAGGGCAATCCCTTGCACGAGGAGCAGCTTGAGATCATGGCGATGATCGGCGGCGCGCTATCAGTCAACGCGGTGATCGATGAAGAGCGCCACCTCTCCTTCGTCAATTATGGCGAGATCGTCGCGAGCCACCATGAAGCGGTCAGCTTCGTCAGGCGTTATGCCGAGGTGCCCGTGGCGCGGCGCTTTTCAACCATCCTGACCAGCGCCGCCGGCCATCCGCTCGACAAGACCTATTATCAAACCGTCAAAGGCATGGTCGGCCCGATCGATATTCTGGCACCGGGCGGCGATATCATCATCGCCTCGGCCTGCGCCGAGGGCATGGGCTCCAAGCATTATGTCGAGGCGCAGCGGCGCTTGATCGATCATGGCGCGGCGCGTTTTCTCGAGCGCATCACGGCGCAGCGTCATGCGCTGATTGACGAGTGGCAGACCGAGATGCAATTGAAACCCATGCGCCTCGGCAATATCCACCTCTATACCGATGGCCTGAGCCCGGGGGACCGGGCCTTGACCGGCGTGACCATGATCGATTCGATCGAGGCCGCGATCACCGCCAGCGTAGCGCAGAGCGGTGATCGGTCCATCGCGGTCATTCCCGAAGGCCCCTATGTGGTGCCGATGTTTCGCCCCGCCATCAAGGCGGCTTGAACAATGGCCGAGCCGAATGTCGTTCTGGTCACGGGCGCGAGTTCCGGCCTCGGCCGCCTCATCGTCGAGGCCCTGGGCGCCGCCGGATATCGCACCTTTGCCGGCATGCGCGGGATCGACGGCCGCAATGCGCGAAGCGCCAGCGAGCTGCGCGCGATCGGCGTTACACCGATCGAGCTCGACGTGACCAACGAAGCGAATTGCGAAGCAGCAATCCGCGAGGTGGTGGCGAAAGCCGGCCGGATCGACGTGTTGATCAACAATGCCGGGATCGGCCTTCACGGCCTGACCGAATGCTTCACGCCCGATGAAATCACCCGCCTGTTCGACACTAATTTCCTGGGCGTCGTGCGCATGAACCGCGCGGTGCTGCCTTCGATGCGCACGAAGGGCGCCGGCCTCATCCTTCATATGTCGTCGGGCGGCGGCCGCGCCCTGTTGCCCTGCATGGCGTATTATTGCGCGAGCAAATTCGCGCTCGAAGCGCTCGCCGAATCCTACCGCTATGAACTCGCCAATCTCGGCATTGATTGCGTGATCGTCGAGCCGGGCTCCTACCCCTCGCCCTTTTGGGGCAAAGAGCCAGGCCCGGCGGACAATTCACGCGCCGCCGATTATGATTCCGTCGCCGACCTGCCCGCCCATATGCGAAAGGTCTATGCCGCGCGCACCGAAGGCGCCTACGCTTCCGACCCTATGGAAGTCGCCGAGGCCTGCCTGACACTGATCCGCATGCGGCCCGGCACGCGGCCCGTGCGGCTTTTGGTCGGCGATCGCGTGCAAGAAGTGAGCGCCATCAACGACGCGCAGGCCATCGTGCAAAAAAGTTTCTACACCGCCTATGGCGTCGAGCATTTGATGAATTTTCGATCACCCGTGCGCGGAGACCGCCGATGACCGGACGACTTGAGGGCAAGGCCGCGATCGTCACCGGCGGCACCAACGGCATTGGCGTCGCGATCGTCGAGGTGTTCGCGCGTGAGGGCGCGCGTGTGTTGTTCACCGGGCGCAATGTCGAGCGCGGCAGAGCCGTCGAGCGTGCCGTCAAAGCCAAAGGCGGCGATGTGCATTTTTTGAAGGCCGATGCCAGCCGCGCCGCCGGCGCGCGCGCTATGACGAAGGCAGCGCTCACGCGCTTCGGGCGGATCGATATCCTGGCGCACAACGCCGGCATTTGGCCGCGCCACATGTTGGCCGACATGACCGAGCGCGATTGGGATCATGTGCTCGACAATAATTTGAAGAGCACGTTCCTCGTCGTGAAGGCGTGCCTGCCCGCCATGACTGAACAGCATTATGGCCGCATCGTGCTGACCACCTCGATCACCGGCAATCAAGTCGGCGTGCCCGGCATGACGCATTATTCGGCGTCGAAGGCCGGCCAAAACGGCTTTCTTTATTCAGCCGCGATCGAGCTCGCGCCGCACGGCATCGCGGTCAATGGCGTCGAGCCCGGCAATATTTTGGTGCGCGACGCCAAGAGCCCGGCCGGCAAGGCGCACATGGCGAAATACAAGGGCTCGATCCCCTTGAAGCGGCTCGGCCGGCCCGAGGAAATCGCCCATACCGTGTTGTTCCTCGCGAGCGACGAGGCGAGCTACATCACCGGCCAGACCATCATCGTCGATGGCGGCCAGATCAGGCCCGAAGGCGATCGGGTTATTCTCTGATCGTGCTACGCTCGCGCGCAAGGATGCCAAAGGCGATCGCGACGCCGATCGCCGGGCAGATCACCATCGTCCACCAGGCTTCTTCCCACCCGCCAAGACCGCCGACCACCGCCGCCATCAAGGGCGGGCCTGCCAGCATGCCGATCGCCGCGCCCTGAATGATGAAGCCGCTCGCCATCGCGATCAATTGTGGCTTCGGCGCATGGATCGCCGCGCCCGAAAACGCCGCCGCCGGCAACACGCCGCTGCCCATGCTGAACAGGATCGCGAGCGGAATCTTGGCGTCTTCCGGAATGAACGCGGCCAGCGTCAACGCGGCGGTCACGCCCATGATCGCGTTCGCAGCCGCCACCAACGACCAGCGCGACACGCCACGATGGAGCAAATACGCGCCGATCATGTTGCCGATCACATTGGTGCCGACAACGAGCGCCGAGAATAACCCGGCGGCGAGCGCGGAGCGGCCCTGCGTCTCGGTCAAGAAGGTGGGCAGCCACGCCGCAATCGCGAACCATTGCACGGTGAACAGCACGAACGCGCCGGCATAGAGCCAAAGCGCACCACGCGGCACGGTGGCGCACACACCGGCCCAATCGAAACCGGCGGCAGGATCGCGGCGCGGTTGATCGGGCCAGCGACGCTGCGATGTTCCAACAAAAGCCAACGCCGCCACGATGAGCGCGGCGCCCGCGCCGATGAGCCAAATCCCGCGCCAGCCGATCGGATCGATCAAGAACGGCGTTATCAGCATGGCAAGCGCCATGCCGGCCGGCATATAGGTGCTCCAAATGCCGAGCGCGAGATCGCGATCATGCGGGCCGCTGGCATCGACCACGATTTTCGGCGCCGTGACCGCGATTGCGGCGAAGCCCACGCCTTCGACCACGCGGAGAATCAGCAGCATCGCGCCGCTCGATGACGCCGCGCCGATCGCACCGACCAGAGCGAGAATGAACAGACCGATGAGGAGCAGATTACGTTCGCCGAACCGACCGCCCGCCATGCCGGTCAACACACTGAAACCGGCCCCGAAGGCGAAAAAGATCGAGGCGAGCCACCCGGCCGTGACCTTATCGAGCCCGAATTCGAGCGAGATTACCGCCATGGCCGGCGGCACCTTGCCGACCGCGAAGCCGATCATGATCCCGGCAGCGACGCCAAGCGCAACGACATCCCATCGTGTGCGCGCGGCGGTTTGGCTGCCGGTCATGACGATCCCCTCAAGCCATAAGGCCGTTCACTCGAACATCGCGACCGCGCGCGTCCAACCGCCCGAGGCGCCTTTGATTTTGCAAGGGAAGCACGCCACCACGAAGCCAAAGGGCGGCAGTTGCTCTAAATGCCGCAACTTCTCCATGTGGCAATAGGGCGTGTCGATGCCGGCATAATGGCCTTCCCAAATGATCTTGGGATCCTTGGTCTTCATCCAGCGCTCGAGCGTCTTCGAGAACGGCGCGTCCCAGCTCCAGCCGTCGATGCCGGTGACGCGCACGCCGCGGCTGGTCATATAATGCGTCGCCTCGCGCCCAACGCCGCAGCCCGAATGAATGTATTTGTCGGTGCCATACATATCGCCCGCGCGCGTATTGACCAGCACGATATCCATCGGCTTCAGCTCATAGCCGATGCGCTTCAACTCGGCTTCGACATCGGCCGCCGTCGCGACATAGCCATCGTCGAAATGACGGAAATCGAGTTTCACGCCGGGGCGGAAATACCAATCGAGCGGCATTTGATCGATGGTTGGCATTTTGTTGCCGTTCATGTCGCGCGAATTGTAATGATAGGGCGCGTCCATGTGCGTGCCATTGTGCGTGGTGAGCTGAATATGCTCGATCGCCCAACCTTCGCCGCCCGGCAAATCCTCTTCTTTGAGGCCGGGAAACAATTCGCACATCAGCTTGGCGTTTTCCTTGCCCGTCACATAGCGGATGGAGGGCCGCATGAACGGCGGATCGACCACGGTTTCATTATCGAGCGGCTGGGAAATATCGACGAATTTCGACGGCAATTTCATGGCAGGCTCCGCTGTGGCATGGGGCTTTCAATGTGATTGAACCTTGGACCGCCTTTTGGCATGGCCGCCGCTCTTGTGGCGCCCGATCCCCTCTTTTCCTGATTGGTGCGGCCGAGAGGACTTGAACCTCCACGGGGTTGCCCCCACTAGCTCCTGAGGCTAGCGCGTCTACCAGTTCCGCCACGGCCGCCCGTGAGGGCCGGCTTTTCGCACCATGCCCGCCCAAATGGCGAGCCTTCGATCGAGATATGGTGCGGCTGAGAGGACTTGAACCTCCACGGGATTTCTCCCACAGCGCCCTCAACGCTGCGCGTCTACCAATTCCACCACAGCCGCACATCACCGACGGCGCGGGAGCCCGCGCCGGAGAGGCGTGAGAAAACGCGCCTTGACCTCGCTTGTCAAGGCTCGCGGGCGTCGGCCCTGACCCTTATCGAAGCTTCTGCTCGACCAGGCTCACCCAATAGGACGCGCCGGCCGGCAAAATCGCGTCGTTGAAGTCGTAATGCGCGTTGTGCAGCACGCAGCCGCCCTCGCGCGGGCCATTGCCGAGCCAGACATAACAACCCGGTTTGGCGCCGAGCATGAAGGCGAAATCCTCCGAGCCCATCGAGGGCGGCAAATCGGTCAACACATTGGCCTCGCCCGCCACCGCCTTCGCCGCGCCGAACGCGTCCATCGCCTCGGCCTCGGTGTTGATGGTCGAGGGGTAACGCCGGTCGTATTTGACCGACACCTCGCAGCCCATGCCGGCGCCGACCGCGCGCGCGATTTCGCCCAAGCGCTTTTCGACGAGATCGCGCACCGCCGGTTTCAACGTGCGCGTCGTGCCGGCGAGCTTCACCACATCGGGGATCACGTTATAGGCATCGCCGCCGTGAATCTGGGTCACGCTGACGACGGCGGATTCAACCGGATCGGCATTGCGGCTCGCGATCGATTGGATGGCCGAGACGATTTGCGCGGCGGCGACAATCGGATCGACGCCATGATTGGGCATCGCGCCGTGCGAGCCGCGCCCCTTGACCTCGATATCGAAGACATCGAGCGACGCCATCACCGCGCCGGCGCGCACGCCGAACTGCCCGGCCGGCAGGCCCGGCCAATTGTGCATGCCAAAAACCGCCTCGGCCGGGAATTGCTGGAACAGCCCCTGCTCGACCATCACCCGCCCGCCGCCCGCCGCCTCTTCCGCCGGCTGAAACACGAAATGGACCGTGCCGGCGAAATTCTTGGTCTCGGCTAAATGCTTCGCGGCGCCGAGCAACATGGTGGTGTGCCCATCATGGCCGCAGGCATGCATCACGCCGGGCGCGGTCGAGCGATGCGCCACGTCATTCGCTTCGAGAATGGGGAGGGCATCCATATCGGCGCGGAGCGCGATCGCGCGGCCGCCGGGGCGACCTTTGAGCGAACCCACGACGCCCGTACCGGCCAGGCCCCGATGCACGGCAATGCCGAATTCGGCGAGTTTTTTCGCCACGAAATCGGCCGTCTTGTGCTCCTCAAACGCGAGCTCGGGATGAGCATGCAGCTCATGGCGCCACGCGGTCATCTCGTCATGCAGCGCGGCGACACGGTTGATCACGGGCATTTCAATCTCCTTCGAGCACCGAGCGAAGGCCCACTCTAGCAGCCGCGCCCATCTCGACAAGACGGGCCATTGAGCAAGCCACCCCAGCCCAAGTAGCATGGCCGCCATGACACCCTTTTCGACGATCGAGGCGAAGGCCGCCAAGCGCCATGGCGGACCAAAAGCGCTCGAGGCCTTGCTCCATAAACCAAAAACCCCGGCCGCGCTGAAGCGCGTGCCCGACGATCGCTACCTCTCGCAAATGTCGCTGCGAATTTTCCAAGCCGGGCTCAAACATTCGATGGTCGAGGCCAAATGGCCGATCTTCGAAGAGGTCTTCTTCGGCTTCGAGCCCAAACGCGTGCGCGCCATGAGCGATGAGGCGATCGAGGCGCTGATGAAAGACGCGCGCCTCATTCGTCATCTCGGCAAACTGAGAGCGACGCGCCACAACGCCGCCGCGATGTGCGAGCTCAGCGCGTTGCATGGCAGTTTCGGCGCCTATTTGGCGAGTTTTCCGCCCGAGCGCACGACCGAGCTATGGGACGATCTGACCAAACGCTTTAAGCAATTGGGCGGCGCGTCCGGGCCTTATTTCCTGCGCCATGCCGGCAAGGACACGTTTTTACCGACCGAGGATGTCGCCAAGGCGCTCAAGGCCTATGCACGCCATGAGGCTGGTTTTTCCGGCAAGGCGGCACGGCAAAAGGCGCAGGCCATTATTTGCGCTTTTGCCATGGAGAGCGGCCGGCCCTTGTGCCAGATCAGCCGCATCCTCGCCCTCTCGGTCGGCTAAGGCCGTCGTCCCGAGACACCTCTCAGAAATTTGAGCTAAATCGCCGTTCTTTAACGTCTCGTTAATATGGCGTTCACGCGCGGGCCGCATGATCCCTTGTGAATTCTTGGGGATAAGTATGGCCCGCTCGAAGCACCGCGCGACGTCATCGGCACCTGCGGCACGTAAGCCGGCGGGCGATGCCGCGTCGGCCGCCCATGCGTCGGCCGATCGCGCGCGCATCGATTTTCTGAAAGCGGTCCGTCATTTCAATGTCGGCGACCTGACCAGCGCGACGCGTTTTCTCGAGGAAATCCTCAAGGCACGACCAACGGATTTCGATGCGCTTCACCTTCTCGGCGTCATCACGGCGCGGCGCGGCGACGCGGATAAAGAGGCCGACTTGATCAGGCGTGCCTTGTTGGTGCGCCCCGACGATTCAACCGCGCGCAACAATTTGGCGGATCTCCTGCTCAATCAAGGCAAAGCGGAAGACGCGGTCGAAGTCATCAAACCGGCTCTGGCGGCAAGCTCACCACCGATCGGCCTGCTCTTTAGCTACGCGAATGCGCAGCGTCTGCTCGGCGCCTATACGGCCGCGATCGACTCCTATCGCGCTACGCTGATGGCCGCGCCTACTTTTGTCGAGGCCGCGCTCAACCTCACCGCGACACTGTTCCACGTCGGCAATTTCGCCGAAGCCGAACGGGTCGTCAGAGAGGCCATCGAACGCAGCCCACAGGTGGCCTCGTTGAGGCTTTGGCTCGGGAGCGTGCTGATCGAAGCCGGCCGCGCGGAGGACGCGCTTCATCCACTCGACCAAGCGGCGTCCGCCGGTCTGGTCGAGGCACGACACAAATTGGGCCGCGCCTACTTCACGCTGGGGCGCCTCGATGAAGCGAAACGCACGCTCGAGCGCGCCGCCCTCGATGCCCCGGGCAACGCCGCGGTGCGAACCGAACTCGGCATTGTCTTGCTCGCGCTCAACGCCGATGCCGACGCCGTGCGGCGCCTGCGCGAAGCTGTCGCGCGCGCGCCGGAAAACGCCGAGGGCCATGCCCATCTGGCCGAGGCGCTTCGACGCACCGGCGCTTTGCCCGAGGCGATTAGCCATGGCGAGCGCGCAACCCGATTTTCACCGCTGTCGCCGGTGGCCTGGCTCAATTTGGGCGCAGCACTTCTCGATGGCGCACGACCACAAGATGCCCGCGATGCCCTGGCGCGCGCGGTGGCGCTCGATCCCAACTCGGCTAAGGCCGAACGGTCCTATGGCGCGGCCCTAGAGACCCTCGGCGATCACGAGGCCGCGCAGGCCGCCTTCGAACGCGCGAGCGCCAAGTCTTAATAAACGCCCGCCCTTCGCTCTTCCCCGCCTCGCGCGAATGCCTATGATGGTGTCTCGCGAAGGGGAGGCAGCTGATGACACCAACGGCCATTGCCGAAGCAGTTCAACTCTTGGAGCGCCTGCGCCTCGATGGCGACGCGCTCGATTCCTTGCCCGAGAGCTGCCGACCGCGCGATACGGATGAGGCCTATGCCATCCAGGCCGCGCTCGACATCAAATTGGCCGACGCCGGCCTTGGTCCCGTGGTCGGTCACAAGATCGGCTGCACCAATTCGAGGATTCAGGACTACATGGGCATCCGCCACCCGGCGTCGGGCTCGATCCATCAGCGCATGGTCAAGAGCCTGCGTGGCGAGTTTCGCCACGACACGTTCGTGCACCCGGGCGTCGAGTGCGAGCTCGCGGTGCGCCTCGCCACGCGCCTGCCGCCGGAGCGCGCGCCCTATACGCGCGCGAGCGTCACCGATGCGGTCGATACCGTCATGCCGGCGTTTGAGATCGTCGATGCGCGCTTCAAGGATTTTCGCGCCGTCGGCGCGCCGAGCCTGATCGCCGATGATTTTTTTGATTCGGGCTGCGTGCTCGGACCACCGGTGGTGAATTGGCGCAGCCTCGATCTCGCAAAACTCAAAGGCAGCATCACGATCAATGGCAAAC
>CAMDNF010000014.1:0-38022 GCA_945902735.1 Rhizobium sp. Q54 | reverse complement strand
CTCGAGCGGCACGCGCCAGCGCCCACAAGGCCTCGAAGGTATCGGGTGCGATCAGGAGCGAGGTGTTGGCCGGCAAATTGTCCGGCACACGACTGACGAGCGCGGCGGAGGCTCCCGCGTCGAACGCGGCACCAACAAAGTCGTGCCCGTCGTGATTGTCACCCCTCAGCGCGATGAAAAGATCGCCGGGCGACAAGGTACGATTGTCAATTGCGACGCCGCTTGCCTCGAACGGCTGAGTGGCGCGCCCGCCTGTCGCCGCCGCGATATCGGCTGAGCGCCAGAGCACCTCGACCGTGTTGGGTTGCGGCGTCATGACAAGATCTCGCCGCCGCTTGCGCGCAGCGCATCGCGCGCGACACTCGCATCATCGAACGGAATGACGGTGGCGCCGACGATTTGACCTGCTTCATGGCCCTTGCCGGCAATGACCAAGGCATCGCCAGCTTCGAGCGCGGCGATGGCGGCTTCGATGGCCTGACGTCGATCGCCGATCTCGATCGCCTTCGGGCAGGCGGCTAAAATGGCGGCGCGGATCGCGGCGGCCTCTTCGGTACGCGGATTATCGTCGGTAACGATAGCGCGATCGGCGAATTTGGCGGCAATTTGGCCCATTAGGGGGCGCTTGCCCTTGTCGCGATCGCCGCCGCACCCAAAGACGATTCCAAGGTGCCGCGAGGCATAGGGGCGGAGCGCGCGCAACACGGTCTCGATGCCATCGGGTGTGTGCGCGTAGTCGACATAAACCGGCGCGCCGCTCGAGTGACGACCGACGAGCTCGAGCCGGCCGCGCACGCTACGCAGCGCCTCGAGCGTGCCAAGCGCATCGTCGGGCTTTTCACCCGTGCCGATCGCAAGGCCGAGCGAGGCCAGCACATTGCTCGTCTGAAACGCACCGGGGAGCGGCAGGAAAATGTCCCGACGCAGGCCGAGCACCTCAAGCTTCAGCGCTTGCCCACCGCTTTCGTCGCGCCGTTCCAACAATTTGATTTCCTGACCCTTGGCGCCGAACCGAAGCAGGCGATGGCGGCGCGCGCGGCAGATCGTTTCAAGCGCGGCGGCTTCATCGATGTCGGCGTTGAGCACCGCGGTGCCGCCTGACGGCAGTAACACTTCAAACAGTCGTGCTTTCGCTTTGAAATAAGCTTCGACGGTCGGGTGATAGTCGAAATGATCGCGCGTCAGATTGGTGAACGCGGCCGCGCCAATCACGACGCCATCAAGGCGGCATTGGTCGAGGCCATGGCTCGATGCTTCGAGCGCGAGGTGGTCGATGCCGGCTTTGGCTAGCCCGGCCAAGGCCTCGTGCAATGACACCGGATCGGGTGTCGTGTGGTGGAAGTCATGCGTGAACTCATCGGCGATCACGCCGAGCGTGCCGATTGTTGCCGCGCGATAACCGAGGCGTAGCCAAATTTGACGCGTGAAGGCGGCGACCGAGGTCTTGCCATTGGTGCCGGTGACGGCGGCGATGGTCTTGGGCTGAGGGCCGTAAAATTGCGCGGCCATGAGGGCCAAACGCCGCCTAGGATTGGGATCGGCGACGAGGGCGACGTGGGACGCTTCGGCGGCCGACGCCGCATCGGGCGCGGCGAGCACGGCGACCGCGCCATGGCGTACGGCATCGGCGATAAAGTCGCTGCCCTTTTGCCGCGAGCCCGCCAAAGCCGCGAACAAATAGCCCGGTTTGACCGCGCGCGAATCCGCCGACAATCCGATGATCTCGGGGTCGCTCGGTAGCTTGGTGGGCATCGGCCCATCGGCGATCAATTCAGAAAGACGCAAGTTTTGGCCTCGATGATAAAGCTTCGATCATCAATTCGTGACGCACGGGTTCGGCATCCTCATCGACCGGCTCGACACCGAGAAGCGGCGCGGTGCGCGTGATCAAGCGGCTGATCAGCGGCGCCGCGGTCCAGCCGGCGGTGGCGAAGCCGAAGGTCGATTCATTGCCCTTCGGCTCGTCGATCATGGCGAACACGACGTAGCGCGGCGCGTTCATCGGAAAAGCGCCGACGAAGGTCGAGATCAACGATTTCTTGCGATAGCCGGTGGCGCTTGGCTTTTCCGCGGTGCCGGTTTTGCCGCCGACCAAATAGCCGGGTGCGGCGGCCTTTTTGCCGGTGCCATCGGTCACCACGAGGCGGAGCAGGCGGCGCATGATTTCCGACGTCTCGGCCTTGATCACCTGAATTCCTGGCGCAACGGCGCTGGCCGGTTGTTTGAGCAGAGTGGGCTGGCGCAAGACGCCGCCATTGACCAACGCGGCGATGCCCGCGACCAGATGCAGCGGTGTGACCGCGACGCCATGGCCGAACGCGATCGTCATGGTGCTGAGATCGCGCCAATCTTTTGGGGCGGGCGAGAGCGGTTCGCTAACTTCCGGAATTTCGAGTTTGACCGGATCGAGCAGGCCGATCTTTTTCAAAAACGCGCGCTGGCGGGTGGCGCCCACATCGAGCGCCATTTTGGCCGCGCCGATGTTTGACGAGTGCATGAAAATCTCAGGCACTGAGAGCCAGCGATTTTGGGGGTGATCGTCGTTGATCGTGAAACGCGAAACGCGGATTGGCTTCGAGGCGTCATAGCCGCCATCAAGATCGACCACGCCATAATCGAGCGCCATGGCAAGCGTGAAGGCCTTGAAGGTGGAGCCGAGTTCGTAGAGGCCTTTCGTCACTCGATTGAATTGATCGGGGTCTACTTTCGGCTTCTTTCCATTCGGATCGTAAGTCGGCAGGCTGACCATCGCGATGATCTCGCCGGTGTTGACGTCAAGCACCACGCCGGCGCCGCCAATGCCGCCAAAATCGGAAATCGCGCGCGACAATTCCTCAGCCATCACATGCTGGACCCGAAGGTCGAGCGAGAGCGTGACCGGCGCGCTGTTGGTGTCCGCGGTCAAGGTCTTGTCGAGACCGCGCTCGATGCCTGAGAGGCCATGGTTGTCGACCCCGGTATAACCGAGCGCGTGGGCAAACAGATCGCCTTGCGGATAGACGCGCCGTTCCTCGCGCTCGAAGGCGAAACCGGGCAGGCCGAGGCGATTGATGTCATATTCCTGATCGGGTGTCAGGCCGCGCTTGACCCAAACATAGCGAGCCTTGCCTTTGATGCGGCGGACCAAGGTTTCGTGTGAAAATTCGGGCAGCACTCGGCGTATTTTTTCGGCCGCGGCCTCGGCATCGAGCACTTTGGTCTGATCGACGAAAAGCGAAACGCTCGGCAAATTGGTCGCGAGCAACATGCCGTTCCGATCGAAGATATCGGCACGTGCGGCGCTGGGTGCACTGGTTTGATTTTTGACCGTCGAATGCGCGATTTGATCATCCTCGGTAATCGCGAGCCCGATGAGCCGCATGCCGAGCACCGAAAAGCAAAGGGTGAACACCGCGCCAGCCACCAGCAAGCGCGTGCGCGCCATTTCGAGCGGACGTTTGGCGTGACTTTCAGACAATTGCTCGCCGGGCTCCGCCATGAGCGCGGAATCGCTTGTCAGGCACTCTTTCCACTTGGCGGAGGCGAGGTCGGTCATTGCGCGGTCTCGTCCATCACGCGCTTCAAAAGATCTTGCAAGCGCTCGTCGCCGCGCGCGGCCAATTTGGCCTCGGGCAAACCGTTGAGTTGTTTGGCGGCGATCATTTGCGCAGGCGCGATCGCTTGCAGTCCGAGATGGCGCTCCGCCAAGGCCGAAAGGCGCTCGGGCCGATTGAGATAGCTCCATTCGGCGCGGAGCACGTGAATGGCCTCTTGCTCGGCGATTACCTCGCGGTTCAGCGCGGCGACCTCTTTCTCGACGTTCTGCGCTTGATAGGTGATCAGGAACAGCGTGACCGCCATCACCATGATCGCGCCAATCCACGCTATGGCGGCGGGGCGATTCACGCGGCTCTCCGCTCGGACCAGACCGGGGCGTCCGTCCGTTCCGCCGCGCGCAGGCGCGCCGATCGAGCTCTGGGATTGGCTGTACATTCCTGGGCGCTCGGCCTCAGCGTATGGCCGTGCAGCAAGTTGAACGAGGCTTGCGGCGGTTTTGTGGCGGACGGGGGCAGATGGCGCGACGGCGCCGGCGCGACGGTGGCGCGGGTTTTCAAAAAGCGTTTCACGCAGCGATCCTCAAGCGAGTGGAACGCGACCACGACGAGCCGGCCGCGCGGGCGGAGCAGGCGTTCGGCCGCCGCGAGGCCACGCTCGAGCTCGCCGAGCTCGTCATTGACCGCGATGCGGAGCGCCTGAAAGGTGCGGGTTGCTGGGTCGACCCCGTGTTCGCCCCGGCGCACCACCGAGCGCACCAAATCGGCCAGCTCGGCGGTCCGGGTGATCGGGGCTTCGGCGCGGCGCGCGACGATCGCGCGCGCGATGGCGCGGGCGCGGCGCTCTTCGCCGAGTTCGCGGATGAGGCTTGCGAGCTCCTCCTCGCTGGTGTGGTTGACTAAATCGGCCGCGCTCGAGCCGGTTTTTTCCATGCGCATGTCGAGCGGGCCGTCGAAGCGGAACGAGAAGCCGCGTTCGGCCTGATCGATTTGTTGGGAGGAGACGCCAAGATCGAGCGTCACGCCATCGACCGACTCAACGCCGCGCGCCTGTAGCAGAGCGGTCATGTCGCCAAAGCGGCCCGCGATGAGGTCAAGCCGACCGGCGGAGGCGGCGAGGAGCGCGCCGCCTCGGGTAATCGCGTCAGGGTCGCGATCAAGCGCAATGACGCGGCAGGCGGCCGCATCGAGGATGGCCGCGGTGTAGCCGCCAGCGCCAAAGGTGCCGTCGAGATAGACGCCATCGGCGCGCGGCGCCAGGGCTTCGATCACTTCGGCCAGCATGACGGGCGCATGGCCGCGTTCGAGGGAGGGTACGAACGCGGCCATTAGCGCCCCCCACCGCCGGGCAGGGGCGGCAGGTTGAGGGATGACAAAATGCCGGGGGCCCGCGCGCGCGCTTCGCGCAGCGTGGTTTCGAGCTTATCCGGGTGCCAAATTTGAAACCGACGGCCAAGCCCGATGAAGGCGGCTTTGCCATCGAGGCCGGCATGCGCCACCAAGGCTGGCGGCAGCACGACGCGGCCTTCGGAATCGAACGGCATTTGCTGGGCTTCGCCGAGCGTGACCAGCGCCGCCATTTCGAATTCAGGCTGATAGAGATTGGCCGAAGCGAAGCGCTCGCTCAGCTGGTCCAGCCAGTCGAGCCCGCAACAATCGAGCGAGGGACTGCCAATAGGGGTCGGGAAAATGGCGAGACCGACCAGGCCTTGGCCCGCCAAGACGGCGCGGAACGGCGCGGGCACCGAAACCCGACCCTTGCGGTCGACCGTATTGACATAACGACCTGAAAAAACGGCCACGTCCGGCGCTCCCCCAGCGATCGGCGGGTCCCATCCTTGAAGCGGTGCGAGGGCCGGCAGAGGTTCTACCGGCTCCCGTTTTATGGGACATCATGGGATATCATGGGAAAATATGGATTTCAATGCGCAGTATCTTGGTTTCAGGCGGTTTTTTGGCATTTGTGGCCGCGAACCACGACCTCGCATCGGGGGCCTTCAGACCACAGATTGTAGGAATCCGAACAATCTTGCCCTAGCCCTAGAGGGCCTGAGGAATGTTCCTGTTTTATTTTAGAACAATAGAAGAACGCCAGACGGCCTATAAGCCGGGTTCTGTACGTGGTCCGGTGAAGGACCACGCGACGACCATTCATCTGGGACGCCCGTTACCGGGCGCCTCGCGCGACCGACCCGGGCGGCTGGCGCGGGAACGCGCTTTGTTGACCTTTCGGCCAACAGACCGCCCCTACTTGGTCTTGCTCCCGGAGGGGTTTGCCGTGCCGCTGCCGTTACCGGAAGCGCGGTGCGCTCTTACCGCACCGTTTCACCCTTGCCTGCGATCTCGGGCCGAAACCCGAGACGCCGGCGGTCTCTTCTCTGTGGCACTGTCCCTGGGGTTACCCCCGCCGGGCGTTACCCGGCTCCGTGTTCCCGTGGAGCCCGGACTTTCCTCCCCCACCCGAGAGTGAAGGCGGCCGTCCGGCCGTCTGGCGCGTGATGACTAGGCGCTCAGGCCCGCGCGGTCAAGGCGCGATCGGCTCGCCGGCCTGCGCGAGCAAAGATTTAAGCCGCGCCGCGCAGGTTTGATTCCAAATGCCATCGATCAGAGTGGCGCGGAAATGGCGCTGAAAGGCGCGCACCACCGATGCCGTGTGCGGACCAAAGCGCGCATCCTCGGTGAGACCATAGCCATAATGCTTGAGCGCGCTTTGCAGCCGTGCGATGCGCGGCCCCTCATCGCCTTCACAGAGAACCGAGTCAGTCGAAACGATATCGCTCAAGGGCTCCGGCCAAAGACCGATGCCTTGGCGGGCCAAATCGTGCCAATCGAACAGCTCGCCGGGATCAAGCTTGCGCTCGGGCGCGATATCGGAATGGCCGACGACATTTCGCGGCGGAATCGCGTGGCGCGCGACGATCTCGCGCGCAAGCGCACTCAGCGCCGCCATTTGCGTTGGCGGAAAGGCGCGATAGCCGAGGCTGTGACCCGGATTGGCGAGTTCGATGCCGATCGAGACGGCGTTCAGGCCCTCAAGGCCGCGCCAATGGCTTTTGCCGGCGTGCCAGGCGCGGCGCGCCTCGGGCACAAGGCGATAGATCGTGCCGTCATCGTCGATCAAATAATGCGCGCTCACTTTGGCGAGCGGATCGCACATCCGATCGAGCGCCGCGGTTGCATTCGCCATGTCGGTGTAATGCAAGACAAGCATCGAAACGACCGCGCCAGCGGGCCGCGCGTCGTGATTGGGCGAGGGGCGTTCGACGATTGGCGGCGTCATGACAGCGGTCCTTGGCCCATTGGCGGTCCGTCGGCGACGTGCCGCACAAAGGTGCGCGGGCGAATGATGATCAGCCCAACGCCTAGCAACATGGCCGCGCCGCCCAAGGCCGAATACCAGCTCAGTTCATCGCCCATCAAGCCAACACCCGCGATCGCGCCCGTGAGCGGCACGAGCAGCACAATGGCGCTGACCCAGCCGACCGGATAGCGCCGCATCAGATAATAGAAGCCGCCAAAGCCAACCAGCGTTGAAATAATCGCGAGAAAGGCGATGCCGGCGGGTGTTTTCCAACTCGCGGCGGCGAGCGCGTCAATTTGGCCGGTCTCGAAAATAAGCGAAAGTACGATCATGACCGGCGCGGCGATGAGTGCCATGACCGCGTTGATCGTGATTGGGTTCAGATGGCTCAGGCGCTTCGCTTGAATGTTGGCGAAGGCGTTTAACACGACCGCGATAAATTGCAACCCGATTGCAAGCCAATTCGCCTGATGCGCCGGCTCGCCGAAAAAAATCGCGACGCCCACGAGCGCGACTCCAAGGCCGGCCAGACCGCGCCAACCGAGGCGTTCGCCGAGCACGACATAGGCAATCAGCACGGTCAGCGGCACCTGCATTTGCCAGATCAAGGCGGCGGTTGTCGAATCGACACCAAGGCGAAGCCCCATATAGGCCGGGGCGAAATGACCGACGCCCATCAGCGCGGAAAAACTCAAGAGCCCGCGCCATTCGCGCCGTGGCACACGCACAAACTAAATCGTCACCAGCGCGACTAGCCCCATGCGGAGCGCCACCACGAAGAAGGGTGGCACCTCGGTGGTGGCGATCTTGGAGGGCACGAAACCGAAGCCCCAAATCGACGCCACAAGCAGCGCCAGCATCAGATCTTGTGGTTTCAAGCCCTCACCCGCTCCCTTCGGGCCGTCGCCCGAGGCTCGCCACCCTCTCCCGCAAGCGGGAGAGGGCTCGGTTGCTTGGGTGTTGCTTTTCTTCCTTCGGAGGGGACGGGCCTCGGGTATCGGCGTCCCCCTCTCCCGCTTGCGGGAGAGGGATGGGGTGAGGGTGCCCAGCGGGCCGGCGGATCACGATCAAGGCGACGCCGATCAGCGTGATCAGGCCGCTGAGCGCGGTACGCCAGGAGAACGGCTCACCCAAGGTTGCGATGCTGGAGACCACGCCGATGATCGGCACTAACAGAAGAAATGGCGCCGTGCGGCTGACCGCATGCCGGCGCAACAAATAGAACCAAATGCCGTAGCCGACGATCGAGGACAGCACCGCCATATAGACAAGCGAGGCGTGCAGGCGCCAATCAGGCACCAGAAACTCGCCATATTGGTCGGATTCAAGGAGGGCCGATAACACGATCAAAACCGGCAGGGAGATGAGCGCCATCCAGGCATTGAGCGCGAGCGGGCTGAGTTGCGGCAGACGCTTCGCCTGGATCGCGGCCACCGCCCACATGACGGCGGAGAGGACGACCAAGGTGATCGCCAGAGGCTCGCCCGCGATGTGCGGTTCGGCGATCAACAAGACCGAGCCGGCGAGCGCGATCGCCATGCCGATGCTCGTTCGCAAACTTGGTCGGTCGCCCAGCACGAAAAACGCCAAGAGCGTCGTCAACGGCACTTGAGAGAGCCAGATCAACGATGCCGTGGTGGCCTCGACGCCGAGCCTTAGTCCGATATAGAGCAGCGCGAAATGGCCGACGCCGAGCGCGAGCGAATAGGAGATAAGCGGACGCCAATGTCCGCGCGGGATCGGCGCGAACCAAATGGTGAGAAGGGCGATCAGCGCGAAACGGAGCGCCAGAAAAAGCAAAGGCGGCATGTGCGCCGCGCCATATTTGCTCGGCACGAAGCCATAACCCCAAAGCGCCGCGCACAGAAGCGCCAGCAAAAGATGGCTCAGCTTCACGGGATGCCGCGTGCAAGGTTGATCGAGTTAAGCATGGCGTCGATCGCTTGGGCTGGTGCGACCGTGTCATTAACCATGATGCCATCGAGTCCCCTCGAGAAGGTGGCGATCAGCCGCCCGGTCACAGCGTGTTCGCCGATCAGCCTGTCGCAATTGATCAATCCGCCCTCCCGCGAACGGCGCATAGCCGCTTTGCCCGGCGCGACGTTAAGTCGCCAATGAGGGGGCTGCAATTGGTTGTTGCAAAACCATGACCTGACTGGTTCGATCAATGACAAGAAGAAGAACGATCGGCTAACCCGGCTTTACAGACGGGGTAAGTCATGAGCGACAATGTAGGTTCCGGGCCTCGAAGCGTCGCGCTCGTAGGCCCGTATACCAGCGGCAAGACAACGCTTCTTGAAAGCCTGCTGTTCGCCACCGGCGCGATTACCCGAAAAGGGCGCGTGCCAGACCGCAACACGACCGGCGATTCATCGCCCGAGGCGCGCGAGCGCCAAATGAGCGTCGAGATCAACGCCGCCAGCTTCACTTATAACGGGACGCGGATCAATGTGCTGGATTGTCCGGGCTCGGTCGAGTTCGCGCAGGAAACTTTGAATGCGCTGATGGGCGTCGATCTCGCGATCATCGTGTGCGAGCCGCAGACTGAACGCGTGCTGACCTTGTCACGTCTCTTGCATTTCCTCGAAGAGCAGAATATTCCGCACGTGCTATTCGCCAATCGGATCGATGAAGCGACCGTGCGGGTTGCCGAGTTGGTCGACGCGCTGAAGCCGTTCTCCAAAATTCCGTTCATCCCGTGTCAGGTCGCGATTCGCGATGGCGCCCAGGCGACTGGTTATGTCGACCTGATCAGCGGGCAGGCCTATGGCTATAAGCCGCATGCGCCGTCGGACAAAATATCCGCGCCGGACACGATTGCCGAGCGCCGCGATTCAGCGCGCACGCAGCTTTTGGAAAATCTCGCCGATCACGATGACTCGCTGCTCGAGCGCTTGCTCGATGACAAGATTCCGAGCGAGGAAGAGATTCAAGGCTATTTGCGCGCGAGCCTCGCCAAGGCCGAAGTGGTGCCCGTCTTCATGGGCTCGGCCGAAATGGATTGGGGCATCAGGCGGCTGCTTGAAATGATCGTGCGGATCGGCCCGACCGCGGCGGACACGGCAGAGCGCAAGCAAATTGATATGTCGAGCAAGGCGCCGCTCTTGCAAATTCTGAAAACCTACATCACCCAGCAGGGCGGCAAGGTGAGCCTTGCGCGGCTCTATCGCGGGCATTTGGCCGATGGCGCCAATCTATCGGGCAATGAGCGGGTCGGCGGTCTCTACTCGCTCTTGGGGACGCAGCAAAGCAAGATCGCGGCGGCGGAGGCTGGCGATCTGGTGGGTATTGGGCGGCTCGATAAGGTGGTGACGGGCGATACGCTGACGGTCGCCGAATCCAAGACCGAACCTTTGCCGCGCGCGCCGCGTTTGCCGCCGGTCTATGCGTTCGCGGTGCGTGCCGAGCGGCGCAAGGATGAGGTCAAGGTTTCAGGCGCCATGTCGCGGCTGCATCAAGAAGACCCCTCCGTCGCGCTCGATCACACGACCGATACGCATGAGGCCGTGTTGTGGGGCCAGGGCGAGATGCACCTCAAGGTTTCGCTCGATCGTTTGAAAAACAAATATGGCCTCGCGCTCGCCACATCGCTGCCGCGTGTTTCGTACAAAGAGGCAATCAAAAAACCGATCCAACAACACGCGCGCCATAAAAAGCAGAGCGGCGGGCATGGTCAATTCGGCGATGTGGTGGTCGATATCAAACCATTGCCGCGCGGCGCCGGTTTCGAATTCCACAACGCGGTGGTTGGCGGCGCGGTACCGAAGCAATATGTTCCGGCGGTCGAGCAAGGCGTTCGCGAATATTTGCCGCATGGGCCGCTCGGCTTTCCGGTGGTCGATCTTTCGGTGACGCTGCTCGACGGCAAATATCATGCGGTCGATAGCTCCGAAATGGCGTTCAAGACGGCGGGCCGCCTCGCTATGTCGGAAGGCCTGCCGAATTGTGGCCCGGTGCTCTTGGAGCCGATCTTTCAGGTCAAGATTTCGGTGCCGAACAGTTTCACCGCCGGTGTGCAGCGCTTGGTGACGGGGCGACGCGGGCAGGTGCTCGGTTATGAACCTAAATCAGGCTGGGATGGCTGGGATGAGGTGAGCACCTCGATGCCGCAATCCGAAATGCATGACATGATCATCGAATTGCGCTCGGCGACGCTCGGCGTCGGCACCTACGAGTTCAAATTCGATCATCTGCAGGAGTTGACGGGGCGGCTCGCCGATGAGGTGGTCAACGCACATCGGCAAACGAACGGCATAGCCAAGAGCGCGTGAGGCTGCCGCCCCGCGCGCTTCAATTAAAGCGCGTGGAACCCGGGCTCAGCAGTTTGTCGAGGTAACGACCCTGAAAGCGGGTCAGGCCCAGGCTGTGGCCGAATTCGATCGATCGGGAATCGCTACAGCGACAAAGCACTGTGCGGTGTGGGCCGAAGGTCGTGACCGCCATGGCGAAATCGCTCGATGGGTCGGCCAGGCCTCTCAGATCGGCATTCGGATTCCAGCGGATCTTGATCGCATCGGGCGCGAGGCCGACCGCGACAAGGTCAGGTAGATTCAACTCATCGGTGCCATCGAGGCACAGAGTCACGCCGATATCCTTGAGATAGGAGCGGGCGAACATGAAGCCTTCATAGTCCGCAATGATGTCGACCGCTTCCAACTCGACGGTCAGACGCCGGCGTTCCGAATCGGACATCAGGCGGACCAGCCGTCCGAATTCGGGCGAGAGCACGGTCGACAGACGGAGGTTGATTGAGGTGGGCTGGCGCGTCAGGCCATCGGGCTCGCGCAAATAAAGCGCGAGCATGCGCTGATCGAGCAGGGTGGTGAGGTGGTGGAACAGCCAGGAATCGCTTTGCAGATTGACGTCGGGCAGCATGACCTCTTCGAGATTGCCGATGCGTATATAGACTTCGCGCGCGAAGGGTGTTGGCAGATAGGGGCGGCCTGGCGGTACGCGGCAAATCGATTGCTGGCGGATAAAGCGATCGATGTCTGAACTGCCGAGCGCGATCTCGAGCCGGGCCATGGAGGCGGGCGTGACCGGCCGGGCATCAGCAGACGGCCGATCTTCGAGCTGCTCGGCGACGCTGGTCGTGTTGGCGTGGCGATCGATGAGCGCGTTATCGCAGAGCGTGACCAGCGTATTGAGCTCGGCGCTCAGGTCATACCAAACGCATAGTTTAATTTCGTTTGATTCTTCGTCGCGGCGTGGGGCATCGACGAAGAGTTGATCGAGTCGATGGGTGATCGTTCTTAGTTCCTCGGAGCGCACGCCTTTGCAAAGCGCGACTAAATCGCCGGAGCTGAACTCATAGACATGGGCGCCATGCTCGTCGGCCCAATCGAGCAGCGTTTCGGCCGCCGTCTCACGCTCGACGGCCCAATTGCCCCCGTCCGCCAACGCGGATAAGCGAACATGGATCGCGGTACGACCAATGGCCGAGCGCCGCAGCGTCTCAAGCTGCTCGATCAACCGTTCTTCGACCTCGTCGCCCTTGATCAGTACCTTGTTGCCCTTTCTCACCCCGCCCCGTAAACAGGACGGCTGGCGGTGAAACAATGGGGTTCCCGGCGGACCCTAGCTGGCCGATGGTTAAGGGCGTCTTGACGAGGGAGTAGGGCGTGGCAGGTGGCGGAGAAACAGGGGCGCGTTGGCAGTTCTGGATCGACCGGGGCGGCACGTTTACGGACATCGTGGCGCAGGCGCCGGATGGCCGGTTATTGACCCATAAATTGCTGTCGGAGGCGCCCGAACGCTATGAGGACGCCCCGCTCCATGGCATTCGCCAAATGATGGGGCTAGCGGGTGGGGCCACGATTCCGGGCGAGCAGATCGAGGCGGTGAAAATGGGTACGACCATTGCCACCAACGCGCTCCTCGAGCGGAAGGGTGAGCCGACCCTTTTGGTGATCAATGAGGGCTTCGCCGACCAACTCCGCATCGCCTATCAGAACCGGCCACATATTTTCGCGCGCCATATCGTGCTGCCGGAAATGCTCTATTCACGTGTCGTCGAGGTGCGGGGACGTTTTCTGGCCGATGGCACCGAGCGAGAGCCGCTCGATGAAACGCGCGCGCGCGCGCCGCTCGAGGCGGCGTATCGCGATGGCTTCCGCTCGGTCGCGATTGTGTTCATGCACAGCTATCGCTACCCCGCGCATGAGCGGCGCATCGCCGCGCTCGCGCGAGCGATCGGCTATACGCAAATCTCGACCTCGCACGAGGTGAGCCCGCTGATGAAAATGGTGAGCCGGGGCGATACCACCGTGGTCGATGCCTATCTCTCGCCGATCTTGCAACGTTATGTCGATCGGGTTGCGGGCGCGCTTGGCGGCGCGCGGCTGATGTTCATGCAATCGAATGGCGGGCTGGTCGATGCGGCGTCGTTCAAGGGCAAGGATTCGGTTCTATCGGGCCCAGCCGGCGGCGTGGTTGGCGCGGTGCGGGCGAGCGAGGCGGCCGGCCTCAACAAAGTGATCGGCTTCGATATGGGCGGCACCTCGACCGATGTGTCGCATTATGCCGGCGCCTATGAGCGACGCTATGTGACCGAGATCGCGGGCGTGCGCCTGCGCGCGCCGATGATGCATATCCACACGATCGCGGCAGGCGGCGGTTCGATCCTGCATTTCGATGGCGCGCGCTATCGCGTGGGGCCGGATTCGGCGGGGGCCGATCCGGGGCCAGCGTGCTATCGGCGCGGCGGGCCGCTCACCGTGACCGACTGCAATGTCATGGTCGGCAAGATCGTGCCGGCGCATTTTCCGAAGGTGTTTGGCCCGACCGGCGATCAACCCATCGATGTTGAGATCGTGCGGAAAAAATTCAACGCACTCGCCGAGGAGATTGCCAAGGCGACCGGCGAACGCCGCGCGCCGGAATTGATCGCCGAGGGGTTCTTGAAGATCGCGGTCGAAAACATGGCGAACGCGATCAAGAAAATTTCGGTGCAACGCGGCTATGACGTGACGTCCTACGCGCTCTGTAGCTTCGGCGCGGCGGGCGGGCAACATGCCTGTTTGGTGGCTGATGCGCTCGGCATGGGGCACGTGTTCGTGCATCCCTATGCCGGCGTGCTATCGGCCTATGGCATGGGGTTGGCCGATATGCGCGTGATGAAGGAGCGCGCGATTGAGGCCGAACTGAGCGATGCGTTGGTGGGTGAGCTCGAGCGCGGCTTCGAAGACTTGGGGGCGGCTGGGCGCGGTCAGTTGCTCGGCGAGGGCGTTGCGGCGTCGCGTATTCGGGTCGAGCGCCATATCCAACTGCGCTATCGCGGCACCGATTCCGCCTTGCTGGTGCCGTTTGGCGATAAGGCGTCGATCATGGAGGCCTTCGAAGCGGCGCACCGGCAGCGTTATGGCTTTGTCGATCGCAGCAAGATTCTGATCGTCGAATCGGCCGCGGCCGAGGTGATTGGCGAAGCCGATGTGGCGGCCGATCCGCCACGGTCGCGCCGTCGCGCCGAGGGTACACCGCCTTCGGCCATGGATCGAGGTCGGGCCCATTTTGGCGATGCGTGGCGCGAGGCGCCGATTTATGACCGCGCAGCGCTTGAGCCGGGCGATGCGATCGACGGTCCGGCGATCGTGATCGAGCCGAATTCGACCACGGTGGTGGAACCCGATTGGCGCGCCACGGTGACAGCGCGCAATGATCTGATCTTGACGCGCACCAAGTCACGGCCAAAACGGGTGGCGATCGGCACCGCGGTCGACCCCGTGATGCTCGAAATTTTCAACAACCTCTTCATGTCGGTCGCCGAGCAAATGGGCTCTACGCTCGAAAACACCGCGCATTCGGTCAACATCAAGGAGCGGCTCGATTTCTCGTGCGCGCTATTCGATGAGGGCGGCGGATTGATCGCCAATGCGCCGCATATGCCGGTCCATTTGGGCTCGATGGGTGAATCGGTGCGCTCGATCATCCGCAATCGCGGCGCCACGATCCGGGCGGGCGATGTCTATGTGTTGAACGCGCCCTATAATGGCGGCACGCATTTGCCCGATATCACGGTGATCACGCCGGTATTCGATGAGGGGGCGCGGAAGATTCTGTTCTTCACCGCCTCGCGCGGGCACCACGCCGATATTGGCGGGATCACGCCGGGTTCGATGCCGCCCGATTCCCACACGGTCGAAGAAGAAGGCGTGCTGATCGACAATGTCGCGCTGGTCTCGGGCGGCCGGTTTCTCGAAGCCGAGATGCGCGCGCTGCTGGCGTCGGGCAAATATCCGGTGCGCAATGTCGAGCAGAATATCGCCGATCTCAAGGCGCAGATCGCGGCGAACGAAAAAGGCGTACAAGAACTGCGTGGCATGGTCGCGCAATTCGGGCTCGATACCGTGCGCGCCTATATGCGCCATGTGCAAGACAATGCCGAGGAATCGGTACGCCGCGTGATCGGCGTGTTGAAGGACGGCAGCTTCGCCTATGAGATGGATTGCGGCGGCGTGATCCGCGTCAAGGTCACGATCGACCAGGCAAAGCGCAGCGCGTGTATCGACTTCACCGGCACGTCGGCTCAGCTGGAGAACAATTATAACGCGCCGAGCGCGGTGTGCCGCGCGGCGGTGCTTTATGTGTTCCGCACCCTCGTCGATGACGAAATCCCGATGAACGAGGGATGTTTGAAGCCGATTGAGCTGATCATTCCGAAAGGCTCGATGCTGAGCCCGAATTATCCGGCGGCCGTGGTGGCCGGCAATGTCGAGACCTCGCAGTGCATTACTGATGCGCTGTATGGCGCGCTCGGCGTGCTGGCGGGCGCGCAGGGCACCATGAACAATTTCACCTTCGGCAATGCGCGCTATCAATATTACGAGACCGTCGCGGGCGGCTCGGGCGCTGGCCCCGGCTTTGACGGCACCAGCGCCGTGCAGACCCACATGACCAATTCGCGCCTGACCGACCCCGAGGTGCTCGAATGGCGCTTTCCGGTCCTGGTCGAGCGCTTCCAGATCCGGCGGGGCTCGGGCGGCGCGGGTCGGCACAAGGGTGGGGACGGGGCGATCCGCCGCGTGCGCTTTTTGGAGCCGATGACGGCGGCGATCCTCTCGAACAGCCGGACCGTGGCGCCGTTCGGCGCGGCTGGCGGCGAGCCGGGCGCCATGGGGCGGGCCTATGTCGAACGGACCGATGGCCGTATTACGCCGCTCAAGGCCTTTGACCGGACCGAAATGGCGGCGGGCGATATTTTTGTGATCGAGTCGCCCGGCGGCGGCGGTTTTGGCCCGCCCGGAGGCATTGGCGGGCCACCTTCGGGATAGGCCACACCCTGTGCTCAGCAGGCAACAGGCTGTCTCGTTCATCCACGGTTAACCATGGATGCCCTGGCGCTTCCTGGCGCTTTTCTGGGTGTCGTGTTAATCAACTGTGACTCGGAGGCCTCACTTTCACCATAGGCGTGGCGTCGCCACGTTTTGGCCAAAGCCTTTATTAAGAATAGAGGGGCAGGCTGATCGGATGGTTGGGCTGAGGGCTCCGAAGGTCGGTTGAACGGTCGTGGCGACCGCTCGGCCTGACGGGATGAGAGCGCGCAGGGAGTGATCGGGTGAGTCTTCGCGATATCGAGCGCAATCAGCGCGGGCTGGTGCGCGGACTTCGGGCGATTGTTATCGCGGTTGCGATTACCTCGCTCGCGGCTTGCGCCTCGACCAAAAATCAGACACCGGAAGAGGCGGCGGAAGAAGCGGCGATCAATGATCCGATCGAAGACGTCAATCGGGTCGTCTTCGAGGTCAATCGCACGCTCGATGAAACACTGATGAAGCCGATTGCCATTATGTATCGTGGCGTGGTGCCTGAGTTTGGGCGTGAGCGCATCGCCAACGCGCTCGATAATCTGGGCGAGCCGGTCACCTTCTTTAACGACCTTCTGCAGGGCGAGTTCGAGCGGGCCGGCATTTCGCTCGCGCGCTTCGCCATGAATTCGACCCTCGGCTTCTTTGGCGCGTTCGATGTGGCTGCCGAAGGCGCGGGCCTGGAAAAACATAAAGAGGATTTCGGACAAACACTTGGTGTCTGGGGGCTCGGCGAAGGACCCTATATTATGTTGCCGCTGTTCGGCCCGTCGAATCCGCGTGACGTGGTTGGGCTCGTGGCCGACATCTTCATGGACCCGTTCACCTATATCTTTGATACGGGGACAAGAAATGCGAGATTTGCCGCGACCGCCGTGAGCACACGGTCAAAGTATATCGAAGAGCTGGAGGCGCTTGAAAAGACCTCGGTTGATTTCTATGCCGCGATGCGCAATCTCTATCGGGAGAAGCGCAGCGCAGATAGTCGCAACGGTACGTTGCTCGCGGCCGAGCCGATCCCAAGCGTCGACATCGATGAGTAGGGGCACCACCGTGGACGCGGCCCGGCCTTTAACAGATATCGGAATGGTTAGGTCGAACATGATTCTGAGTTTGACGCGGCGGTCATTGGCCGTCTGCCTGGCTAGCGCCGTCATGCTGATCGCGTTGCCGTTTGCGAATGGCGCGCGCGCCGCGGACGATGCCGCCAGCGTCTTTATCAGCACGCTTGGCTCACGGGCGGTTGATATTATGAAAAACAAATCTTCGACCACGTTCGAGCAGCGCGAGGCTCAGTTTAAAGACCTGTTGGTCGAGGGCTTTCACATCAAGACGATCAGCCGCTTCGTGGTCGGCAAATATTGGAAGGAAGCGACCGACGCCCAAAAGGCCGCCTATGACGATATTTTCGTCGCCTTCATCACACGCGTTTATGCGGCACGCTTCGATTCCTATAGCGGCCAGACCTTCGAGATGGTCGAGACCATCAAGGATCCGGGCGGCGACGAATGGGTGCGCACCAAGATCCTTCAGCCGGGTGGCAGCCAGCCGATCGCGGTCGATTACCGTGTTCGTTTGTTCGATGGGCAATACAAGGTGATCGACGTTGTGGTCGAAGGCATTTCGATGCTGAACACACATCGCGTCGAATTTGCTTCCGTGATCAATAAACGTGGCCTCGATGGCCTGATCGCGGAATTGCATGCGCGGCTGGAAGAGCCCGTGGCGGCGGCCGGTCAAACCGGCGGTTGAACCTTTCGTGTGTGGCAACACAACGCCGTCTGGCTAGAGCCTGTTTGGGAATTCGTCATGGCCGCGACGCTGCCGATTTCGGCGCGAATGGCAGGAGCCGGGCCGCCGGCGATGCTGGCTGCATCGTCAAGGCCTGGCGACGAACCAGGCGCCGGAAATCGACGCGTCCCGCCGGGCTGCGGCGAAAATCGCCCTCTGCGGCGTCGAAGCCCTCGAACGTATTCCCAGATGCGCCCTTCGGGCTTCTCCTGGCATAAGGCGATTTTCGACACGCAGCGCGGCTCATGAGGAATTCCCAAACAGGCTCTTAGACCCGGCGGCGTTGTCGTTTTGACGCCAGGGCGCCGATCGGTGAAAAGCCTGCGATGAACGCGCTCTATCATCAATCGATCTATGATACCGCGGTGCCGGTGCCGAGCTATTGGCAGGCGAGCGCCGGGCTGTGGGATGGCGCTCGCTTCGGTGCGCTCGAGCGCGATAGCGATGCGGAAATCGCCATCATTGGCGGTGGCTATACGGGGCTTTCGGCGGCCTATCATCTGGCGCGCGATCACGGCATCGGGGCCTGCGTGTTAGAGGCAGGGCCGATTGGCTTTGGCGCCTCGGGCCGGAATGGCGGGTTCTGTTGTCTCGGTTCGGCCAAACTTTCTTATCCCCGGATGGTGGCGTGCTTCGGCTTGGAAGAGACCGGGCGGTTCATTCGCGCCCAAGTCGAGGCGGTCGAGCTTGTGCGCGCGCTTGGTGGCGACGAAGCCATCGCGTTCGACGCGCAAGGCTCGGGCACGATCACGGTCGCGCACCGGCCGTCGCGCCTAACCGAGCTTGAGGCCGAGGCGGCGATCTTGACGCGCCATGGTGGTGGCCCGGTTGCCCTATGGTCGCGCGATGAATTGCGCGCGCGCGGTTACGCCTCGCCCGAAGCGTTCGGCGCATTGCATCAAGGGGTCGGCTTCGGCTTGCACCCGCTCAAATACGTGCGTGGCCTGGCCGATGCCGCGCTCAAGCGCGGCGCGCGCCTGCATGCCGAGAGCCCGGTCATTGGGTGGCGAAGCGAGGCGGGGCGCCATGTGTTGGTGACGCCACGCGGCTGCGTGCGGGCCAAGCGGGTGATCATCGCGACCAATGGCTTCACGCGCGACTCCTTGCACCCCGGTCTAGCGGGCACCTTGTTGCCCGTGCTTTCCAACATCCTCGTAACGCGGCCGTTGCGCGCGGATGAAATCGCGGCCCAGGGCTACAGCACCGAAACACCGGTCTCGGATACGCGCCGTCTCCTCTTCTATGTGCGGCTCTTGCCCGACCGGCGTTTCATGTTTGGTGCGCGTGGCGGGCTCGATGCTTCGCCCGTGGCGTTGCCGCGCCAGCGCGCCTGGATGGAGCGCCGATTGGGCGAGATGTATCCAGCGTGGAAGGGTGTCGAGACCACGCATTTTTGGCGTGGCCTGGTTTGTCTATCGGCGGCGCTGACACCGCACATCGCGGCACTCGACGAAGCAAAAAGCATTTTCTGTGTGCTGGCCTATCACGGCTCGGGTGTTGCCATGGCGAGTTGGTCGGGGCGCGCGGTCGCCGCGCTCAGTGTCGGCGCTGAAGGGGCTGGCGCGAAGATACCGGCGGTGATGGCGACGCGCCCGCGACGATTTGCCTTGCCGGCCTTACGGCGCGCGAGGCTTGGGCTGGCTTATGCCGGCTTTCGGCTCAAGGACGAGGTGCTGTAGCAGGCCCTGGTTCGGTGATTTTTTCCGGGTTCATGCGTCGCCGCAGCCGCGCCCAAGTGGCCTCGACGGCGCCGACAATGCCTTGCGGCCACAGCATCGCGAAGAGCGCGATGATGAGGCCAAGGCCGATATTGCGCCACTCGACATAATCCTTGAGGCCTTCATCCGCGATCATCAACGCGGCGGCGCCGAGGATCGGCCCCCACACGCGCCCCATGCCGCCCACAATCATCATCGCGAGCAAAAACAGCAGCAGCGACAGATACAGCACATTGGCGCCGATGACTTTGAAGTGCCCGGCATAGACGCCGCCCGCGACGCCCGTGAAGAACGCCGACATGGCGAACACGATGAGCTGATACTTAAAACGATCAAGGCCGCGCGAGACGGCATAGGCTGGATTGTCGCGGAGCGCCCGGAAGGCGAGGCCCAAGGGACCTCTGATGATCGCGATCGACATCACGGTCGAGAGCGCCAGCATGACGAGGCCCATATAATAATGGCCGACCGCCCATTTGGCGCCGAGGATATCGCGGAAGCCGAAATCGCCATATTTGGCGAGGCCGCGTGTGCCGCCTGTGAAATTCCGGCAGGTCACGCCTTCCATATAAAAGCAGTCCGTGTCGGTGATGATGAGGAGATACATCACCTGGGCGATCGCGAGGGTGAGGAGCGCGACATAGGGCCCGCGCAGGCGCAAACAGGCGAGCCCGATCAAGAGGCTGAACAAGACCGAGCCTATACCGGCGACCGGTAGCGCGGCCCAGAGCGACCAGCCGAGATAAAGCCCCATGATACCGGTAACGAAGCCGCCAAAGGCGAACAACGCCATTTGTGCGAGCGAGAAAATTCCGCCAACGCCGAACACCAGATTCCATTGGGTCACCACCGTGCCCCACAGGAAAAACAGAATCAGCTGACCCAAAAAATAGTTCGACGGCGTGAAGACCGGAATGACGGCGAACAACACAAGCACCGGCAGCCCGACCGAGAGGTCGAAGCGGACCGTCGAAGGCCGCACGCTTTGGCTCAGCGGCTTAAAGAGATTCAGCATGCCGAGTGTCCTGGCATAATGATGTGCCGACTATCATGCGATCTTGTCAGGCGTGGGGCAATCGGCGAGACGCAAACGGGGCCGACGATGAACGCCGGCCCCGCTTTTTCTCAATCGCTCAGGCTTTGATCCAGGGCGGCATTTGGAACGACGACGTTTCATAGGGCGCCGGCGCGATCAGCGCAGGCTCCTTGGTGAAGTCCTGGATCTGCAGATATTGATGCGGCATGCCGAGCGAGGGATCCTTGGTGGCGTCCGGATAGGGGATCGCCGCTTGCTCGGGCAGGAAATATTTGGTGGTGCCGAGCGTGCCGCGATAGATCATGCGGCGCAGCACGTTTGAGATCTTCTTGTTTTGATCGAGCTCGCCGGGACCGCCCGAACCGCCGGAAACCGCCGAGGCGATGGCCCACATGAAAGTTGGGTCATAGGCCTGGGCGCCCGCCAACGGGCTCGCGCTCGCACCGAATTTCTTTTTGTAGCGGTTGTTGAACTCGGTGCCGATCTCGTCTTGGAGTGAGGCCACCACGGTCGAATAGAGCACGCCGTTGGTGTTCTCCTTGCCGATTTCGCGGAACGCGGCAAGCGAGGGGCCGTATTGCATATAGACGAGACTATTGGTCGGATTCGGTTTGAACTGAATGCAGAATTGCGCGAGATCCTGCGGCACCCAGTGGGTTACCGCGATACAGGCCGGCGGATCGTTGCGCAGTTTCTGAAGGGTCGGGCCCCATTCCGAGATCGGCACGACGACGGTTTCATAGAGGCTGACGTCCCAGCCGAATTCCTTGGCGTTGTCGCGGATCGCGTTGGCGATCACGACGCTATAGTTTTGCGAGCCGGTGACGATCGCGATCTTGTTGTTCGGCCGCTTCCATTGGCCACTCTCGCCGAGGCCGTTGAGGAACTTCAACAGGCCCTTGCCATACCAATATTCGGCCGGGTCGTTCATGAAGATCGAGAAATAGCGATCCGGATTTTTGCCGACTGTATCGTGATGCACGATGTCGGTGTTGTGGTGCATGTAGATCACGCCGGCATCGGCGACCGTGTCGTACTCCGCGGTCACCGCGCCGGTGTTATAGCCATTGATGATGGCGTGCACCTTGTGCCGATCGATCAGGCGCTGGATCGCCGGAATGATGTTATCGGCGCCTTGCTCTTTGGTGTCTTCGAACACCGGTTTGAGTTTGCGCCCGAGAATGCCGCCCATGGCGTTGATATCTTCGCACGCGATTTCGAGCCCGCGCTGGAACTCGATGCCATCCGCCGCCGCCCAACCGGTGATCGGCACCGCGCCGCCAACGGGAATCGGCTCACCGTCGGCGGCCTTCACTCCGGCCTTCATATTGATATCGGCGAGCAGACCGCCCGAAAGTGCGGCCGTGCCGACGCCGGCTAGGCTCAAGCCCTTCAAGAAATTGCGCCGGTTCGGACCTTTTTCTTCGGCCGGTGTCGGCGTGGTCGATGATTTACGGAACAACATGAGCGCCCCTCCCTTTTCTTTCCCCTGGGTGGGACAAGGTCCTTAACGCCCGGGTTTTGGGCGCAAGCCTCGTCCCGTACTGGTCTGACCAACAAGCTTTATGATTTGAGCTTAGCGCATGCCGACGCGGGCTCACAAGCCATGCGAAGAGGCGCCGATGGTCGGACCAGGTCGTTTTGGAAAAGAAACAGGCGGTTGCGCGCTCAGTCCCTTGGCAAGCGGTAGGCGGTGGGCCAAATAGACGAGGACTTGGCTTCACTAGAAACTAGGCTTCATTTTTGGGGGAGCGAACAATGGCGGATGGCGCGCTGGTCTTAGTGACCGGCATTTCGGGTTTTGTCGGCAAGCATTGCGGCGTCGCGTTGCTCAACAAGGGTTATCGCGTGCGCGGCACGGTGCGGAGCCTGAAGCGGTCGGATGCGGTGCGCGCGACGCTGGCAAAACACGCCGTGATCGACGGTCGGCTTGAGTTCGTCGAGGCCGATCTCGGCAGCGATGTCGGCTGGGACGCGGCTGCGCAGGGCTGCCAATATGTCATGCATGTCGCGTCGCCATTCCCGATCAAACAACCGAAGGACCGCGATGCGCTGGTCGGGCCCGCGCGCGATGGCACGCTCCGGGTCCTTAAGGCAGCGTCGAAGGCGGGCACGACCCGCACGGTGATTACCTCATCGACCGCCGCGATCATGTATGGCCCGCCCAAGGGAAAGGGCGTGCTGATTACCGAGGATGATTGGACAAATCCCGACGCCGCCGATGTCAGCCCCTATGTGCGCTCGAAGACGCTGGCCGAGCGAGCGGCCTGGGACTTTATCAAGGCCGATCGCTCGGGCATGAGCTTGAGCGTGGTGAACCCAGGGTTCATCCTCGGACCGACGCTCGATCGCGAGTTCGGCTCCTCGATCGAAGTGATTCAAATGATGCTTCGCGGCAAATATCCGGCCGTGCCGCACGTTCAGTTCCCGACCGTCGATGTGCGCGACGTGGCGGATATGCAGGTTCTGGCCCTCAACCACCCGGCCGCCGCCAATCAGCGTTTTCTATGCACCGATAAATCATTCTGGTTCGTCGAGTTGACACGTGCGATCCGCGCGGCCTTGCCCGAAGCGAAGAAAGTGCCGACGAAAGAACTACCGAGCTTCGTCGTGCGGGCACTCAGTTTGTTCGACTCACAGTTACGCGCGATCGTGCCGGAGCTTGATCGCGAACGCGTGACCAGCCACGCCAAGGCGGAAAAACTGCTCGGCTTTCGCTTCCGCTCGGCGAGCGAGGCGGCCGTCGCCGCCGCGCGGAGTCTGATCCAATTGAAACTCGTCTAGCGGACCCTCACATTGACGGTAAGTCGGTCTCCTTCCGCGTCATTGCCGGGCTTGATCCACGACTGTCCGGTTTAGCTCGCGTGGAGATAACATCCCCTCCATCGTCATGCGCGGGCTTGACCCGTGCATCCAGCCTTCCTAACGAAACAGCGGTGTCGCGACCCCTGGATGGCCGGGTCCTTGCCCGGCCATGACGCGGTTGAGTGGACCCGTCTAGCTCAACGCAGCATGTATCTCTGCGTGAGCGGTAGTTCGGTGGCGGGTTCGCAGGTGGCCAGTTTGCCGTCGACGAAGACTTCAAAGGTTTCGGGGTTGACCCTCACGCTCGGCAGCGCGTCATTGTGCAGCATGTGGCCCTTATTCAGCTTCCGCGTGTTGTAGACCGGCAGAAATTGTTTGTTGAGGCCGAGCTTTTCCCGTACTCCGGCGTCAACCGCCGAGCGCCCAACGAAATTGACGCCGAGCGATGAGGGCGCCTTGCCGTGCGCGCCGAAGAGGGGGCGCAGCATCATCGGCTCGACCCACATGGTGGACGCCGTCGCATCGCCGATGTGGCCCCAGACTAAAAAACCAGATTTGATCACGAATTCGGGCTTCAGCCCAAAAAACGCCGGACGCCACAGCACGATGTCGGCCATTTTGCCTGGCTCGAGCGAGCCGATATAACGATCAATGCCAAAGGTGCGCGCGCAATTGATGGTGTATTTCGCGACATAGCGCTTGATGCGCTCATTGTCGCCGATCGCTGTGCGCTCGGAGGTCAGGCGCCCGCGCTGCATTTTCATTTTGCTCGCGAGTTGCCAGGTGCGCGCGATGACCTCGTGAATGCGCCCCATGCCCATGGCGTCCGAGCCCATCATCGAGATCGCGCCGATATCGTGCAGCACGTCTTCCGCCGCGATGGTCTCGGCGCGAATGCGGCTTTCGGCGAACGAGACATCCTCCGGCACTGCGGGGTTCAAATGATGGCAGGTCATCACCATGTCGAGATGTTCGTCGAACGTGTTTCGGGTGTAGGGGTTGGTTGGGTTGGTCGAGGAGGGCAGGCAATTGGCTATGCCCGTGACCGCGATGATGTCGGGCGCGTGGCCGCCGCCGGCGCCTTCGGTGTGGTACATGTGAATGGTGCGGCCATCGATCGCGGCTAAGGTGTCTTCGAGGAAGCCAGACTCATTCAGCGTATCGGTGTGGAGCTGAACCTGCACGTCGAGCTCATCGGCGACCTTGAGGCACGTATCGATCACCGCCGGCATGGCGCCCCAATCCTCGTGTATCTTGAAGCCGATTGCGCCGCCCGCGACTTGATCATAGAGCGAGTCAGGCTTCGACGAATTGCCGCGCGCGAGGAAGCCGAAATTGATCGGCCAGGCCTCGCCATGCTCGAACATGCGCGCCATGTTCCAGGCAGATCCGCCATCGATGGGCAGCGCGTGAGGGCCGGCGCCGCCGCCGATCATGGTGGTGATGCCGGAGGCGAGCGCGGCCGGGTTGAGATCTGGGCTATAAAAATGGATATGGCAATCGATCGCGCCGGCGGTGGCGATGAAGCCCATGCCGTTGATCACTTGGGTGTCGACGCCGCAGATCAGGTTCGGGCTGATGCCGTCCTGCACGTCGGGATTGCCGGCCTTGCCGATGGCGACGATTTTTCCATCGCGCACGCCGATATCGGCTTTGCCGATGCCGAGCACGGCATCGATGATGGTGACATTGACGATCACGAGATCGGGCGCGCCTTGGGCGCGCGTATAGCCTGGCGAGAAGGAGAGCCCGTCGCGGAAGGTCTTGCCGCCGCCGGCGACCGATTCATCGCCCGGCACGTTCATGTCGAATTCAAGCTCGGCGAACAGCTCGGTATCGCCCAAGCGCAGGGCGTCCCCCACGGTTGGGCCATAGAGCTCGGCATAATGTTTGCGCGTGAGTTTCACCATGTCAGGCTCCCTTGAAGCCGCGCGCGCGGGCGCGTTTCATGGCTTCCGCCTTGGTGATCTCGGCATGGCGCGAGCCATTGGTGAGGTTGTTCAGGCCATAAAGATATCCCGCGCCGCCGAACTCGGTGAGCGTGACTTCTTTCGATTCGCCCGGCTCGAAGCGCACCGCGGTGCCCGACGGCACATCGAGCCGCATGCCGAAGCTATCCGCGCGCTTGAAGTCGAGCGCGCGGTTGACCTCGAAGAAATGATAGTGGCTGCCGATTTGCACCGGTCGGTCGCCGGTGTTGGTGACCTTGAGCGTGACCTTGCGTCGCCCGGCGTTGATCTCGATCTCGCCCTCCTTGACGATCAGCTCGCCGGGTTTGACGCGGCTCTTTTCGGGAATTTTCATTTTGCCGGCGCGGATCGGGTCGTGAATGGTGACGAGCTTGGTGCCATCGGGAAACACCGGCTCGATCTGAATCATCGGAATCATCTCGGCGACGCCGGGCTGCACGTCATCTGTGGTGAGGATTTGGGCGCCGAGGCCGATCAACTCGGCGACCGTTTTGCCGCCGCGCGCGCCTTCGAGCACTTCATCCGAAATCAGGGCGACCGATTCAGGGTGATTGAGCTTCAACCCATTGGCGCGGCGTTTTCGCGCCAGTTCCGCCGCGGTGAAGATGATGAGACGTTCAAGTTCGGTCGGCGTTAGCATCATTGGATGGCTCTCCATGCATGTCGTGCGCGGGGTTCGACAGTGCCGTTACCACACTGTCGGCTCATTCACTTTTCTCGTCATGGCCGGGCGTGACCCGGCCATCCAGTCTTTGTTGGTCTGGATGCCCGGACCTGCCTGCGCGAAGCCGGAGCTTCGCTTCGGCGGAGGCAGGTCAAGTCCGGGCATGACGAAAGAGAAAGAAATCTTTGAATTCATGCCACTTTGCGCTTGTTGATCGCGCGCCAGATTTTCTCAGGCGTCGCGGGCATGTCGATGTGATCGACGCCGAGGGGCGCCAGCGCATCGACAATCGCGTTGATCAGCGTCGCGCAGGCGGCAATCGCGCCGGCCTCGCCGCAGCCTTTCACACCCAAGGAATTCGACGGGCAGGGGATGTTGGTGGCGCGCACGGCAAAGTTCGGGAGATCGTCCGCGCGTGGCAGGCAGTAATCCATGAACGAGCCGGTCAATAACTGACCGGTCTCTTGGTCATAGGCGATTTCTTCCATCAGGGCCTGGCCGATGCCTTGCGCCACGCCGCCATGAACTTGCGCCTCGAGCAGCAAGGGATTCACCACGCGGCCGAAGTCATTGACCGCCCAATAGCCGATGAGGTCGAGCTTGCCGGTGTCGGGATCAATCTCGATTTCGGCGATATGGCAGCCATTGGGAAAGGTGGTGCCGGCGAAGTCGGTGCGGCCCTTGGCGTCGAGCCCGGGCGTCATGCCCGGCGGTAGCGCGCTGGCATCGCGCGCGGAAGCGGCGAGCGTCAAGAGATCGATGCGCCGGTCGGTGCCGACAATGGAGAACTCGCCCTCATCGAAGCGAATATCGCCGATCGAAACCTCCAACAAATGCGCGGCCAGCGCCTTGCCCTTTTCGATCACTTTATCGGCGCCATCGCGGATCGCGAGACCGGCCATATAGATCGAGCGCGAGCCGCCGGTGCCGCCACCCAGCGGCACTTCATCGGAATCGCCTTCGAGAATATCGATCTTGTCGAACGGCACGCCGAGCATCTCGTTCAGGAATTGCGCATAGGTCGTCTCATGGCCTTGGCCCGACGATTTGGTGCCGAGCCAGGCTTGCAGACGATCATCGGCGGTGAAGCGAAGCTCGGCCGCTTCCATCGGGTCGCCAGCGGTCGCCTCGACATACATGCCGAGTCCAATGCCGCGCTTTTTGCCGCGCTTGGCGGCTTCGGCGCGCCGTGCCTCGAAGCCGCTCCAATGAGCGAGCTTTTGGCATTCGGCCAAGGCCAACGCGTAATCGCCCGATTCATAGACGCAATCGACGGGCGTTTTATACGGCATGTCGGAGAGGCGAATAAAATTACGCCGGCGGATTTCATCGGGCGCGATGCCGCTTTCTCTAGCGGCCTTGTCGATCAGCCGTTCGATCAAATAGATCGCCTCGGGCTGGCCGGCACCGCGATAGGCATCGGTGAACACGGTGTTGGTGAACACGCCGGTGACGTTGGCATCGATCGCGGGAATGCGATAGGCGCAGGCCAACATGCGGGTATAGAGAATGCTCGGGCAGACCGGGCCAAGATTGGAGGCATAGGCGCCAAGATTGGCAAAGGTGTGCACGCGGAGACCAAGGAACTGGCCGTCTTTGTCGAGCGCGAGGTCAGCGTGGCTCGCATGGTCGCGCGATTGGATGTCGGAGAGGAAGGCTTCGGTCCGGTCGCTCATCCAACGCACCGGGCGGCCCACGCGCTTGGCCGCGACCAACACCAGGGCCTGTTCGCCATAGCTGACATATTTCATGCCGAAGCCGCCGCCGAGATCGTGCGCGATCACGCGGAGCTTCGATTTGTCGATGCCGAGCGCCTGGCAGGTGACCGCTCGCGTGTCGTAAACATGTTGCGCGTTGCTGATCAGCGTATAGCGCCCGCTTTCGGGGTCGTAGCTTCCGGCCGCGCCGCGTGGCTCGATCGGCATGGCGGCAATGCGGTTGTTCACCAAATCGACCGAGACGATTCGCGCGGCCTTGGCGAAGGCGGCATCGGTCTTTCCCTTATCGCCATGGTGCCAATTGAACGAGGTGTTGCTGGTCGCCTCGGAAAATAGCTGGGCCGCATTGGCGTTTGCGGCATCGGCCGTGCCGGCGATGGTGGGCAGCGGTTTATAGTCGATCTCAACCAAATCGGCGGCATCGCGCGCGTCGGCCACGGTGTTCGCGATCACCATCGCGACCGCCTCGCCAACATGGCGCACGCGGCCCTCGGCCAGCAGCGGGTTGTGCGGGTAGAACGCGGGCGTGCCGGGCGCGCGCTCAAGCTTGATCCAATTGCCGGCGATGCAGGGCAGGCCGTTGACCTTTTCGGCCTTCATCTCCTCGGCGGTCAGAATCGCGACGACACCGGGCGCCTTTGACGCGGCTTTGATATCGATGCGGCGGATTGCGGCATGGGCATGAGGCGAGCGCACAAAGACCGCATGAAGCGCGCCATCGAGCGCGACATCATCTTGGTAATTGCCGCGCCCGGTGAGGAAGCGATGGTCTTCTTTTCGTCTGACCGGTTGGCCGATGCCGAACGCGCCCATCGATGCCTCCTTGAGGTCTAGTGACTATGGCTGTGTAGGACGGCCCGTCCGATATCGCCGGTATCGTAGTCGCGCCCCGCCTTGGTCAGCACGATGGCGCTAGGGAAATCGAGCGGGCGGGCCAGGCCCTTGCGATCAAGCGCCGCCCAGACGCTACGGTTGGTCAGCCCCGAGGCGTCGCGCCCGTTCACCACATGATGCCCGACGTGGAAATGATCGCCATGGGCGACCGGCAACTGATAAAGGGCCATCTCGCCGGTCGCCTCGTCGATCGGCCCGGGATTGGCCTCGGCCAAGGCCTGGAGAAGGGTCAGGGTCCGGAGCTGTAGTTTGTTGAGCAAAAGCGGATTGTTGACGGGGGCCATGGCGCGCCTCACGGTGGACGGGAGCGGCAACTAAAGCAAATGGGGGAGACGGTGGCAACGGTAGCCATGATCGAATACGCGGACGCCTCGCCCGAAATCCGCGCGGTCTATGACGACATCATGCGGGTCCGTAAAACGGACTGGGTCAATAATTTCTGGAAGGTGTTGGCCAACCACCCGCCCACCCTGAAACGGATCTGGGAGAGCGTCAAGGAGGTCATGGCGCCGGGCGCGCTCGACCCCTTGACCAAGGAGCTGATCTATATCGCGGTCAACGCCAGCAATGCCTGCGAATATTGCGTGCGTTCGCACACCGCCAATGCGCGCGCCAAGGGCATGACGCCCGCCATGCATGGCGAATTGATGGCGGTCGTCGGCATGGCCAACGAGACCAACGCGCTGGCCAATTTCTATCGTGTCGATGTCGACGACGCGTTCTTTCTGCCGGGCGAGGTGAAGCCATGAGCGATCTGATCCTAAAGGAGACCAAGGACGCCATCGCGACCATCACGCTGAACCGGCCCGAGGCGCTGAACGCGCTCAATATCGAACTCGCCAAGGCGCTCGCGGAAGCGGTGCTCAGCGTCGAGGCCGATGAGGCCGTGCGTTGCGTGGTGATCCGGGGTGCGGGCGGCCACTTCATGGCGGGCGGCGATCTTAAATTCTTCAAGGCGGTGCTGGCGGAACCTGCCGCCGAGCGGCGGCGCTTTTTTCGCGCCATGGTCGAGACCGTGCACCCGACCATGATCGCGCTCCGGCGCATGAACAAGCCGGTGATCGCTTCGGTCGAGGGCGCCGCGGCCGGCTTTGGCATGAGTTTGATGCTGGCGTGCGACCTCGCCATCGCGGCCGAGAGCGCGTATTTCAGCCTTGCCTATGTCAATATCGGCACAAGCCCCGACGGCTCGGGTACGTTTTTTTTGCCGCGCGTGGTGGGCGCAAGGCGCGCCATGGAGATCGCGCTTTTGGGCGAGCGCTTCGACGCCAGACGCGCGCTCGATCTTGGCGTGGTCAATCGCGTGGTGCCGACTGAGACACTGGGCGCCGAAACCGAAAAGTTCGCGCGCCGGCTCGCCAATGGCCCGACCCTTGCGATTGCCGCGACCAAGCGCCTCTTGAATCGCTCGCTTGAGGTGCCGCTCGAAGCGCAGCTCGAGGCCGAGGCGGCGTCGTTCGCGGCCTGCGCGGCGAGCGATGATTTCGTCGAGGGGATCAATGCCTTTATCGACAAGCGCAAGCCCGCCTATAGGGGGCGGTGAGCGGCTTGACCGCGAGGCCGATTATTGACCAAGCTCGGCGCCAACAACCGGATACCGGCGCCAGCACCAGTAAGACGAGAACGGGGAGGGAGATCCACCATGCGCACCAGCGAAAAACGTGTTCTGACGACCCATGTCGGCAGCCTGCCGCGCCCGAAGAAGCTCGCCGATCTGTTGATCGCGCGCGATCACGGCCGGAAGGTGAATGAGAAGGCGCTGTTCCGCGAGGTTGAGGCGGCGACCGATTGGGTGGTCAAAAAGCAGATCGAGAGCGGCATCGACATCGGCAATGACGGCGAGGAAGCGCGCGTCGGCTTCCAGACCTATGTGATCAACCGCATGTCGGGTTGGGGCGGCACCTCCAAGCGCAAATTGCCGACCGATATGACGGTGTTTCCGAAATATGCCGACATGTTCACGCAGCGCATCTGGAGCACGGAATCGGAGCGCCCGCGCGTGTGGAACGCGCCGCAGGCGGTGACCGCGGTCAAGTACGAGCCGGATTTGAAGGACGTCAAGTTCGAGATGGGGATTTTTGCCGACTCGCTGAAGCGCAGCCGCAAGAAATTCGCGGAGACCTTCGTGACCGCGGCCTCGCCCGGCATCGTCACCACGACCATGCTGCGCGCCGCGAAGAACCCGGCCTATAAGACCGACAGGGATTACGTCCTGGCGGTCGCGAAGGAACTCAAAGGTGAATACGAATACATCGTGAAACAAGGGCACATTCTGCAGATCGATGCGCCCGATCTCGCGATGGAGCGGCAGTTTATGTATCAGGGCCGGCCGCTCAAGGAATTTCTGAAACGCGTCGAGCTGCATATTCAGGCGATGAACATCGCGCTCGCCAATATTCCGGCGTCGAAGGCGCGGCTCCATGTTTGCTGGGGCAATTGGGATGGCCCGCACATCGATGATGTCGAGCTTGAACCGCTATTGCCGCTGCTCTATGAGGCAAAGGTGGGCGCGCTCTCGATCGCGTGCGCCAATCCGCGCCACCAGCATGATTGGCACGCGATCAAAAATAACCCGCCGCCCAAGTCGATGGTCCTGATTCCCGGCCTGATCGACGTGACGACCAATTATCTCGAACACCCGATCGCGATCGCCGATCGGATTTGCAAATTTGTCGAGGTCATGGGCGATCGGGAGCGCGTGATCGCCGGCGCCGATTGCGGTTTTTCGACCTTTGCCAATTATGTCATGGTCGCCGAGGACGTGGTGTGGGCGAAGCTCAAAATGCTGAGCGAGGGCGCCGCGATCGCCACCAAGCGGCTCTATAGCTAAAGCAAGGCGGCGAGACAAAGGCGATGGATCTCGGCCTCGCGGGCAAGCGCGCGCTGATCACTGGGGCCACGCGCGGCATTGGCCGCGCGATTGCCGAGCATCTGGCGGAAGAGGGCTGCCATGTGGCGCTCTGCGCGCGCGATGCTGCGCAGGTGAAGGCCATGGTCGAGGCGTTGAAGACGCGGGGCGTCAAGGCTACGGGCCGCGCGCTTGATGTGACCGATGAGGCGGCGCTTCGGGGCTGGATCGCGGAGGCGGATCGCGCGCTCGGTGGGCTCGATATTTTGGTGCCGAATGTCAGCGCGCTCAGTGGGGCGGTGACGCCAGGCGAAAAATCATGGCGCCTCGGGTTTGAAATCGACGTGCTCGCGACGGTCCGCACGGTTGAGGCCGCGTTGCCGTTTTTGGAAAAGTCGAAGGCCGGCGCGATCGTGGGGATCGCGAGCGCGGCGGCGGTCGAATTTTTCGGTGGCGTCCGGCCCTATAATTCGGTCAAGGCGGCGCTGATCAATTATTTATCGAACCTCGCCCATGCCCTGGCGCCGAAGAACATTCGGGTCAATTCGGTATCGCCCGGCACGATTTATTTCGAGGGCGGGGTTTGGCATCAGCGTCAGACCGAAGCGCCGCAAATCTATGAGATGGCGCTGAAGCGGAACCCGATGGGCCGCATGGGGACGCCCGATGAAGTGGCCAAGGCGGTTGCGTTCCTCGCGAGCCCGGCGGCCAGCTTCATCACCGGCACCAATCTCATGGTCGATGGTGCCATGACCCAGCGCGTGCAGTATTAGCGAGGGGCTTTTTGGCCGGGTAGCAAGGCACGAAGCGCACCCGGCCGGCTATAACGTAGCCAGGCGTTCTCGATCATGCCGACCACGCCCTGGCGGAAGATCACGATGAAGAGCACCGTGATGGCGCCCATGCCGACCGTGCGCCACTCGGCATAGGTTTTCAGCCGATCATCGACGATCATCATCAGCGCGCAGCCGACCAGCGGCCCCCAAGGCCGGCCGAGGCCGCCGACCACCATCATGGCCAAGAGCGTCAGCATGATCGAGAAATCGAGCACGGTCGGCCCGAAGGTTTTGTAATGGCCGGCGTAGAACGCGCCCATCAGGCCGGTGAAGAAGCCCGACAGGGCGAACACCAAAATCTGATATTTGACCTTGTTGATACCGCGCGTGCGGGCAAAGGCGTCATTGTCGCGGAGCGCGCGAAAGGCGTGGCCCATCGGCCCACGGATGATCGCGAAGGCAAAAATCGAGCCGGCGAGAAGAAGAATCAGACCGAGATAATAGCTGCCGAGCAATCTATTCTCGAATCCGAGCCACTCGCGAAAACCGAAATCGCCGAATTTCGACAGGCCACGCGCGCCGCCGGTTAAATTGTAACAAGTGGCGCCTTCATAATAGAAACAATCAGAATCGGTTTGGATCAGCGATTGCATGACGACCGCGACGCCAAGCGTTAGCAGCGCGACATAGGCGCCGCGCAGTCTTATGGTCGCGGCGCCGATCAGGGCGCTGAAGATCACGGCGATCAGCGCGCCCAATATACCGGTCAGCCAAATCGACCAGTGCACATAGAGCGCGATCAGGGCCGCGCCATAGCCGCCCATGGCGAAAACCGCCATTTGGGCGAGTGAAAAAATACCGGCGACGCCGAATACCAAATTCCATTGGGTCACCACGCCGGCCCAAATGAAAAACAGCACGAATTGATCGATCGTGTAGCGGGGTGGATCGAAGAGCGGAATGACGATCAAGATCGCGAGCAGGATCGTGCCGATGCCGATATCGCGAGCGAGCGGCCGCTGCGTGATTTTCTTCATGTGAACGTCGATCGTCATGCCCGGGTCACACGCCGTTTGCCGAATACGCCATGAGGACGGAAAATCAGAACGATCATCGCGAGCACGAACATGGCCGGGAAGCCATAGCGCCCGCCGACCAGATATTGAATGCCGGCTTCGAATTCGGCGAGCACGAAGGCGGCGAGCACCGCGCCCGGGATATTACCGAGGCCCGCGATCACGCAGATGAAGAACGCCTTCAACATCGGCCCGGTGCCGACTTGGGGCAGAAGATTGGCGACCGAGCCGGTCAACAGCACGCCTGAAATGGCGGCGACCACACCGGCGATGATGAGGACTTGGATAAACACGCGCCCGACCGGCACGCCCATCAATTGGGCGGCGGTGCGGTGCTGCGCGGTCGCCCGAATGGCGCGCCCCAGCCGCGTCGCGCGCAAAATCCAGGCGAGCACCAGCATCATGATAAAGGCGATGCCGATATTGAGGAGCGTCTGCCAGGGCAGGAGAATGGTGCTGACGCGCACGCCGCCCTGAATCGAGAACGGTTGGTCGACCGGATAGCCGCTGAAGATTTTGATGATCAGGCTTTCGATCAAAATCGAGGCGCCGACGGTCGCGATGATCACGTTGACCTCGAACGTCGGCGAGCGATAAAGCCAATGCACGATCGTGTAGTAAAACATCACGCCGGTGACAAAGCCGGCGAGGATGCCGGCCGGCAGGCCAAAGGGCCAGGGCAGGCCGATATAGATGACAGCGGTGTAGGAGGCATAACCGCCGATCGCGAGCATGGCGCCTTGCGCCATGTTGAGCATGCCGACGACGCCCCATAGCAGCGCAAGGCCGACCGCGCTCAGCGCATACATGGCGCCCATCGTCAGCCCGCTGAAGAAAACTTGGAGGAAGGCTTCCACGGTCTCGCTCACGCCCCCAAATAGGTTTCGAGAATGCCTTTGTGCGTGCGCAATTCCTCCGGTGCGCCCTCCCAAACGAACTCGCCATGGTCGAGCAGATAGAGCTGGTCGGCGAGGCGGAACGCGCGGCTGGCGTTTTCCTCGACGATCAAGATCGTGCGGCCCTGTTTTTTAAGGCCGGCGAGCGCCTGATAAATTTGTTCGATCACAATGGGCGCGAGGCCGAGCGACGGTTCGTCGATCAGGAGTATGCGGGCATCGGCCATCAGCCCGCGTCCGATGCCGAGCATGCGCCGCTCGCCGCCTGAGAGTGTGCTGGCGATCTGGTTGCGTCGCTCAAGGAGGATGGGGAATATTTGATGCACGGCCTCAAGACTGGCCACTGATTTGGCGGCTGGGCCGGGCAGATAGGCGCCCATGAGCAGATTCTCGCGGATCGTCATGTCGGGAAAGATCATGTCACCCTGCGGAATGTGCACGATGCCGGCTTCGACGATCTTTTCGACCGATTTGCCCTTGAGAGAGACACCCGCGAAATGGATATCGCCCTGGGTCAAGGGCAAGAGACCGGAGATGCAATAAAGCAGCGTGGTCTTGCCATGGCCGTTCGGCCCGAGAATGCCGACGACTTGTCCATCTTCCACCTTGAGCGACACCGCGCGCAGCACCGAGCGGCCATGATAGCCGGCATTGATCCCGCGTACATCGAGAAGCGGTTCGGCCATCGCTTTATCCTTGAATCTGCTGGCGCAGATGCTCAGCCATGCCCTCGCCCAGATAGACATCGACGACATTACGATCCTCGGCCAGGCCCTTGGCGGAGCCCTCATAGATTTTTTGGCCGTGGTGCATGATCATGACGCGGCCCGAAAACGCGACCAGAAACCGCATGACGTGTTCGATCAAGATGATGGTCAGCTTGCGTTCGGCGCAAAGGCGGCGCACCAGCGCCATCATCTCGTCGATCTCGTGCGGGTTGAGACCGCCGACCGGTTCATCCATCAGCAATAATTTTGGCTGGCTGACCAGCGCGCACGCCATCATGACGAGCTTGCGCTGCAGCACGGGCAATTCGCGCGCCACGATCTTGGCCGCGTCGCCGAGACCGACATAATCGATCGCCTCATCGGCACGGCGCCGGCAGGCGAGGTCGAAGCGGAAATTCGGGAAGAAGATATTCTTGTGGCCGTAATAGGACGCGCACAGCACGTTCTCGTGCACGGTCATGGTGTCGAACGCGGCATTGAGCTGAAAGGTGCGCGCAATGCCGAAATGGCAAATCTGATGCGGCGCGTGCCGCAACAAATCATGGCCCTCGAATATGATGCGACCATCATCGGCGGGAGAAATACCCGAGATCAGGTCGAATAGGGTGGTCTTACCCGCCCCGTTCGGCCCGCCGATCCCCAGTACTTCTCCCGCTCTGACGTCGATACTCAATTGGTCGACCGCTGCCATCGCGCCGTAGTATTTCGAGACACTTTGGCACGACAGCAGCGTCGCCGATTGCTCCGAAACGCGATCGCTCACAAGCCGATGACCGTCGCGTTAGATCAGGCCTTCTTGAACCAAGGCGGCGTGAAGAAATTGCCCGTGTTGTAGGGTGGCGGCGAGATCAGCGTGCGATCCTGCTTCTCCCAATCCTTGATCTGGTAGAACAGATGCGGCATGCCGCGCGAGGGATCGGACACCAGATCCGGATAGGGCATGGCCGACTGCCAGACTGGGTGATAGGCGATCGAGCCGCTCACGCCGCGATAGACGATGCGCTTCAATTGCGCCGCCACCTTCTTGGCTTGCTCGGTATTGCCCGGCTCCGACGTGCCACCGGCGAACGCCGCGGCGAGCGCGAAGTGGTGCATGTTCGGGTAGGTCACGGTTGCGCCGATTTCGCTCGCGGTCGGGCCGAATTTGGCCTTATAGCGCTTGCGGAAATCCTGGCCGACTTCGTCTTGCAACAAGCCGATCACGGTCGAGGACATGACACCGACGCTGTTCTCCTTGCCGATTTCGGTGAAGGCCGACAGCAGCGGACCCCAGGGGAAATAGATCAGCGCATCGATCGGGTTCTGGTTGAACTGGATCATGAACTGGGCGATGTCGCCCGGATAGAAGTGCGAGTGTTGGATCGCCGCCGGATTGGCTTCACGCACGTTGGCGAGCACGGGGCCCCATTCGGTGGTCGGCGTGGTCACGGTCTCGACGCCGCCCCAGGCAAGTTCCCAACCATGATCCTTGGCGACCGTTGCGGCGGCATTTGAAATCACGGTCGAATAAGGCAGCGAGCCCGAGATCAAGGCGATCTTGTTGTTCTGCGGCTTCCACTGGCTGGTGTCGCGCAGCCAGGAGATCATTTTCACCCAGCCCGGGCCATACCAGAACTCGGCCGGGTCGCTCATGAAGATGCTGAATTAGTGCGCGGGATCCTTGGTCAACCACTCGTCATGTTGCTTAAGTGTGTTGGTGTGGATGTACATCACCGAGGCGTCGGCGAAGATGTCGTATTCGGCATTGTTGGAGCCGATATTGTGGCCGTTGATCACGGCATGCACCCCATGACGATCGATCAACAGATTAGCGGCGGCGGTCACTTCATCGGCGCTGCGGTCTTTGCTATCGGCGAACACCGGCTCGACCTGATTGCCGAGAATGCCGCCCATCGCATTGACTTCTTCGCAAGCCATCTCGAGGCCGCGCTTCGCCTCGGTGCCCGAGGTTGCGTCGGAGCCGGAGAGCGGCACGATGCCGCCGATCATGATCGGTTTGCCGGCGGCGCGCGCGCCGCCGTTCACTTTGGCGAGTGTTCCGGTGCCGGCGACGATCGTGCCGAGGCCGGCGAGTGCTGCGCCTTTGGGCAGGCTGCGACGCGAGGTCATAAGCGAATTTTTCGGTTTGATCAGCTTCTTTTTGGATCGAAACGAGATCGGCATATTGTCCTCCCTTGTTGCACCACGGTTCGACTTATCGCCTCGCGGCAACGGGCGAGGCATATTATTATGTTGTTTGAATTATAGGCAGCCCCGGCGTCCGCCGACATGCGCGCAAAAGGGTGAGGTATGCCCGCGATGGGCTGATAAAGCGCCGAGTACCGGGACTTTCCTCGCGGCGTGCTCGGGAAGTTGCCTCCGTTGGCCGCGATAGCCAAAGCAAAAAGAGGTTTGCACGTGTCACGTTGGTGCTGCACCATTGGGCTCGGCAAGGCGCGCTGAACGCCCTCGATCATTCCAGGGAGAAGAAGCATGGCGGACAAGGAAATTCTGGTTTGCTTGAACACGCACTTCGATTCTGTGTCGCTTTGGCTCGGATCATTTGGCGGTGAAGATTCGCCGTGCGACATCTCGCGCGGCGTGCACGCGGCAAAACTTGGTACGCCGCGCCTGCTCGACCTCTATGACAAATATCAGATCAAGGGAACGTGGGACATCACCGGCCACTCGATCGAAAGCTTCCCAAAGGAAGCCGAGATGGTGGTCAAGGCGGGTCACGAAATCGGGCTGCACGGCTATTCGCATGAGAACCCGCTGGCCATGTCGAAGGAGCAGGAATCAGCCGTGCTCGACAAGACCTTCGCGCTCACCAAGCAATTGAGCGGCAAGGACCCGAAGGGCTATACCGCGCCCTGGTGGGAGCTCAGCAAGAACACGATCGATCTCCTGATCGCCAAGGGCATCGAATACGACCACAGCCTGATGGAAGACGACCACTCGCCTTATTATCTGCGGCGCGACGATAG
>CAMDNF010000013.1:0-39372 GCA_945902735.1 Rhizobium sp. Q54 | reverse complement strand
CTCACCATGCCGGCCGGCACCCAATCAGGTCATCAATTTCGCCTGCGCGGCAAGGGCATGCCGGCTCTGCGTGGTGCGGGGCAGGGGGATCTCTATATCGAGGTCAAGGTCGAGACGCCGGTCAACCTCAACAAGCGTCAACGCGAATTGCTGGAGGAATTCCAGAAGGCCGGCACACGCTCAACGAGCCCAGAATCCGAAGGCTTCTTTTCCAAGATGAAGGAGCTTTGGCAGGATTTGAAGGAGTAACCGCGATGGCTTCCGATTTTCTGATCGGCGTCACTGGCGCGGCGGGGCGCATGGGCGCCATGCTGATGCGTGAAATCATCGCGACGGAAGGCTGCGCCCTTGTCGGTGCGACCGAGGCGCAGGGTCACGCCGCGATCGGGCGCGATGCCGGTGCCTTTGCGGGTGTTGATTCGCTCGGCATCGCGGTCAGCGACGACGCGGAAAAACTTTTCGGCCTGGCCGATGCCGTGCTCGATTTTACGATTCCTGCGGCCAGCACCGCTCACGCTGCGATGGCGGCGAAAGCCGGAAAGATTTTGATTATCGGCACGACAGGGCTTGAACCCGCCGACCTTAGCGCCATCAGCGCGGCGGCCAAAAAGTGCGCGATCATTCAATCGCCCAATATGAGCGTTTGCGTTACGTTGATGATGGCGTTGACCGAGCGTATGGCGGGCGTGCTTGGCGATGAATACGACATCGAGATCGTCGAAATGCACCACCGTCAAAAAGTCGACGCCCCCTCGGGCACCGCACTTGGGCTCGGCCGCGCGGCCGCGCGCGGGCGCGGCGTGCACTTCGACGATGTCGCGGTGCGCGCGCGCGATGGTCAGACCGGGCCGCGCAAGCGCGGCGCGATCGGTCATGCGACGCTCAGGGGCGGCGATGTGGTTGGCGATCATACGGTGATGTTCGCCGCCGATGGCGAGCGCTTCGAACTCACCCACAAGGCATCGAGCCGGCAAACCTATGCGCGCGGCGCGGTGCGAGCGGCGCTTTGGGCGCGCGACAAACCGCCCGGGCTTTATTCGATGGCCGATGTGGTAGGTTTTAAATAGCGGGTTGTCGGCACGCTTTAAGCGCTGATTTAAGCGCGTTCGCAACCTCCAGCCGTTCCTCGGGCGAGAGGAAGGCGCCAAGCTCGACACGATCGCCATGCGAGGCCAAGCACAGCCTCGATTGAGGCTCGAGCGGCTCGTCGAGCTCAACCCGCACCCAATAGGGATTGAAGCGCCATTCCGCTTGTTTGCCGCGCGCGGTCACGCGCCGCAAGAGTAGTGCGTCGGGTTGCAATTGCACGATCTCGGTCAATCGCGCGGCGCGATAGTTCCAGCGGAAGGCGAGATAGAGCAGCGCGATATCAAGACCGAAAAAGCCGAAAACGGGCCAGGCGCCTTGCAGCGCGAAGAACACGCCCAGACCGGTCGATACAATGACGACCGCGGCTATCACCGCCCAAAAGCCGGCGCGCGGCAGCGAGCGGTTCGGCGTCAATACCGCGTTGAACAGTGCTGCGCGCGGAGGGGTGGTTTCGATCTCCGCTCGCGCGCTCACTCTCTTGTCTCGATCTAACATCCTGTTGGGCCGACGAATTTTTGGCTTAGGCGGTGCCTGGCAGGCGTTAACCAATCACTGAGAAATTGTCGCATAGCATGATACCGCCTGTCAGTGCGGACCATGACGTCAAATCCTAAGACGGGAGGTTCTTTGTGCCGCGAAGATTTAGCCTTTGGCGGTCGAAATTGACCCTGGATCGGCCGGCGCGCCTGGTCGCGTTGATCGCCTTCGTCATGGCGGCGTCGTCGGCGTTGCTCGTCCTGAATATGCGCTCGGCCTCGATAGATGAGCTCCACCTCATAGCGGAAAAAAACAACTCCGCCATGGCGGGCTTGTTCGCCGTTGCGCTGAGCCGCCAAATCAACGCCGAGGTCTTAACCGGCGGCGTGCCGCTCGCGCCGGATGCGCTGGCGGGGCTTCATCGCGACATGACGAAGCTGTTGGCGGATAGCCCCATTCTCCGAGTCAAACTATTCGCGCGCAATGGCCTGCTGCTCTACTCCAGCGATCTCAAACGCATCAACGAGAACCGCGCGGATAGCGCCGGCTATCAAGCCGCGATCGAGGGCCGGACGCTCAGCAAGATTGTATATCCGGACGAAACCTATCAGTTCGACGATAGACCATCGGTGACCGGCTTCGCTGCCACCTATGTGTCTATCCGAAGCGACGACTTGGAGGGAGGGGCTACGGGAGTCTTCGAGATCTATTATGACCTCACACATTATCTGACGCTAATGCGCGCGGCCTTTTGGCGCGTGGCTTTCATCGCTTTCGGTGCGACCGCCCTGGTGATTCTGCTCGTCGTGCTATACGCCCGGCGAACAGCGGCGCTCCGCCGCCAAGAGAAGCAAAGTCTGTACCAGCAGGTGGAGGTTGCGCGCGTCCAATCCGCGAGCCAAGCCAAGTCTGAGTACCTGGCGAGCATGAGCCATGAATTCCGTACGCCGCTCAACGCGATCGTCGGCTTTTCCGAGATCATGGCGAGTGAGTTGATGGGCCCCCACACGCAGCCGAAATACCGCGAATACGCCCTTGATATATGGAACGCGGGCAAACACCTTCTCGCGCTGATCAATGATCTGCTCGATATGGCGAAGATCGAGGCAGGGCAGTTAAAGCTTCAGATCACGTCGATCGATCCGGCAAAACTTGCCGCGCAGTGCCATCGTCTGCTGCGTGAACGCGCGACGGAAGCGGGGGTCGACTGGATTTTGGCGGAATCGAACACGGCGATCCCCCGCGTCGCGGCGGATGAGACGAAACTTCAGCAGATCCTGCTCAATCTGCTGTCCAACGCCATGAAGTTCACGCCGCGCGGTTGGCGGGTGGTCTTGGCGATAGCGCCGATCGGAACTCAGGTCGAGTTCTCGGTCACCGACACCGGGGTCGGCATGACCCCCGGCGGCGTCGCGGCCGCACTCAAACCCTTCGAGCAGATCGAGAATGCACTGTCGCACAAGCACAAGGGCACCGGTCTCGGCCTGCCGATCGCGCGACGCCTGACCGAACTGCACGGCGGGACGCTGGCGATCGAGAGCGAGTACGGGCGCGGCACGACCGTCCGCATCAGATTGCCGCGTGCCGCCACGAGCCCGGACCAAGGCGTGGTGAAACCCGAGATCCGTCTCGCCGCCAGCGCGTGACCATGATTAACTTGGCGCATGAAACCCGCCGCGATCGCAGAATTTTTCCGCCGGCTCGCCGCGCAAAATCCTGATCCGACGACCGAGCTGCGCTACAAAAATCCATTCACGCTTTTGGTCGCGGTCGTACTTTCGGCGCAGGCGACCGATGTTGGCGTCAATAAGGCGACCGAGGACTTATTCAAGACGGTCGATACACCAGCCAAAATGATCAAGCTTGGCGAAGCCGGTTTGAAACAGCACATCAAAACAATTGGGCTCTACAACGCCAAAGCGAAAAATGTGATCGCGCTGTCGCACGAATTGGCGGCGATGCATGGCGGCGAGGTTCCGCGGGAACGCGACGCGTTGGAGGCACTGCCCGGCGTCGGTCGCAAGACGGCGAATGTGGTGCTCAACACGCTCTATGACGAGCCGACCATTGCGGTCGATACGCATGTCTTTCGTTTGGCCAATCGCACCGGGCTCGCGCCGGGCAAAACGCCGCGCGCGGTTGAAGATAAATTGCTCAAGGTGGTGCCGGATGCCTATAAGCACCATGCCCATCATTGGCTGATCTTGCATGGGCGTTATGTTTGTATGGCGCGCAAGCCGAATTGCCCGGCGTGCGTGGTGCATGATCTTTGCGGCTTCAAGGGCAAGACGACCGCGCGTTAATCGACGGTTGGTCGCCGGCCAATCGCAACGAGGCGCGACGCTAAGGTTTTGCCAAATTGCGTCGTCCGCCGGCGAGCGCTTCGGCATAGCAGCGCTGCCGCTCATCCGGTCGCTTTAGTTGGGCGACGCCTTGGCGCCGGAGCTCAACATAGGTGACGCTAAGCTCGTTCGGCGCGTTCTTTTTCGGGTAGAGAAAAACATCCATCACGCAGGTCTCGCCCTGATATTGCCAGACCTCCGCCGAGTTTTCGCGGCGGCGCTGGCTTGGCGAACCGATCGCGCGTTCTAAAGCGGGCCGATCTAGGCCAGTGAGCCGTTCGGGTTTGGCCGGTGCGCCTCGGGGTAAGAGCGGGCCAGCGTCTGGCAGCGTGATCGACGGCAATGCCGCCAGCACGAATTCAGGCCGCGCGCTCGGCGTGCTCGTCGATGTGGGTCCAACCGCGGGCGGCGGCACGCATGCGGTCAGGGCCAGCGTAACCGCAAGCAATAACCCGCCCGCAATCGGCGTGCGGGCATCATGGGCATTCCGGCCCATCGGTATCAGCGATTAGCCACTTCTGGCGTCGGTGGCGACGATCCCAACCGGCCGGATATCGGCTTCGTGTAGCGCCGCATCGTGCGCGAGGTCGCCGGTTATGCGACCGCCACGTCCGATCTCAAGCTGGTGGCCATAGCGCACCTTGCCGAAGATGCGGCCCGACGCATGGATGTGCAGCCGATTGCGTACCGTGATTTCGCCTTCAAATGTTCCGGCGATCTCGGCGTTTTCGACATTGACCGTGCCATGAAACTGGCCGCCCTTGGTGATTTCAAGCAGGCGCGCGTCAGAGAGCGTCGCGCGGACCATGCCTTCAATCGTGAGGCGGTCGCAATCGACGATTTCGCCCGCCAGCGAAATGTCGCGACCAACGGTCAGCCGCTTCTCGCTGTTGTCGCGCATCATCGGCTCCGGCGTTGGCGGTGGTATGTAGGACGTCATGGGGCGATTGGGCACATCGGGGTGAAACGCCACGGGCCCGCCGCGCGAAACGGGCACCGGTGGAATTGCGGCGGGGCCGCGAATTCGACTCGCCTCAAAGGCATGCACGGCGCCTTGCGTTTCCCGTTTGAAATCGTCGGCATCGCTGCTCTTTCGGCGGAACATGGTCGCTCTCCCTTTTGTTGTCGACCGCCGACGCGTCGCCCGCCTGGCCAAACGAGCCAGGAGCGCCTGACCGATCTAGTTCAGGCCGTCTACGCCGTTGCGATCGCCGACGTGCCCTGCCGCATCGTCGACAAGGTCCAGCATAGAGCGATCCTCACGCGCCAGACAAATGATTTGACGGTGATTGCGCAAAGATAAACGTCACAAGCCGGTTCTGCCTTGAGCCCATCGCTATAGCGCCCCTATAGTCCCGGCGCCCGAAGCGGGTGGGACAAGGGAGAGTCATCGTTATGACCGAATCTGCCGTCGACGTGGTTGGCATCGGCAATGCCATCGTCGATGTGATTGCCAACGCCGATGATGCCTTTCTCGCGCGCCAGGGCCTTGATAAGGGCGCCATGCGCCTGATCGATCAGCCGACCGCCGAGCGGCTTTACGGCGAAATGGGACCGGGCCTCGAATGTTCTGGTGGCTCGGCGGCGAACTCAATGGTCGCGCTGGCCTCGCTCGGTGCGCGCTCGGCCTACATCGGCAAGGTCAAGGATGATGAACTTGGCCGGATCTTCGCCCATGATATTCGCGCATCGGGCGTGATCTTCGAGAGCCGTTTCGCCAGCCATGGCGCGGCGACCGCGCGGTGTTTGATTTTGGTGACGCCCGACGCCCAGCGCACGATGAACACCTTTCTCGGCGCCAGTACCGATTTTGGGCCGGGCGATCTCGACGCCGGGTTGGTCGGCAAGGCCTCGGTGACCTATCTCGAGGGCTATTTGTGGGATAAGCCCGCGGCCAAGGATGCGTTTCGCCAGGCGCTTCAGCACGCCCATAAGCAGGGCCGCAAGGTTGCCCTCTCCTTGTCGGATGCGTTTTGCGTCGACCGGCACCGCGCCGAGTTCCGTGCGCTGGTCGAGCACGACATCGACATTCTGTTTGCCAATGAGGCCGAAATTCGCTCGCTCTACCAAGTCGATGACTTCGACCGGGCGTTGCAACAGGTGCGCGGGCATTGCGAAGTCGCCGCATTGACGCGGAGCGAAAAGGGCTCGGTCGTGGTGCGGGGTGAGGAAATTCATGTGGTCGACGCGGCGCCGGTCAAGCGCGTGGTCGATACCACGGGCGCGGGCGATTTTTATGCCGCCGGGTTTCTCTATGGTCTGACGCACAAATTCGATCTGGCGCGCTGCGCACGGCTTGGCGCGTTGGCCGCCGCCGAGGTCATCGGGCATTTCGGCGCGCGCCCTGAGACGGCCTTGAAGCCTTTGGTCGAAGTCAGCGCGAAGCCTTTGAAGCGATAGTCGCGTGCTATTTCGCGATTTGTTGGGCCGCCGGAGCGGCCGGCGCATCACCCGTGGGGGTGATGACGTTGTCTTGCTGTTGCCAGAGCCGCCCAAGGTCCGCGACTGAATCAAGCACGGGTTGAAGCTCAAGCCCGCGTGCGGCTAGGCCATAGGTCACTTTGGGCGGCACGGTCGTGACATAGTGGCGATAAATAAGGCCGCCGCGCTCGAGCGTGCGTAGCCGCTCGGTCAACATTTTCGCGGAGACGCCCGGAATTTCTTTCTTCAAAGCGCCGAAGCGAAGCGGGCCCTTATTGCGCAATACCCAAAGAATATAGGTCGTCCACGGGCCCATAAGCTGCCGCAGGATATAATCCATCGGACAGGAATTGGTTGGATTTTGCGTGCTCCCACCCACGATTAATCCTCGGCCTCAATGTGTGCTTAGTTACAAAACACTACCTAATACATTCGGGTAAGACAAACAATTTTGGCCGGACGGCGTGAAATTCCCGCCGTCTCGCCTACCCGCCATCCCACCTCCCGGCTAGCCGTGCGGGCGGACCGCCAGCACATCGCATGGCAGGGTCTCGATCAGGCGTTCCGCCGTGCTGCCGATCACCGCGCGACGCACCCCGGTCAGGCCATGGGTGCCGAGCACCACGAGATCGGTTTGGCCGACCTCCATTTCGCGGGCGAGCACATCGTCGGCGCGGCCCTTCTCGATCACGAGCCGGATTTTTGCGGGCTTGGCACCGCGCTTCGCCCCGGCGCTCTCGCGCGCAACCAGCGCCGCGACCTCTTTGTTGTGCAGGGCGCGCACCTCGGCTTCGACGGCGCCCGCAGCCGCGAACGCCGAAAACGGCGTTTCAAAGGCGTGAACCACGGTGAACCGCGCATCGGGGAAAAGACGAAGCGCTTGCCGAAGCGCGAGCGCCGAATTGTCCGACAGGTCGACCGCGACGACGATCGACCGATAGGCACCTTGGCAGCGCTGTTTGACCACGAGAACGGGTTGATCGGCGTGCCGCAAAACGCGTTCGACCGTTGAGCCCAACACGACGGTGGAGAGCGTGGTATGGCCGGCTGGCGCCATGATTACGAGGCCGGCGCGGATGGCCCGCGCGGTTTCAATCACGGCGTTGGCGGCGGCGCCGACCGGAATATGGACCGCCGTTTTAGTGCCCGACCGCTTGGTCGCCATGGCCAGCATGGCCTTGGCCTCACTCTGCCGCGCGGCGATTTCACGTTTTATATACGGTTCTGGCAGAAGCTCGTTTTCGAGCGCGTTCACGACATGAAGCTCGGCCCGCCAATGGCCGGCCAACTCGATCGCTCGCTCGAGGGCACGGTCGCCGCGCGGCGATAAATCGGTGGCGAGCAGTAAACGCTTTGGTTGGGTGTGTTTGGGCATTTTGGTCATGATAAAGCCTCTGCTCCGCTATGCAGTCATGCCGCTTCACGCTAGACAGGTGATGCAGCGCTGTCACCCGAATCGAGCCTAGAAGCGCGCCGTGACCGACAAGACTATCAGTTCGCAAGCCCCCGCTACAGCGCCGGTTGAAGGCCGCGCGACCGCCATGATGCGCGGCGCCCTCAAGGATGCGCGCGTCTATGCCGATTGGCGCATGGTGACGATCTTTTTCCTCGGGGTCTCGAGCGGCCTGCCTCTGGCGCTAACGCTCGGCACGCTGTCGATCTGGCTCTCGCGCGTTGGGATCGACAAGACGACCATCGGGCTCCTCGGCGTTGTCACGCTGCCCTATACGCTCAAATTCCTCTGGGCACCCCTGATCGATCGGCTGCCCATGCCGGTGCTCGGGCGTTGGTTGGGTCGGCGGCGCAGTTGGGCGCTTGCCACCCAGCTCATCTTGGCCGGGGCGATTATCGCCATGGCGCTGACCGATCCGGTGGAGAGCATCGGGTTGTTTGCCGTGTTCGCGTTGTTGGTCGCGGCGGTCTCGGCCAGCCAGGACGTCGTGATCGACGCCTATCGGGTCGAAATCCTCGATCCCACGCGTTATGGCGCTGGCGCGGCGATCAGCGTTTTCGGCTATCGCGTCGGCATGTTGATCTCAGGCGCCGGCGCGCTCTACCTCGCGGATCATATCGGCTGGTCGGCGGTCTATCTGGTGATGGCGGCCTGTGTTGCGATCGGGTTGATCACTGTCTTCCTTTGTCGCGAGCCGGTGGTGCCCGAGCGCGTGTCGAGCGCGACTTCGAGACTCGGTGCGTTCCTAAAAGATTCGGTCATCGCGCCGCTGATCGATTTCACGCATCGGCGGCTTTGGCTCGTCATTTTGTTGTTCGTGCTGTTCTACAAACTGGGCGACGCACTGGCCGGCGCGATGGCCGGGCCTTTTTTGGTCGAGCTGGGTTTCACCAATTCGGAAATCGCGAGCGTGAGCAAGCTCTACGGCTTTATCGCGACGTTGGTGGGGCTTGCGGTCGGCGGTTGGATGATCGCCAGGCTCGGCACCTTTACCTCGCTTTGGATCGCGGGCCTCGCCCAGCTCCTCTCCAATCTCATGTTCGCGGTGCAGGCGGGTGTTGGCCATGACACCGGTATGCTGGCGTTGACCATCGGCCTTGAGAACTTTTCAGGCGGCATTGGCACCGCCGCGCTCGTCGCTTATTTGAGTGGGCTGTGCAATTTGCTCTATACCGCCACGCAATACGCGCTGCTGAGCGCGCTTGCGGCGGTCGCGCGCACCGTGCTCGCCGCGCCGGCCGGCAGACTCGCCGAAGAGACCAGCTGGGTCAATTATTTTGGGTTCACCGCCGTGGTGGCGATCCCCGGTCTCATCTTGTTGATGGTTTTAGCCTGGCGCGGCGCCATGCCCCGACGTGCCGGATAATCAGCTCGCGTCAAGCGAATAGCCGGCGGAGCGCACGGTGCGGATCAAATCCGCCCGATCGCCCGCATTCAACGCCTGGCGCAAACGCCGAACGTGAACATCCACCGTGCGGCTTTCCAAATAAACATCTTGGCCCCACACCGAATCGAGCAATTGCTCGCGCGAAAAAACCCGCCCCGGATGTTCAAGAAAATGCCGCAATAGGCGAAACTCGGTCGGGCCGAGATGGACGATTTGACCATCGCGCGTCACTTTATGAGCGACGAGATCCATTTTCAGATCGCGATAGGTGATGGCCTCGTCGGCCAAAGCGGGGCGCAAGCGGCGCAACACGGCGCGAATGCGCGCGATCAGCTCGGTCGGTGAAAACGGCTTGACGATATAATCGTCAGCGCCGCTATCGAGGCCGCGAATACGGTCGGCCTCTTCGCCGCGCGCGGTCAGCATAATGATCGGCGTGTTCTTGATCTCCGGCAGGCGCCGAAGACGCCGGCACACTTCGATACCGGCCAATGAGGGCAACATCCAATCGAGCACCATCAAATCGGGCCGGCGCTCGCGTGCCATGACCAGGGCCTCATCGCCGTCGATCGCTTCGCCAACCTCGAAGCCCTCTTTCTCGAGGTTGTAGCGCAACAAGGTGATCAGAGATGCCTCGTCTTCGACAATCAGGATATAGGGCTTCATGGTCGCCCATTGATTTGTCGGCCGGTCATTGAACCGCCGAGAAGGCGGTCATGTCGCCCTTCGGCCGCTCTTCCTCGACCGTTTTGCCGCGCACCAGGAAATTCACCTGCTCGGCGACATTCGTCGCATGATCGCCGATGCGCTCAAGATTCTTTGCGATAAACAACATGTGGGTGCACGGCGTGATGTGGCGCGGGTCTTCCATCATGTAGGTGTGAAGCTCGCGGAACAAACTATTGTAAATGGCATCGACATCTTCATCGCGGCGCCAGACTGACAACGCCTTTTCAACGTCGCGATCGACAAACGCATCGAGCACATCTTTGACCATGCCCTGCACCAACTCGGCGATGCGGGGTATTTGGAACGAGGGCCGAATCGGCTCGAGCTTGGACAGCGTGATGGTGCGCTTGGCGACATTGGCGGCATAATCGCCCATGCGCTCGAGATCGCTGGCGATCTTGAGCGCCGTCGTCACCTGGCGAAGATCGAAGGCGACGGGGTGGCGGAGCGCGAGCAGCCGGAGCGCGAGTTGCTCGACTTCATCTTCCAACATATCGATGCGCCGATCGATGGCCACGATCTCGGCCGCGCGCTCGGTATCGCGTCGTACCAAGGCCGCGACCGAGGCCGAAATTTGCTGTTCGACCAGGCCGCCCATCTGGGCAATGACCCCGGTCATTCGATTGAGCTCTTCGTCATAGGATTTGACGATATGATCGGTCACGGCGCGTTCCTCGTGTGTTACGCGGGCTCAGCCAAAACGGCCGGTGATGTAGTCTTGCGTGCGCTCTTCGGTCGGGGTCGTAAAGATATATTCCGTCGACCCGAACTCGACCAGATGGCCAAGATGAAAAAACGCGGTGTATTGCGAAACGCGCGCCGCCTGCTGCATGTTGTGAGTCACAATCACGATCGTGAATTGGCTTCTCAGCTCGTCGATCAATTCCTCGATCTTGGCGGTCGCGATCGGGTCGAGAGCGGAACACGGCTCGTCCATCAAAATCACCTCGGGGCTGATTGCGATCGCGCGCGCGATACAAAGCCGTTGCTGCTGGCCGCCCGAGAGGCTGGTGCCGGGCGAGTGAAGCCGATCATGCACTTCATCGAATAATCCAGCGCGCCGCAGCGACTGCTCAACGATCTCATCGAGCTCCCGGCCATTGGCCGCCAGGCCGTGGATGCGCGGCCCATAGGCCACGTTCTCGTAAATCGATTTCGGGAAGGGGTTGGGCTTTTGAAACACCATGCCGATGCGCGAGCGCAGCTGTACGACGTCGATGTTCTTCTGATTGACGTCGACGCCATCGAGCCGGACCTCACCTTGAACCCGACAGCCATCGATCGTGTCATTCATTCGATTGATGCAGCGCAAGAAGGTCGATTTGCCGCAGCCCGACGGGCCTATCAGCGCGGTCACTCTGTGCTGGGCGACATCGAGATTGACGTTAAACAAAGCCTGCTTCTTGCCATAGAAGACACAGACATCGCGCGCGGTGACCTTCGCCGAACCCGCGGCGTCCGCGCCGGTGCCGGCCACAACTTTCGTCTTCAGGCTGAAACTCGCCCGATATTGGGTCTCGGGCGTTTCGGCCTCGACCTCAGCCTCCGGCATCATGTCGGGCTCCCGTTCGGTCATTTTTGGCCTACCAACGTACTTCAAAACGTTTGCGCAAGTAGATGGCGATTGCGTTCATCAGGATCAGAAACGCGAGCAGGACCATGATTCCCGCCGCCGTTTTCTCCTCAAAACCGCGCTCGGGGCTATCGGCCCAGAGGAAAATTTGGACCGGCAGCACTGTCGCGGCGTCGGTCGGGCCGCCTGGAAAATCAACGATGAAGGCAACCATGCCGATCATCAAAAGGGGCGCGGTTTCGCCAAGCGCCCGCGCCATGCCGATGATGGTGCCAGTGGCAATGCCGGGCACGGCTAAGGGCAGAACATGGTGCGTCACCACCTGGATCGGCGAGGCGCCGACGCCATAGGCCGCCTCACGGATCGAGGGTGGCACGGCCTTCAGCGCGGCGCGTGTCACCACGATGATGGTCGGCAGAATCATCAGCGCCAGCGTCAGGCCGCCAACCAGCGGCGCCGAACGGGGCAGATGGAAGGCTTGAATGAAAATCGCTAGGCCGAGCAGACCAAAAATGATCGAGGGTACCGCGGCCAGATTGTTGATGTTGACCTCGATGAGATCGGTCAGGCGGTTCTTGGGTGCAAACTCTTCCAAATAAACCGCCGCCATCACGCCAATAGGGAAACAGACGGCCAAGGTGATCAGCAGCGTGTAGAACGAGCCAATGAGCGCGCCGCCAATGCCGGCGGATTCAGGCGCGCGCGAATCAGCATTGGTGAAGAACGACCAGTTGAAATTCGTTTCGAGGGCGTTCTTGGCGGCCAATTCATCGATCCAAGCGATTTGTTTGTCGGTCAGCCGGCGATCGCCCTCCGCCATGTCACGCGCCATCGAACCCTTGGCGAATATATCGGTATCGCTCGCCGCGAGCAGAGAGACGGACCGTGTGGTGCCGATGATCGACGGGTCGTTCACCACCATGTCGCGCAATTCATAACGCGCGTCGCCGCTGAACAATTTTTGAAGATCGCGCTTATCCTGGCGCGCGGTTACGGCGGGAAAACTTGCCGCGACTGCCTCTTTGAGGAGCGCCGCGTAATCGGCTCGGCCAAGTTTGACGGGATCGCGTGCGCCGTCGGGATCGATGATTTTTTCATTAAACGCCACGTCAAGCGTGATCCGCGTTTGCACAAAGGCGCCGGTGCCTTTGCCGATCACCGACGCTAGCAAAATGGCCAGAATGGCCAGCCCGATGATGATCGCGCCGATGCCATAAATCTGGAAGCGCACATTGGCACGCTTGCGCCGGCGAACGCGCCGCGTGGTGGCGTCCGACAATTGCCAGGGCAAAGCGGCCGGCGCGCCGGGGAGGCTCATCCCGAGATCACTCATATTGTTCTCGATATCTGCGCGAAACGTGAAGTGCCACCACGTTCAACACCAGAGTCGCGACGAAGAGCACGAGGCCGAGCGCAAAGGCGGCGAGCGTCTTTGGGCTGTCGAATTCCTGATCGCCGACCAAAAGTGTGACGATCTGCACGGTGACGGTTGTCATGGAATCGAGCGGATTGGCGGTCAAATTGGCGGTCAGGCCGGCGGCCATGACCACGATCATGGTCTCGCCAATGGCGCGCGAAACCGCGAGCAGGAATGACGCCACGATGCCCGATAGCGCGGCTGGGATCACCACATTGACCACGGTCTCGGCCTTGGTCGCGCCGAGCGCGTAGGCACCTTCGCGGAGACTCCGCGGTACGGCGACGATCGCGTCGTCGGCGAGCGAGGAGATGAAGGGGATGATCATGATGCCCATGACGACGCCCGCCGCCAGCGCGCTTTCGGACGAAATACCCAAACCCATCGACGCGCCGGCGTCGCGCAGCGCGGGCGCCACGGTCAAGGCCGCGAAGAAGCCGTAGACCACGGTCGGCACGCCAGCCAGAATTTCAAGAATCGGTTTGACCACATCGCGCACGCGGCGCGAGGCGTATTCCGCCATATAGATCGCCGAGAGCAGCCCAATCGGCATCGCGATCAGGAGCGCGATCACGGTGATGTAAAGCGTGCCAACGAACAGCGGGATAATGCCAAAGGCACCGGAGCTGCCCACCTGATCGGTGCGGATCGCCATTTGCGGGCTCCACTGCACACCGAATAGAAAATCCCAAAACGGGACATAGCTGAAAAAACGCATCGATTCGAACAGCACCGATAGAACGATGCCGATGGTCGTGATGATCGCGACCATGGAGCAAAGAAAAAGAACGACGCGAATCAACGCTTCGACATTGTTGCGCGCGCGGAGTTTTGGCCCTACCCGCCGCCAGGCCAGGCCTAGCCCAAGCCCCGCGACGACCAAGCCAATGACCAACACCGCGGCGTCGGCGGTCGATTTGAGGCTGCCATAGCGCTCGGCGGCCTCAAGCAATAGGGGTGTCGGTTCGCGGGCAATCTGTTCACCCGCGGTCAGCGCGCGGACATCGTCGATCATGGCCGATTTCATGGCGGCAGCCGTGTTCGCGAGCTCAGGCCCTAGCGCGTCTTCGATAAAGCCTTCGAGGATGGTGGTGCGCAGGAGCAGCCAGAGCACGAGCAGGATCACCGCCGGTAAGCCACACCAGATGGCGACGAACCAGCCGTGATAATTAGGCATGGAGTGCAAAGCGCGGCCATTGCCGCCGACTTTTATCAGCGCGCGGCGCCGCCCATAGACGAACGCCAGCGCCGTCAGCACGACCAAGGCTCCGATCAATATGGTGAGTTCCACGGCGGGGCCTGTCCGGCTTAAAATTTGTGCGGTCTAAGGGCGCGAGGTGACCTTAGGACCCACTCTCCGGGAGATATATGACCGTCGTGTTACATTTTGATGACGGGAGTCGTCGCGGCGGGGATTGGCCGATTGACAAACAACGACGGATCAATGGCTTATGCCCCGCCCCCTTGGAATGGCGGTGGGTTTTGCCGGTCGGTTGGGCGCCCCGGCCAGGGGCCCCCGCGCTCGCAAAGGGCTAAGGGCCGCGCTCAGTCGATCTTGATGATGAAGGCGCCGTCTTCGCCGGTGAACAGGCCCGGACCCGCTGGCGGGCGCTCGCTATTGGGCAACAACATATTCGGGTCGCCCGGCTTGGTCTCAAGGCCGCAGGCGGCCAAGCCAAGGGTCGTCAGCGTTAGAATCAAAACAAGGATTCGGTGTTTCATGGCGAGAGGTTTACTAGAAGCGCGGGGACATGATCAAGTCGCGGCGCTTCTTTTGAGAGAGAAGAAAAGGGGCCGCCCGGTGAGGGGCGGCCCTTGAGTTGGGAGGTTTGATCCGAATAAGCGTCGAGAACCTAAAGAATTAGAACTTCACGCGCGCGCCGACACCGGCAATCAAAATATCATCCGTTGGCGTGCCCGGAAGGTCCGCGCTGTAACGGCCGATGTTGAAATAGAGCTCGGTCGCGGCCTTCTTGATGTTTTGCACGGCCGCGAAATTCCACCAATTGCCCTCGGAATTGTTGACCGCTTGATCGGCGGTCTGGGCGTAGTCGATCGAAAACGCGGTTGCGCCGAACGGCGCGAGACTGGCGAATTCGTGGCCGAGCTTGACGTACCTGAACGTCGCGTCATTGCGACCAACCGTCTCCGTGCTTCGCTCGGCGTAGCCGCCTTGGATGCTGGTGCCGAATGGAGCCTTGATCGCCGCCGATCCGTTGATGGTCTCAAGCCCGGTCACTTGAGTGCTCGCGTCGGTATAGCCGATCGCCGCGCCCACTTTGTAGCCGCTGACTTCGCGGTTGAAACGCAGCGCATAGTCGCTGATGTCGGCATCGGCGTAGGAGGCGCTGGCGACGAAGCCCATGAAATCGGGCGTGTCATAGCGAACGCGATCAAGCCGGCTGGCATCGAAATTATCGAACAGATTGCCGACCGTGCGGCCTGAGGACGTGGGCGTGCCTTCGAGACGGAAGAGCAGCGCCGAGCCCATGTCGGCGCCGAGGCTCGAGGCGGCGATCACGTTGGTGCCCGAAAAATCCATATCGCTGACGCCATCGGTCGCTACCGGACCCTGACCCAAAAAGAGCTTGCCGTAGGTCTTGCTGTCGAGAAACACCTCGGACCTGCGTTCGGTCAGGCTGGCGCCGCTGTTGTTTTCGGTTTCCTGCCGCATGGTCACCGAGCTGGTGCGATTCGAGTTCAATTCGACCTCGATCGCGGCGCCGACGCTCGTATTGTCGTCGAGCTTGGCCTTGCCGGTTACGTTCAAGCGAGACGTTGAAACCTTGTTGTCAGCGTTGAAGATCTGCGCCTGATCGCCGTCATCGGCGTAGAACAACATGCGGTTGGCATGGCCGGAGATCGCAACCGAGACGTTTTCATTGCCGGAGGTCGCCATCTTGGCCGGGGTCTTTGGCGTGGCGACCACTTCGGCGGTCTGCTTCACCGATTCCTGGAGAACCTTCACGTTCTGCGCGAGGTCCTTGACCATATCGCGTAGCTCGGCGTTTTCCTTCTTCAGGGCGGCGATATCTTCCGAATCGCCGGCCTGGGCTTGGCTCGCGGGGAGCGAAAAGGCCACGACCGCGGTCAGGGCCGTGCCGACCAAAAGTGCTTTCATCCAGGACGACCGACGCTGGCCGATAGAATCTTTCATCGTCTTGCTCCTCGCTGTTCCGATTGCCAAAACTAGAGTTCTCAACTGGCCGATTGCCAAATACGGCGGACGATTTGGCCCAATGTCATCAGCCGCTACATTCATGGTTAATATCGGTGAAATGGTTAACGAACCCTTTCCAAAGGGCCGGTCCAGGCCTTGATGCGGCCGAGGAGCCGACGGCGTGTGTCCTTGACGCCCACCCAGGCCTTCTCGGCAATCACCTGAAACCAGCCACAGTATATTGAGATTGATTCTCATTTGCAATTAATCATCCCACAAGCGTGGGTGGTCGAAGGGCTCTGGCAAATGTTTGTCCCACCTCGTCTCCGGCTTATTCGGCGTGACTGGTGTTCAATCACGGTCAGGCCGAGGCGGACCCTAGAGGGCCTCCATGACAGGCGATGATCAGATTTATGACGGTCGCGTTACCGGCGATACCGGCCGCGTATTTCTTATGGCGGGGGAAGCGCTGGCTCGAGATAGAGCGTGAAGACGCTGCCTTTACCGAGCACGCTTTCAATGCCAAGCGCGCCCCGGTGGCGGTTCATGATGTGCTTGACGATGGCAAGGCCAAGGCCCGTGCCGCCAAGCTCGCGCGAGCGCGCGGAATCGACCCGGTAGAAGCGTTCGGTCAGGCGGGGCACATGCTCGCGCGGTATGCCCTCGCCCTCGTCGGTCACGGAAAGCGCCACCGAGCCCAGGTCGGAGAGCCGCCAACCGACCGAGCCCGGCGCGCTTGAGACGTGGGCGAGGCGCATCACGACGCGACCGCCCTCATGGCCATATTTGATCGCATTGCCGATCAGGTTTTGAACGGCCAACATAAGCTCGCCCTCATCGCCCACCACATGGACCGGCGTGGCGGGGGGCTCAAAATCGAGCGTGACGCCACGGTTCTTCGCCTGCCAAGCGAGATTGTTGGCGGCGCCCCGCACCACGGTCTCAAGGTCGACCCGGTCGATCGGCGGGCTGTGCTCGTTCAATTCGATCTTCGATAGCGACAGCAAGTCATCGACCAAGCGCGCCATGCGATCGGCGTTCTGCGCCATGATCGCAAGGAAACGCTCTTGTGCTTCAGGATCGTCGCGCGCGGGGCCTCTTAACGTCTCGATGAAGCCAACCAAGGTCGCGAGCGGGGTCAGGATTTCATGGCTGGCATTGGCGACAAAATCCGCGCGCATCTGATCGGTGCGCCGGGCGGCGGTCTGATCGAGGAGCGCGAGCACGAGCTTGCTGCCATCGGCGGCGCGCTCGGGCAAAGGCTCGATGCGCGCAAGGAGGCTGCGTTCGACCGGCATCGGCATGGTGAATTCGAGGTCGACACCTTGGCCGGTATCGACCGCCGTCTGGACAGCCTCCAGGAAATTGGCGTTGCGCAACACGGCGGCCAAATCGCGCCCCTTGAGGCCGACGCCTAATAATTTCTCGGCCGCTCGATTGGCGCGCACGATGAGGCGCTCGGCGCTCACCAGCAGAATCGGCGTCGGCAATGCCTCAAGCGCGTGTTCGAGATCGGAAAACGACGTGGTCAGCCGCCGCACCGCATCGTCGTGCGCGCGCGCGATTAGCTTAAGGCTTTCCCCGATCGGTTCACCAACCCAAGGCATGGGCGGCGGGGGCGGCGGGCCACCGGCGTGATCCTGGATGTGCTTCAAGACCGCGTTGGAAAACAGCGCCAGTTTGTCGAGGCTTCCCAGAATGATAGGGACCAACGCGGCGAGGGTGGCCGTGACGCCCAAGGCGCACAGCGCCGCCTCCCAAGCCAATAATTCTCCCGTCGCGGCGAGCAAAGCGAAGGCGACAACCGCCGGTCCGGCCGCCAACAAGGTCGCGCCTAACCATCGCCAAAATCTAAGTTCGCCCGCCATGTTCACCCGAAGAGCGGTGCTACGACCCGCCTCGTTCCTTATTGCGCTCGTTTGCGCGTGGCGCAAGCCCCAGCCCTCGGCTAGCCTCGGGCGCCATGACCGATCGTTCAGCCTTGAGCGCGACGCCGACGCCTGCGGAAAATTCTCCGCCGATGCCCGCGACCACGCCCATGATGGCGCAATACCTCGCATTGAAACGCGACCATCAAGATCGTCTCCTCTTTTATCGGATGGGTGATTTTTACGAATTATTTTTTGATGACGCGGTCAAGGCCGCCGAGGCGCTCGATATCGCGCTGACGCGCCGCGGCAAGCATGATGGCGAAGATATCCCGATGTGCGGCGTGCCGGTCCATGCCGCCGATGCCTATCTCGACCGCTTGATCCGCAAGGGCTTCCGCGTCGCGGTGTGCGAGCAGATGGAAGATCCGGCGCTCGCCCGCAAACGCGGTAGCAAATCGGTTGTCGCGCGCGACGTGGTGCGCCTGGTCACGCCCGGCACGCTCACCGAAGATGCGCTGCTCGATGCCAAGCGCCCGAATTATTTGGTCGCGCTGGCGCGCGTGGGCGAACGCTTCGCCTTGGCTTCGGCCGATATGTCGACCGGCGAAATGGTCTCTATGCCGGTGCATGCCCAAGGTCTCGCCGCCGAGCTTGCGCGGCTTCAGCCGGGCGAATTGCTGGTCTCCGACACCTTGCTTCAGGAGCCGGCGCTGTTCGATTTGTTCGGGGCGTGGAAGCCTGCATTGACGCCGCTCCAACCGTCCGCGTTCGATAGCCAGGCCGGCGAGCGGCGGTTGAAAGAAGTCTACGCCGTGGCATCGCTTGAGGGTTTTGGCAATTTCGAACGGGCCGAAATCGCCGCGCTCGGCGCCTTGATCGACTATCTAAAGCTCACCCAGCGGGGGCGAATGCCGCGCCTCGCGCGCCCGCACCGGCTGGATGAAGGCGCGATCATGGCGATCGATGCCGCGACCCGACGCAATCTCGAACTAACCGAAGCGCTCTCGGGCGGCCGAATAGGTTCGCTCTTGGAGGCGATCGATCGCACCGTGACCGGCGCTGGGGCCCGTTTGTTGCTCGGCCGGTTGGGCTCGCCGCTGACCGATGTGCGCGCGATCGAGGCGCGGCTCGATGAAGTGCGTTATTTCATTGATCACACGACGACGCGCGAAGCGGTGCGCGGTGCGCTCCGCCGCGTGCCCGATCTCGAACGCGCGCTCTCGCGCCTCAGCCTTGGGCGCGGCGGCCCGCGCGACCTTGCCGCGATCAGGAATGGCTTGGCGGAAATACCGGCAATCCGAAGTGCGCTGGCGGCAACGAAGACCGGGGCGCTGGCCTTGGCCCCACCGCCGATCATGGCGCTGGCCAAGGCGCTCGGTATTCACGACACGCTGGTCGATCGGCTGACGCGCGCGCTCGTCGCGTCGCCCGGCCATTATGCCCGCGATGGGCGCTTCGTCGCGCGCGGCTATCATGCGGTGCTCGATGAACAGGTCGCATTGCGCGATGAGAGCATGCGCCTGATCGCCGCGCTCGAAGCACGCTATCGAAGCGACAGCGGGATCGGTTCGCTCAAGATCCGTCACAACAACGTGCTCGGCTATTACATCGAGGTGACCTCGACGCACGCGTCGAAAATCGGAGCGCCCTTTGTGCAGCGTCAGTCCTTGGGCGGTGCGGTTCGCTATGCCACCGAAGAATTGTCGACGCTCGAAGGCGCGATCAATCAGGCCGCCGATAAAGCGCTGGCGCTTGAGCTCGAAATCTTCGATCAATTGGTCGCGGAGATTGGTTTGTGCGGCGCGGATATCGGGCGTGCGGCCAATGCGCTTGCGGCGCTCGATGTTGCCGCCGGGCTCGCCACCATCGCGGCGGAGCGCGCCTTTGTTCGTCCCGCCCTCGATGAAACGACTGCCTTCTCGATCAAAAGCGGGCGCCATCCGGTGGTCGAGGCGCTTGCGGCAGGCACCGCCCATGCCGGGCGCTTTGTGCCGAATGATTGCGATCTCGGTTCGCGCGAGCGGCTTTGGCTGGTTACCGGCCCCAATATGGCGGGCAAAAGCACCTTTCTCCGGCAAAATGCCCTGATCGCGATTCTGGCGCAAATGGGCTCGTTCGTGCCGGCGGAAGCGGCGCATATCGGTATTGTCGACCGCTTGTTCAGCCGGGTTGGCGCGGCGGATGATTTGGCGCGCGGCCGTTCGACCTTCATGGTCGAGATGATCGAGACCGCGGCAATCCTCAATCAGGCGACGCCGCGCTCGCTCGTGATCTTGGATGAAATCGGGCGCGGCACGGCGACCTTCGACGGCCTCTCGATCGCCTGGGCCAGCCTCGAACATTTGCACGATGTGAATCGCTGTCGCGCGCTCTTCGCCACGCACTATCACGAACTGACCGCTTTGAAGGAGCGCTTGGCTTCGCTCGGTTGCTATTCCATGCGCGTCAAGGAATGGAAGGGCGAGGTGATTTTCCTGCACGAGGTGGCGCCTGGTGCTGCCGATCGCTCTTATGGCATTCATGTCGCAAAGCTGGCCGGTCTGCCGGCGCCGGTGATCAAGCGTGCCGAAGATGTGCTGGCGACACTCGAAGCGGGCGAACCCGCGAGCGCGCTCGCGCGGCTCGCGCACGATCTACCGCTGTTCGCGGCCGCGCGACCGACATCGCGCGAGGCAAATGCGCCGAACCCGGTGATCGACGCGCTCAGCGCGGTCAATCCCGACGAGCTGACGCCAAAGACCGCCTTGGAACTGGTCTATCGCCTCAGGGATTTGCTCAAAGGCCCGTAAGCGCGGCCTCGATCGCGGCGCGGCAATAGACCTTGCCTATTTTCTCTTGTTCGGCCTTGAGCTTGGTCAGCGAGCTTTTGAGACCGGGCTTTTTCCCGTCGCGATGGAGGGCGATCAAACAGCGCGCCAACGCAATCTCATGGACCGAACGGAGCGAGGGCTCGGGGCCGAGCGAGGCTTCAAGCGTATTGGCATAGCGCTCGACCTGATCCCATTCACCGCGCTCGATGAAGAGTTCGATCGCGAGCGAATAGAAGAGAACAACATTGTGGAATGGCACGCCCGTGGCGATCAGCGCCTCGGCCTCGGCGAGCGCCGCCGCTCGCTCGGCCTCGTCATCGGTTGCGTAGCCGAGCACAACGAGCATCAGGCCGCCGAGATAACTCATCAGCCCAATGTCGCGGGCGCCATTGAGGGCTTCACGGATTAGGAGGAGCGCGCGCGGGCTGCGGCCCTCGGCCTGCAACAAGTGAAGCGCCTCGGTGCCCTGCACCTGATAAAAAAAGCGCGGGGCATCAATCGTCTTCAGCACTTTGTAGCAGGCATCGATTTGCGCGCGGAGCGAGGCGTGCGCGTGCGCATCGAGTTCACCGATGGCAAAGGCCGTGCGCGCCACCAATTCGGCGCGCTTATTGCCGGCGCGCACGGCATCGGCAATTGCCGGTTCGCCGTGTTGTCGGTTCTTATCCAACCAGCCATAGAGCGAGGCGCTGGCACACAACATGGGTCGGTTGGCGATGACGATGCGGCCCAACCCATGGGCGTCGGCTTGGGCCACGCAACGCTCGAAATTCTCATAGGCGCTGCGATAACGCCCCTGAACATAAAGCGCGTCGGCAATGCCGCCGAGCGCGCGCACCTCGCCCTCGATCGAGGCGGCGAACTTGGCCTGAATCAAGGCGTGCTCGTGCTCGGCCAGGCACTCGGCCACGCGCCCCATCGGGAAATATAAATTTCCGCGCAAAAAATGAATGCGCGCCCGTTCGAGTGGGTAATCGCCTTTGGCCAATAGTCGTTCCGCTTTGCGCAGCCGCACCATCGCGTCGTTCAGTTTGTCGAGCACGCGCAGGCCTTCGGCGACGCTGATCAGCGCGCGGGCCTGTTCAGGTTCATCGAAAGCAAATTTGAAAGCCTGTTTCGCCGACTTCACTGCGTCTTGATGTTGGCCAAGCTCACGTAAAATTTCGGCCTCGAGCAAACAAAAGGCGTAGCGCTGTGCCTCGGTCACCGCCAAAGCGAGCCCGCGTCGGGCCAAACCAAGCGCCGCGACGTGTCGATATTGTTCGGTCTGTTGGCGCGCGGCGGCGAGATAGGCGTTTGGCGCGCCGGCATCCTCGGCGCGTTCCAAATGCTCAGCGCGAAGCGCCGGATCGCGGGTTGCAAACCATGACGCGGCGCGGCGATGCAGCTCGATACGTCGGCGCTTCAAAAGCGCGCCATAAACACCCTCCCAGATCAAGGCATGCGCGAAGAGAAAATCGGCGCCAACAGGGCGCACTAAATTATGGTGCACCAGTGCATCGCACGAGGTGAGCGGCACGTCGAGCAAATGCGCGACTGCATCGGCCGTGAAGCGTTGGCCGAGCACCGAGGCGGCCTGGATGGTGCGCCGATCGGGCGGCTCCAGGCGGTCGATGCGGGCGAGCACCACGCTTTGAACCGAGCCCGGCAGGCGGTCAAGCTCGCCGGCTCGCGCGCTGAGCAAAAGTTGCTCCAAGAATAGGGGATTGCCGGCGGCACGGCCGATGCACCGCTTGGCATCGCGGTTATCGGGCGCGAGGAAGCGCGCCGCGAGACGTTCGGCATCAACCTTCAGGAGCGGCGCGAGATCGAGGGTGGCAAAGGCCGTGCCGCCGGCCGCCGCGCGCCAGGCGGTATCAATCGGGTCACGCTCGGGCCGCGTGGTCATCACCATGAAATAGGGCGAATGGCGGGCGCCGCGCGCGAGGTGCGCCAGGGTTTCCAAGGTCGATGGGTCGGCCCAGTGGACGTCTTCAACGATGATCAGGCGCGGCTTTTTGCGGGCGCGGCGGCGCGCAATTCGTACCAGACAAGCGCTACGGCCCTCGCTACGGGTCGCGCTCGACATCGAATCGAGCGTCGCGCGCATCGCGGCGGTGAGCGGCACGTCGAGCAAATCATAGAGAAAGAGCAATTGATCGGCATCGAGATCGCGGCGCGCTAGGGCGTCATCCGCGGCCTGGCGGCGCATGGCCTCGTCGGCGTTGGTTGCCACACGCAACAGGCTGCGCACGATCGCACCCAGCGCCTCGCCGCCCGCGCTGCCGAAATCGAGTACGTGGCCGATATGGGTCGCGAAGCCCTTTTTGCGCGCGCGGTGGCGGAAATAAGCCGTGAGGCGCGTCTTGCCAATGCCAGCCTCGCCGCGCACCAAGAGGATGGCACCGCGCCTGGAATTTTGCGTGTTCGTCAACAGAGCCTCGAACTGCCGTCGCTCGGTGCGCCGACCCACCATGGCGTGACGCGAGAGGCGCTTGCCCGCCGGCGCGATGCCGCGAATGCGAAAGGCCGAAACCGGATCGGCGATGCCCTTGAGCGCGATTGGTGTCAGCGCCTCCGCCTCGACCAGCTCGGCAACCGCCCGATGAACCGGTTCCGATACAATTGTTTGCTCGGGCTCGGCCACGCCCATCAGCCGCGCCGCCAAATTCACCGCTTGGCCGAGCACGGTGTAATCACGCTTCTTCGCGCTGCCGACATCGCTTGCGACAACCTCGCCGCTCGCAATGCCGATGTGGCAGAGCAATTTCGTGCCGAGGTCGCGCGACAGCTTTTCGAGGCCGGCATGGATGGCGAGCGCGGCGCGCACCGCGCGCTCGGCATCATTGCCATGTGCGGTCGGTGCGCCGAACAACGCCATCGCGCCGTCGCCGATATGTTTGTCGATCGTGCCGCCAAAGCGCGCGACGGTCTGGTCAACCACCTCGAAAAAACGTTCGAGCAGGCCATGGACCTCTTCGGGGTCGCGGGCGCTCGACAATTCGGTAAAGCCCGAAAGGTCGGCGAACAGGATGGCAACTTGCCGTCGTTCGCCAGAATCGGCCGATGGGCTCGGCGCCGCTTCGGTGGGGGCCTTGGCTTCCGCCAGGGCCGTGCCGCATTGGCCGCAAAAGCGATCACCCGGGTTAGCGGGGTGGCCGCATGCTCGACAAAACCGTCGCCCCGTTTCGCTCGTCATCGGCCCCAATCGGCTTCGGCTGGCAGTCGCCCCATTTTATAGCATGTCCTGTCTTCAGAAGGCTCACACGGGCTTTGTCGGCGGCCAGCGGCCATGCTAAGCAAGCTCCATGGCGCTTTTGTTCATTAGTCATGTCGATTCGCCCGATGATTGGACGCGGGCCTTTGCCAAGCTCATGCCGGAGCTTGAGGTCAGGGCCTGGCCCAATCTCGGCCGCACGGACGAGATCGAGGTCGCCCTGGTCTGGCGGCCGCCGCGCGAATCATTGCTTGGCCTGCCGAATCTGAAATTGATCGCCTCGCTTGGCGCTGGCGTCGATCATTTGCTGCGCGACACGCTGCTGCCCGATGGGGTGCCGGTCACGCGCTTTGTCGATGATGATCTGACCGCGATGATGACGGAATATGCCGTGCTGCATGTGCTGGCCTGTCACCGCCGGCTGCCGGAATATCTCGAGCTTCAACGCAATGGCCAATGGGTCGAGCTGCCGCAGCCTCTGGCGCGGGAGCGCAAGATCGGAATCATGGGGCTTGGCGTGCTCGGCGGCGCGGCCGCGACGCGGCTCGCCGGTTTTGGCTTCGATGTCGCGGGCTATAGCCGCTCGGCCAAAGCGCTCAAGGGCGTTACGGTCTTTGCCGGGCGCGATCAGCTCAAACCATTCCTCGCGCGGACCGAGATTCTGGTCAATCTGTTGCCCTTGACGCCCGATACCGAAAGCCTGATCGATCGCGAGGCCTTGGCCGCTTTGCCGAAGGGCGCGTCGTTCATCAATCTTGGTCGCGGCGGCCATGTGGTGGAGGCCGATCTCGCTGCCGCGCTCGACTCAGGCCAGATCAAAGCCGCGATCCTCGATGTGTTCCGAAAGGAGCCACTGCCGGCCGAGAGCCCGTTTTGGCGTCACCCGCGCGTCATCGTGACGCCGCATGTCGCGTCGATCACCAATCCGGAATCGGGCGCGCGCAAAATCATCGAGAATCTGGCGCGCATTCGCAAAGGCCTTGCGCCGCTCAACCGAGTCGATCCTACGATCGGCTATTAGCCTCACGCCGCGAAAGCGAGGACGCCTTTGTTCCAGACTGGTCTCGGTAAACGGCTATTGCCGATTTTCTTGCTGTTCGCGGCATCGGGGCCCTATGGCGCGTGTTTTTCGATGAACCGCTTCGCGGCGGAAGACGGCATTCCGTTTCTGCCCTATGTGTTTCTCTACACCGCTTTCGGCACGGTCATGTTGCTGATCGTGTGCGCGGCGTTTCGCCAATGGCCGCGCCTGACGCGGAAGCACATTCTGGTTTATCTCACCATCGGCGCCTTCGGCCTCGCCATTCCTTATTGCATCTTCATGATCGCGGCCGAAAAACTGCCGGCGGGCATTGTGAGCATCGGTCTCACGCTCGCGCCTCTGCTCACTTATGTCTGGGCCATGCTGCTGCGGATGGATCGCTTCAATTTGATCCGCGTCGGCGGCATCATCGCCGGCATCGCGGCGGTGTTGTTGATCCTGATTCCGGAAGCGAGCCTGCCGGAAGAGGGCATGGGCGCGTGGGTGTTGTTCGCGCTTCTCGGGCCCCTGTCATTCTCCTTGGCGGCCATTGGCGGCGCCTATTTTCAACCCAAGGAGGCCGAGCCGCTCGAGATCGCGACCGGCGTTATGGTCGCCGGCACGATCATGCTGGCGCCGATCGTGGTGGCGGTCGGCGATTGGTGGTTCTTTCCGAATGGGCTCAATATCGGCGGCTGGTCGGTGCTGATATCAGGCGCGATCAACGCCTATTTCTTCGCGATGTTCCAATTGATCATCCGCAAGGCCGGGCCCGTAGTGTTCTCGTCCAATAATTTCGTGACCACGTTGTCGGCGGTCATTTGGGGCATCATCATCTTCGGCGAGCAACATAGCGCCTATGTGTGGGGCGCGATCGCGCTGATGTGCCTTGGGCTCTTTTTGGTCACGCGGCCAACCGCACCAATGTCGGCAAAGGCGATGTCATGAAATGGCAGGCGGTACCAGGCAGCACGACCGGGCGTATCGTCGCGATCGGCTATATGGTCACGCTCGCGGTCACCTATAGCCTCGTGCTGTCGCTCAATCGCATTGCGACGACGGCGGGCGTGCCATTCATTCCCTATGTGTTTTGGCAGGTGGTTGGAGCAGGACTGCTCTTGCTGGCCATTTGCGCGCTGCGTCGGCGTTGGCCGCCACTCACGCGCGATAGTCTGATCAGCTATGGCATGATCGGGTTGTTCGGCTTCGCGATCGCGTTTTCGGTTCTGGCCGCGGCGGCGCCCAACGCACCGGCCAGCGTGATCAGCCTGACCCTCACCCTGACGCCCGTCTTGGTTTACGTGTTCGCCGTCGTCATCGGCATGGATCGGTTCTATTGGTTCCGCGCCTTCGGCATTGCCTGCAGCCTCGCTGGCGTGTTGCTCGTGCTGGTGCCGCCGCTTTTGCAAGACGCGAGCGGATTGACTGCCGATATGGTGCCCTGGGTGATCCTCGCGTTCGGCGCGCCGCTTTGCTATTCGTTCGCCAATCTGTCGGCCGCGCGTTTTCGCCCGCCCAATGCCGGCGGAGTCGAAATGGGCGCCGGCGCGCTGGTCGCGGCGACGATTTTTCTCCTGCCGGTCATGGCCGTCGATGGCAGTTGGTGGTTCTTCAACGAGCCGGTCGCGGATGGCAGCTGGACCATTTTCATCGCGCTCGTCGTCAACGCGCTGTTCATGGTGCTGATGTATGAGGTGTTGCGGCTCGCCGGCCCGGTGATCTTCTCGACCTACAACTATATCGCCACGTTGTGCGGCATGGGCTGGGCCGCGATTCTGTTTGGCGATGCGCCGAGCGCCTTGATTTGGGGCTCGGTCGCGCTTTTGTTCCTCGGGCTCTATCTGGTCAACCGGTCGCCCAAGGAGGCGCCGGTAAAGGAGGGCGCATGATCGTTGTGGTGTTCGAGTTTCGCCCCAGACCAGGCGAAGAGGCGCGCTATTTCGATATCGCCAAGAGCCTGACGCCGTTGGTCAAGGATTTCGACGGCTTCATCTCGATCGAGCGCGCGGCCAGCGTAACCAATGAGGGCAAGTTTATCTCGGTCTCGTTCTGGCGCGATCGCGATGCGGTCGATAAATGGCATGATGTGCAAAAGCATCGTCAGGCGCAGGCGCTCGGCAAGGCGGAGATCTTCGACGATTACCGGATCACGGTGGCGGAAATCATCCGCCAATATTCGATCGGCGAGGGACGCCCTTCGGCCTAAATTTTGAATATCACGCCGCTCTTTTGCCGGGTTCGAGGCGGCGGGGCAGAGGCTCGCTCAAAGCGCGCGCGATATCGGCCAGGCTCTTAAGGTTGTGCACGGGTCGGAATTCATCGACGTGCGGCAATATGGTTTTGATGCCGGCGGCCTCGGGCTTGAACTGGTCATAGCGCAATAACGGATTAAGCCAGATCAGCCGGCGGCAGGAGCGGTGAAGGCGCTCGATCTCGTGCCCGAGCGTATCGACCGCGTCGCGATCCAAGCCGTCGGTGATTAAGATCACCAGTGCGCCCTGGCCCAGCATGCGACGCGACCAATCGCGATTGAACTCGGCCAAACAGCGCCCGATGCGCGTGCCGCCCGACCAATCATTGACGCTGGCACTCGAGCGCTCGACCGCGACATCGGGGTCGCGGTGTTTGAGCTGGCGCGAAATGTTAGTGAGGCGCGTGCCGAACAAGAAGACGTGAACGCGATCGCGGTCATTGGTCAGCGCGTGCACGAAATGCAGCAACATGCGCGAATAGCGGCTCATCGAGCCCGAGACATCGCAGAGCACGACCAATGGCGGGCGGCGCGTCGCGCGGCGTTTGCGCTTCAAATCCATGACCTCGCTGCCGGCGCGGAGCGCCCCCCGCAGCGTCGCCCGCATATCGATGCGCGCGCCATGCGAATCGGGCCGGAAGCGCCGCGTCGGCACTTCTTGGATGGGTAGCTTCAACAAGCGGATCGCGGCTTTGGCTTGGGCGAGTTCCTCGGCCGACATCGATTCGAAATCGCGGGTTTGCAACACCTCATCGCGCGAATAGGTCAGCGCGGCATCGAACTCGATTTCGATTTTGGGTTCTTCGCGTTCCTCCCGGCTCGCGGGCGAGGAGAGCGCGTCGGTCACGCGCCGGCTTGAGCTACCACCTTCAAGCGGAACCTGCCGGCCCCTGGAGAAGAGGAGGGAGAGCAGGCGCTCGACCACGCGCGGGTCGCGCCAAAATAGTTTGAACGCCTGATCAAAGACCTCGAAATGCTCGCGCCGTTCGCAGAGCGTTGCGCGCAGCGCGGCGTAGAAATCATCGCGTCGTTGCACGCCAACCGCTTCGACCGCGGCGAGGGCGTCCAGCACCTTGCCGGGGCCGACCGGCACGCCGGCAGCCCGTAGCGCGCGGGCGAAATGCATGATGTTGGGGCCGAGCTTAAAGCCCGGCTCAACCGGCGGAAGGGACTTCGCGCTCATAACGCGCACGCCAAGTTTAGTACCAGGCCGTCATGCCCGGGCTGCCGCGTCCGCGCGGCGTGACCCGGCCATCCAGAAGCTGGTCGGAGACTGGATTGCCGGGTCAAGCCCGGCAATGACGTTGATAATAACTGTCTCATACGTTTTCCAGCGCGTCGACTTCAGCGCGGATGCGCTTGACCACCTGGCCGATCTCGGAGCCCTCGGCGTGCAGCATTTCGTCCTGATATTTCATGATGAGATTGAGAATCGCGCTGACCCGCTCGGGGTCAAGCTCGGTCTTATCGATGTGGAAAAGCGTGTTGGTCCAGGCCATGGCCTCGGCGACATCGCCGAGCGCGGCGTTCTCGGTGCGCTGCACGCGCTTGACCGCCTCGACCACCATGTGGCTCAAGCGCTCGGTCGCGCCCGGCGCGCGGGCCTCCACGATGCGCCGTTCGGTCGCGGCGTCGGGATCGGGAATGAAATGATAGAGGCAGCGGCGTTTCAGCGCGTCCGACACGGGCCGTGTGCGGTTCGAGGTGATGATCACGATCGGCGGCTGGGCGGCTGCGATCGTGCCGGTCTCGGGCACGCTGATGGCGAAATCGGTGAGGAACTCCAAGAGATAGGCCTCGAAGGCGGGGTCGGCGCGATCGACCTCATCGATCAGTAAGACCGGCGGGCCGGCGGGATCGGGCGAGAGCGCCTCTAGAAGCGGCCGGCGAATCAAATAACGCGGGTCGAACAAATCGGGCGCCTCGGCGGCTTGGCCTTTTGATTTGTCGGCCTGGAGCAGCCGGAGCTCCAAAAGCTGCGCCGGCACGTTCCACTCATAAACGGCATGGGCGAGGTCGAGCCCTTCATGGCAATGAAGCGCCAAGAGCCGCCGGCCCAGCCCAGTTGCGAGCGTGCGGGCGAGCGCGGTCTTGCCTACGCCAACGCGGCCTTCAAGGAGGAGGGGACGCGAGAGCGATAAGGCGAGATGAACCGACGTCGCGAGCGCCCGGTCGGCGACATAGCCGCCGCGTTCGAGCAATGCAAGGAGGGATTCAGGCGTGGAATCGACCATGAAACTCGGAAACCCTACGTTCACTTCCAAAGAAATTCACCTCTCCCCTTGTGGGAGAGGTCGCCGCGCAGCGGCGGGTGAGGGGTCGCCCGCACCCGGGAACGCGATGGGCGCGACGTCAGCCGGCGGCGATCACCGCTCTCTTGGCCATCACACCCACGAGATGTGCGCGGTAGTCGGCATCGCCGTGCAGGTCGTTGTTCATGTCGGTGGAGGAAACCTTGATGCCATCGAGCGCGGCGGCCGAGAAGTTCTTGGTGAGCGCGGCTTCCATTTCGGGCACGCGGAAGACGCTCGCCTTGGCGCCGGTCACCGCCACGCGCACTTGCCCGCCGGTTTTCGCCACCATGACGGCCGCGATGGCGAAGCGCGAGGCGAGATTGGCGAATTTGGCCCAGCCGGCTTTCTCGGGGATCGGGAAACTGATGCCGATGACGATCTCGCCTTTCTCCAACGTCGTCTCATAGAGCCCGTTGAAGAATTTATCGGCGGCGATGCGCCGTTTGTCGGTGAGCACCGTGCCGTTCAGGCCCACCAGCCCGGCCGGACAATCGGCCGCGGGATCGGCAAAACAGAGCGAGCCGCAAAACGTGCCGCGATTGCGCACCTGCGGATCGCCGACGCTGGCTGCCAAGGCGGCCAGCGCTGGGATCGATTTTTTCACGTCGGCCGAATCGGCGATTTCGACATGGCGCGCGAGCGCGCCGATGACCAATGCATCGCCGTCGCGTTTAATGTAGGCGAGTTCCTTGATGCCATTGAGGTCGACCAAATCGGCCGCCGAGGCGAGCCGATGCTTCATGGTCGGGATCAGGCTCATGCCGCCGGCGAGGCAGCGCCCATCGGGCGATGACTTCAGGAGCTTAACCGCTTCGGCGACGGACGAGGGACGATGATAATTGAATGCGTACATGATGCCCTCCCTCAACCCGCGCTCATGGCTTTGGCGCCGGCGATCACCGCCTTGACGATGTTGTGATAGCCGGTGCAACGACAGAGATTGCCTTCAAGCTCGTGACGCACGGCGTCTTCGGTGAGCGCTTTGCCCTTGTAGCGCTCGGCGATGCTGATCGCGCTCATCACCATGCCCGGCGTGCAATAGCCGCATTGCAAGCCATGATGCTCGCGAAACGCCTCTTGCATCGGGTGAAGCTGCTTGCCCTTGGCAAGCCCTTCGATGGTCGTGATTTGCGCGCCTTCAAGCTGGCAGGCGAAAATGGTGCACGATTTCACCCGCGTGCCATTGACATGCACCGTGCAGGCGCCGCACTGCGTGGTATCGCAGCCGACATGCGTGCCGGTCAGTTTGTTGGTCTCGCGAATGAAGTGGACGAGCAGCGTGCGCGTATCGACCTCGGCCGCAACCGCGCGGCCGTTGATCGTCATCGAAACTTTTGTATTGGCCATGTTCCGCTCTCCCTACCGGCCGGCCTTGGCGTCTTGCAACGCATGCCAAATCTTTTTGGGTATCATGGGCTGGCTGATCTGCTTCACGCCCAAATGCCAGATCGCGTCGATCACGCCGTTCGCGATGCAGGCGGGTGCCCCGATCGTCCCCGATTCGCCGCCGCCCTTGGCACCCAAGGGGTTCGAGGGCGTCAGGGTGGTGTGCGATTCGATGCCGAAGGACGGGATGTCGGTCGAATGCGGAATGGCGTAATCCATGAACGTGCCGGCGAGATATTGGCCCGATGACGGGTCATAGGCGCACTCTTCCATCAGGGCCTGGCCGATGCCTTGCGCGCAGCCGCCATGAACCTGACCTTCGAAGACCATCGGGTTGATCACGCGACCAACATCATCGACCGCGAAATAATCACGCAAGGTCACGCGCCCGGTCTCGGGGTCGACGATCACCACGCAAAGATGCACCGCCGAGGGGTAGGTGCAATCGGTCGGATCGTAGAACGCGGTTTCCTCAAGGCCGATCTCAAGCCCCTTGGGCCGGTCGCCCGAGTGATAGGCGGCGTTCGAAACATCGGCGAAGGCGATTTTTTTGTCGGTGCCTTTGACGATGAATTCGCCATTCTCGATCACCAAATCGGTCGGTGCGCATTCGAGCATGTGCGCCGCGAGTTTTTTTGCTTTCTCGATCACACGATCGCACGCCACGACCACCGCCATGCCGGCAGTCGAGAGCGAACGCGAGCCCCACGTGCCGATGCCGAAGGGCACACGATCGGTATCGCCTTCGACCAGGTCGATTTCCTCGATGTCGAGGCCAAGGCGGTCGGCCGCGATCTGTGTCCAGGTCGTGGCGTGGGCCTGGCCGTGGCTGTGCGAGCCGGCGAACACGGTCACCTTGCCGGAGGGATGCACGCGCACGCTCGCCACGTCATAACAGCCGATCTTGGCGCCGAGATCGTTCATCATTTTCACCGGCCCGGCGCCCGCCATGTCGAAGAAGCCGCAAATGCCGATGCCCATGCAAATGCCTTGGGCGCGGAGTTTTTTCTGCTCCTCGCGCAGCGCGTCATATTTGGCGAGGATGCGCATTTTGCGGAACAGCTCGGGCGGATCGCCTGAGTCGTAGGTGATGCCGATGGCCGTCGTGTAAGGAATTTTCTCGGGCCTGATCGCGTTTTTCTCGCGCAGCACGAAGGGGTCCATGCCCATTTCCTTCGCGCCGTTCTCGATCAAGCGTTCGACCTGATAGACGGTCTCGGGGCGGCCGGCGCCGCGATAGGCATCGACCGGCGTGCAATTGGTATAGACGCCCTTCACCTCGGTGAAGATGCCGGGAATGTCATAGGCGAGCGAGAGCATGGTGAAGTGGTAGGCGTTGGTGATCGAGGCCTGCCACTGGCTCTCATAGGCGCCGAACGCAGCCAGGGTTTTGAAGCGCATGGCGAGGATCTTGCCGTCCTTGTCGAAGGCCATTTCGCCGACCGTGTGGTGATCGCGCGCGTGGGTGTCGCCCATCAGACATTCGGACCGCGTGCCGGTCCACTTGACCGGTTGTTCGGTGACAATCGCACCCCAGAGCGCGAGCGGCTCCTCGGGGTAATGATAGAGCTTCATGCCGAAGCCGCCGCCGACATCGGGCGCGACGACGCGTAGTTTGTGCTCGGGAATGCGCAGCGATTTAGTGAAATATTGCCGCACGATGTGCGGCGCCTGATGGGTCGTCCATACGGTGTAGCGATCGTTCATCACGTCGTAATGGCCCATATAGGCGCGCGGCTCGATGGGCGAGGCGGTGACGCGATTGGTCGGCACGTCGAGCTTGGTGATGTGGTGCGCTTTCTTGAAGCCGGCGGCCACCACATCGGGGTTGCCGTGATAGGATTCGAGCACTTCATTGGTGCCGAATTTGGGATGAACCAACGGCGTGCCGGCATCGAGCGCCTTCGCGGTCACCACATTGGCAGGCAGCGCCTCATAATCGACCTCGACCGCCTCGCAGGCATCGAGGGCCTGATGGCGATCTTCGGCGACCACCATGACGACGATCTCACCGACGCAGCGCACCATATTGTCGACGCAAATAAACGGCCGATTGACGGTGCGCGCCGGCTTGCCCGAGCGGTCATTGACCGGCCACACGCCCTCGGCCTCGCCATAGCCGGCCTTGAGCCAATCGTCCCCGGTCAAGACCGCGCGCACGCCCGGCATCTTTTGCGCCTGGGTGATGCGGATGGCCTTGATCCGCGCATGAGCGTGCGGGCTTCGCACGAACGCGGTATGTAAAATCGGTTGTGTGAGCTGAACGTCGTCGACAAACGTGCCACGGCCCGTGAGGAAACGAAAATCCTCGCGGCGCCTGATCGGCTGCCCTACATACATCGGTCCCTCCCTTATCCGCCCGGTGGGACCGGCCCGCCTTTATTCAAGCGGTGTTGGCCCCCCGGCGAAACCGTATACAATCTACAACCCATGAATGCCGAACGCGAGTCATCCGTGACCTCAGCCGCTCCTCAGCAACGCCCGGTGCCAAGCCTGCCTGACGTGGTCTATGCGCATTTGCGCGACCGCATCCTCGATGGCACGTTTGTCGCCGGCCGGCCGCTCAGGCAGGAGGAAATCGCGCGCTCGCTCCATGTCAGCCGCGTGCCGGTGCGCGAAGCCTTGACGCGGCTCGAAAGCGAGGGGCTGGTCGCGCTCCGCCCACGCCGCGGCTATGTCGTGGTCGCGATCACGCCGGATGATATTCGCGAGATTTCCGACATCAGCGAGCGGCTGGAGGAATTGGCCGCGGTGGAGGCGACCAGACGGCGCACGCCGGAAGATGTCGCGGCCCTTGAGGTTATTTTGGCCGAGATGGATCGGCTGAGTGTCCTCGCGCGCGGTGGCGAAAGCGCGGCGCTGACCGCTTGGGCGGCCTGCCACCGCGAGTTTCATGCCCGGCTTTTCGCGGCCAGCGGGCGCAAGAGCCTGTGCCGCATGATCGGCCTGGCGCGCGACCAGCTTGAGCCTTTTATTCGGATCGAGCTCAGCCTCTCCGACTATCTCGTTCATGCCACGGCCGAACATCAGCGCATCATCGATCTGTTTCGCCTCGGCGCGGTGGAGGAGGTTGGTCGTGTGTGTGCCGATCACATCAAAAAATCGTGCGAGCGCCTCTTGGCCCTTGCCATCGCTCACGCCGACCATGCAGACAGAGAGCGGTAATTCTTGCTAAGAAGCGTCTCGAATGGCCGATACACTTGTGCCCGTGTGACGGGTTCGGCTCGAAAAGCGTCCTATACAAAAATCTGGATTTACGCGGGGAGGGTTCGATGACGGCGAGGCATCATCAGGTCGTAATCGTTGGCGGCGGTTCGGCCGGCATGACCTTGGCGGCAAGTTTGCGCCGGCGTGCACCACGAAAAGTGGATATCGCGCTCATCGAACCGGCCGAGGATCACTATTATCAGCCGGCCTTTACCTTGGTCGGCGCCGGCCTCTACCCGCACGCAAAGACCAAGCGCCCGGTCTCAAAGCTGATCCCCGGTCGGGTTAAATGGATTCGCGCCGCGGCCGAGGAATTCAAGCCCGAGCAGAACACGCTCAGGCTCTCGAACGGCGAATATGTCAATTACACGTGGTTGATCGTGTGCACCGGGCTCAAGCTCGATTGGGACAAGGTCGAGGGGCTTTCGGCGACGCTCGGCAAGAACGGCGTGTGCAGCAATTATTCGCCGACCTTCGTGAGCTATACCAAGCGCTGCATGGACGATCTGAAAAAGGGCGCCAAGGCGGTGTTCACCCAGCCGCCGCTGCCGTTCAAATGCCCCGGCGCGCCGCAAAAAATTGTCTATCTGACCGCCGATTATTTGCGTCGCAAGAACCTGCTGAGCCATTGTGCGTTGGACTATTACGTGCATGCCCCGGTGATTTTCGGCGTGCCCTATTTCGCGCGCCAGCTCGTCAAGGTGGCGGAGCGTTATGGCGTCAATGTGCATTATCAGCACAACCTCGTCGCGGTCGATGGCCCGGGGAAGAGCGCGACATTCGAAATCGTTAGCGGCCCCAAGCAGGGCGAACGCATGAGCGTGCCGTTCGATATGCTGCACGTATCGCCGCCGCAAAGCCCGCCCGCCGCGGTTCGGACCAGCCCGCTTGCCAATGCCGCCGGCTTTGTTGAGGTCGATCAAAAGACCATGCGGCATGTGCGCTTTCCGAACGTGTTTTCGCTCGGCGATGTGTGCTCGACGCCGAATTCGAAAACCGCGGCCGCGGTGCGCAAGCAAGCGCCGGTCGTCGTGCGCAATCTATTGGCGGCGATGAAGGGCAAGGAATTAACCGGCGCCTATGACGGCTATGCCTCATGCCCGCTCACGACCGCGCGCGGCAAGGCGATCATCGCGGAGTTCGTCTATGGCGGCAAAGTGACGCCGACCTGGCCGATGGACCCCTCGCGCGAAACGCGCCTTGGCTGGTGGGTCAAGAAGGTGATCCTGCCGATTCTTTATTGGGACTACATGCTCGATGGCTATGAGCGGTTTCCCAAGCACAACACCGCCTTTACCGGCGACGCGGAGAAATAGACGATGCCAGAGCACGGGCCTCGCCTAGTGTGGCTTCATTTTAATTGGCATCATTGCTCCCGCCCCCACCCGGCGCTCCGCGCCGACCTCCCCCGTCGAGGGGGAGGGTTAGGGTGGGGGGTGTTTCCGGTCATGTTGAAAACGCTCTAGAGCCTTCCGTTCGATCCTCGCCATAAGAGCCGGTTCCTCCACCATGCCCCGTGTGCCCTTGCTCGCGCTCGTAGCCGCCATCGTGCTCAATTTCTGCGCGGGCTCGCTCTATGGCTGGAGCGTGTTGATCGTGCCGCTCGAGCAGAGTCTGGGATTGGATCGCGCGGCGGTGAGCGCGGTCTACTCGGTCGCGCTCCTTGGTTTCACCATCGGCATGTTCGTGGCGGATAGCGTGTTTCGTCTCGCGCGCCTGCCGGTTGTGGCGCTCGGCGTGTGCGGGGCGATGGGTGTTGGCCTCGGCCTCGCCGGTTTGATCGAGAGCTATGTCACCCTGATGGTCGGCTATGGCGTGTTGTTCGGCATCGGCGTCGGCATCAATTATTTCCTGTGTCTTGCGGCGGCGAGCACGGAGCTGCCGATCCGCCGATCGATCGCGCTTGGGCTCGCCACCTCATCCTTCGCGATTGGCGGCTTGGTGTGGCCCGGCATTGTGACGCCGCTTTTGGCCGAGCTTGGGCCGCACGGTGCGCTGAGTGTGATCGCGGCGGTGCTGCTGGCTGCGGGCCTGGTGAGCGCGATTTTGCTTACGCTCTCCGGCGCCGCCGTGGTGCGCGATGCTGCGGCTATTGAGGGGCCGTTCGAGAATTTCTTCACCGAGCGGCCGCGTGTTTTGATCGCGATGTGGCTCAACTTCGCGCTCCTCGGCATGGGTGGCTTGATCGCGATCAGCCATGCCGCCGGCATCGTGGCCGATTATGGCGTGGCCGCCGACCAAACCTATTTGGGCGCGATGGTGGTCAATCTTGGCTATATCGCGGGCGCGCTTACGGCCGGCTATTTGAGCGAGGTGTTTGGCGGCCGGCGCGTGATGATCGGCATGGCGGTGCTGACCGCGGCGCCCTTGTTCCTGCTCTATGCGGTGCCGAGCGCCACGATCAGTCTACTCGTTTTAGGGGTGCTGGGCGCGGCTTTCGGTGCCGGCACGTCGTGCTATCCGGTCACGCTCGCGCGCCATTACAATTTGGCGCGGGTGCCGGCCATTCTTGGTCGGGTCTGCACGGCCTATGGTGTTGCCGGCCTCGCCGCGCCCTATATCGCCGGCGCGCTACACGATTTGGACGGAAACTATGAGCTGGCGATTCTAATCGCGGCGATTGTGGGCGTGGTTGGATTGGTCGCCACGCTGGCGCTGCCGCGCGCGCCGATTGCGGTGAAGGCCTGAGGCGCTCCTCGTCGGCTCACACCCTATTCTGGGTTTCCAAGATTATTTTCGCGGTGGGTAACGGTCGAACATGGGCAATTCGTGGGCGCGCTCCATCCAACCTATGCGTTCGGCCACTTGGATATGCACGCGTGCCGGCACGGCATCCGGGTTGTCATAGGTCGCGCTTTGGATGTCGATGATACCGGGCAGCATGACCGCATTGACGTAGAACAATCCGGTGCCGCAATCAGGGCAGAAATGCCGGCGGCCATTGGCCGATGACTCGTAGATCTTCACCTGTCCCTTCGTCACCTTGACGGCATCGAGCCGATACATGGTCCAGCCCACCATCGGCGCCCCGGCATGGCGCCGGCAATCCGTACAATGGCAGAGCGCGTGGGTGATGGCGTCGCCCTCGGCCTGATACCGAATCGCACCGCAATGACAGCCGCCCGTGATGGTCATGGTCGGTCTCCTCGGTTCGATTCGGCCCCCGCCGGGCGCCTACTCCGCCGCGCGGCGGGGCGCCGCTTTCTTTTTCATCCAGGCTGGCTTGTTGGCGGCGTGCGCGCGCACATAATCCTGGCCGGGCAGACGCGGGTCGTTCCAATAAAGCATCGGCTTTTCCCATGGGTAGATCGTGCGCTCCGGCAATGGCGTCTCGGTATCCACCACCACGCCGCCCTTCATGATCACCTTGAGCCGCGTCTTGTCCTGTAGCACTTGAATATCGGCCAAGGGATCGCCATCGACGACCAGAATGTCGGCGAACTTGCCCTCTTCGAGCGTGCCGATTTCGTTCTGCATGCCGGTCGCGACGGCGGCGTAGATCGTGCCGGCCTTCAGCGCGTCCATCGCGCTCATGCCGAGATAATTCATCAGGTGTTCAAGCTCGCGCGCGTGCCACTCACCATAGGGCACCGCGCCCTGGCCGCTATCAGTACCGGCCATGATCATGACCCCTTCTTTGTAGGCCTTCGATAGGCTACGGCTCGCGGCCTCGAGCTCGCGCTTATAGGCCTCGATCAGGCCGGCGGGCGCGCCGAGCTCGGGCGCCCAATCGACCGCGTTGGCGAGCAGCGAAAGCGTCGGGTTGATCGGCGTGCGCTTGCGCACGATCGTCGCGAGTTGATCGTCGTTCAGGTAAGAGGCGTGAATCAGCCAATCGAAGCCGGCTTCGGCCGCCGCCGCCGCCACTACGCCGGTGCGCGCGTGGATGGTGCAGCGCCGGCCCAGACGATGCGTCGTCTCGGCGATCGCGCGGAGATCATCGGGCGAGAGGCTCCCTTCGGATTCACGCGCGTGGCTCTGCACCGCATCGCCATCGCCGGCCACCTTGATGATATCGACGCCGTCCTTCACCTCGCGGCGTACCTCGGTGATCATTTCATCGCGCGTGTTGCACAAAACCGCGAAGGATGATTGCGGGTGCTCCATCCAGGTTGGCCAGAACGAGCCAATCGCGTTGAAGGTGGTGATGTAGCGCCCGGCCGAGGCCATGCGCGGCCCCTCGATCATGCCGCAATTGATTGCATCGCGCACCGCGACTGAAATATTCCAGGTCGAACCCGGATCGCAAATCGCAGTGACGCCGGCGCGAAGAATCTTCTTCACATTATACGCGGCGCGTAGGCTGCGAAACTCGACGCCGGCATAAAGATCGAGCTCCTCGACCGAAAGAATATCGCCATAAGAGACATGACAATGCGCGTCGATCAGGCCGGGCATGACGGTCATGCCGCTCGCATCGATCGTCTTGTGCGGGCCGCGTTTTGTCGCAAATGCTTTCACGGCATCGGCCGCGCCGATTTTCGCGATGCGGCCATTCTCAACGAACAGGCTGGTGTTCTTTTTTGGCTTGCCCGCGGTACAATCGATGATGGTACCGCCGGTGATCAAGGTGCCGGACATGACTGCCTCCACAGGTTGACGATTACTGCGGGGCAATCCTAGTTTGGTCCAGGCGCCAATGGCAAATCAAAGAGGCAAGGGGTGATGACGATGGGAAAGACTGACGAGACAAACGCATTGGCGGTGGTGGAGCGCTGTTGCGACGCGTTCAACCGGCATGATGTCGAGGGCATTTTAGCCGATTTCGCCGAAAACGCGGTCTGGCTGCTGGCGCTCGGGCCCAATGCGGACGGGCGCAAGCTCAACGGCAAGGCGGAGATCCGCGCGCTGCTCGAACAGCGCTTTCGCGACATTCCCGACATGAACTGGGCGGTGATTCGCCATTTCGCCAGCGGCACTTTGGTGTGCTCGGAATGGACGGTCACCGGCACGCCGAAAAATGGCCCGCGCATCAATTGGCTCGGGGTCGATATTTGGGAGCTCAAGGGCGGCAAGATCACCAAGAAAGACACCTATTGGAAGCAGGTGATCAAAGCGGCCTAGGCTGCCGCGCGGCAATTGCCACCTCTCCCCTTGTGGGAGAGGGAGGGACCCGCGAAGCGGGAGGGTGAAGGGCCAACAAATAACTATCTTCGGCCAATCGACATTCTGCGCGGCGCGGTCCCCCTCACCTTCCCATCGCTACGCGATGGGCCCCTTCCTCTCCCACCAGGGGAGAGGTGGCAATTGCCGCGCGGCAGCCTAGGCCGCTTTGATCACCTGCTTCC